>NZ_JBXBCF010000065.1:0-529285 GCF_056784235.1 Kovacikia sp. CALU 1929
TGCCATAAGCCAATTTTGCGCCAGTGGTAAAACCGTCCAGAAACAGTTGACCACGACCCCTAGCGACTCGGCAAGTCGCGCCAGGGGGCACCCGTTCTGAGAATCCACAAGATGCCATTGATGATGGTGCGATGGTCTTTGGCAGGACATCCAGTAGGCGGTTTTTGGGGGGCAGCAGGGGTTTGATCTGATTCCACGGCTGATCAGTCATTTCACCCCGACGGATCTGCTTTTGTGGTGGGAGAATCATGGAAATTACTCAGTACATCTGCACTATCTCCATGATGCCAAAAGGTTTTAAAACACGCCCTAGTAGAGCTTGGCGTAAATCTACCTACTATTCCTGACACCTAGCACCTGACACCTTTACAAGAGTTGCCAAACTTACGCCGCAGTACATTACTCCCTATCCCCTAACTCCTGGCTTCTGATACCAATTTGAATTGCAACCACAACAGATCCCGGTACGGGCTTGGCAGTGCCAAGCCCCTCCTGAACTTTGATGTGCCCACCAATCCGTTTAAATCGGTATGACCTTGAGTGGCAGGTTAACCGTAAACGTAGTGCCCGTGTCAACATCGCTCTGCACCGATAGGGTGCCATGATGAATTTGCACCGATTGATAGACGATCGCCAGTCCCAAGCCAGTGCCGGGAATTTTACCCACATTGCTGCCTCGATGGAATGAGTCAAACAGTTGCTCTAAATCGGTTTCAGGAATCCCAATGCCTTGATCCTGGATTTGAATGGTGATCCACTCTTGCTGGCGAGTCAGGGTCAGGTTAACCAACTGATTGTGGGGAGAGTACTTGATGGCATTGGACAATAAATTGATCAGGATGTGCCGTAGCAGGAGTTCATCCATACAAGCAATAATTTCTGGTTCTGGGCAGGCAAACCGGATGGTATGTCCACTATTTGTAGTTGAATGCATTTCCTCAATCAGTTCCCGACAAAACTGAACCAGTTCCATTGACTCCGGCTTAAACTCCTGTTTGCCCATCTCTGTTTTGCCTAAAAATAGAACATCATCCAGGAGCTGGGTCATCCGTTTAGCGGCGGCTTGAATTCGTTCTAAATAGAGGATTCGCTTTTCCTCAGGAGCAACTTTGTGAAAGCGTTCCAACAATCGGGCTGAGAGGACAACCACACTCAGCGGAGTCCGGAACTCATGGGACACCATTGAGACAAACCGAGACTTTAAATCATTCAGTTCTTTCTCTTTTTGCAGTGCTTTGTGGGTTTCTTCTGCCTGCTTGCGATCGGTAATATCCCGCGAATTGACAACCAGGCTGGCACTACCATCCGGTTCTACAAATTGCTTGCCCACGGCTTCTAGTACCCGCCAGGAGCCATCTTGATGGCGAAACTTAAACTCTGCGGTGACAGCTCGCCCTGGACTTTGAATGGTTGCCTGAAAAGCGGCAAGGATAATTTCGACATCGTCGGGATGCACATAGTCAAATGCCACGCTGCCAACCAATGTTTCGGGCGCATAACCTAAAATCCGCTCAATGGAAGGGCTGGCATAGTGGATCGTGCCGGTTTCATTCAACACGGTGATGATATCGAGAGCATTTTCAATCAGCGATCGAAATCGGTTTTCGCTGTCTCGCAGTGCCCGTTCTGCTTCGCGCCGTTTCTGGCGTTCTTCAGCCTCTCGCAGTTCTCGCTCGACTGCCGGAACCAGCCTTGCCAGATTATCCTTCATCAGATAGTCGTGGGCACCTGCTTTCATAGCAGCAACCGCGGTATCTTCCCCAATGCTGCCCGACACAATGATGAAAGGTAAATCCAGCCCTTGTTCTTGCAGTAATTTCAGAGCATCCAGGGCATCAAAGTAGGGCAGGTTGTAATCCGCAATAATCACGTTCCAGGACTGCTTTCCCAGGGCAACCCTCATGTCTTCACGATTATCTACCCGCTCATAGGTCAAAGCATAGCCATTGCGCCGCAGTTCTCTGACAATCAGGATTACGTCATCCTCAGAGTCTTCAATAATTAGAACCGCCAATGCTCGATTGGTGGAGATGGACGCATCAGCGGTTAATGGTTCGTTTGTTGATACGCTCTGCAACGACTGGTGTTCCATCTGAGAAGCCGCAGAGGGTATATCCTTTCCGTGAGACTCTGGAACTGACTGAGACATAGCTAATGAAGTTCTTTAGCTTGATGAAGGGAACCTGATCAGAAAACAGGACCAACGACTGAACGGTCACTCCTTGGATTAAGGATTCACTGAATCAGGTTAAAAATGGCGATCGCAACCCTCCAGCCTCCAGCCTAATCTTTCTCAGCTCTTAGTCAGGCTGATGATTAAGCACTACAGAGTGCTCGCAACAGCACTCTCAGATGAAGCCTGGGAAAGAGTTTGGATTCAACATATAGCGTTTTTGAATCCAGTGAGGTACAGGGGTAGCCGTAGAACCCTTGAATCAAACAGATGAGATGTACCTCACCCAGAAAGGAAACGCTATAGGGTTTCCAATAGACTGTTAACGAGAATACCGTTCAGAAATGAGCGAAGGTGTTGAGAAATGCTGAGTTTTTTGAAGTAGCTTTACACAGTTTCTTCCTGACGCTTCATTTGCTGTTTCCACCATGCCAGCACCAGATGAATTTCGTCGTAACCGTAGCGGGCTTCCAGATGGTCATAAATGGTGCGGCGGGAGGCAGTTCCCACTGCCTGAATGGCTGCCACTATTTTTTCGCGGCGATCGCTTGCCACCAAGTCTTCCAGATCAATGTCATATCCCATTTCCACCAGCTCAACCAGGTGGCTCAAGATCGTGCCAATCCGCAGGTTGCGCTGTTCGGCAATTTCTGCCGGGTTTATCCCTTGCTGGAAGAGTTCTAGAGTTTGGAGTTGGGTGAAAGAGGGGGAGTTGGGGAGGCGAGGAGCAGGGGAGGCAGGGGGAGCGGGGGAAGCAGAGAGACCATGTTCTTCACAGAAGTCGCGGATTTCGGTGAGGAAAATATCTCCGTATTGGGTTAGTTTGCGGCTGCCAACGCCAGTAATTTCGGTAAACTGGGCACGGTTTTGGGGGCGTTTGCGTGCCATTTCACGCAGACTGGCATTGGCAAACACCACATAGGGGGGAACGGATTGTTCATCTGCCAGTCGTTTACGCAATGTTTGCAGACGTTCAAACAGAGCTTCGACTTCTTCAGTGTCCTGACTGGTGGAGGCAGTGGCGGCATCGGGTTTGGTGGTCGTGACCGCGATCGCCACCTGCCGTTGCTTTTTCAAAACTTCCCAGCTTAAGTCATTCAGCTTTAGGACTGAGTAGCCATCACTGGCTTCGTCAATCAAACGTTGATGGATCAGCGATCGCGCCAGCATTCGCCATTCATCTGTACTCCGGTCTTTGCCAATGCCATAGGTAGAAAGCTTGTCATGGCCATTCTTGAGTACCCGCTCGTTTTTAGAACCCCGCAACACGTCAATCGTATGCCCAATGCCAAAATTTTGTCCCCGCTGGGCAAATCGGGCAACACAGGAGAGAAACTTTTGTGCCTCGATCGTCCAGTCTGCAATGGGTTTTGGGTAGCGGCAGTTGTCGCAGCGATCGCAGTTGCCAGGAAACGCTTCCCCAAAGTAGCCAAGCTGAATGATACGGCGACATTCCGTGGCTTCGGCGTAATTCACCACTCGGCGCAACTGTTGGGTGGCAATCCGCTGCTCGTCTTCTAACGGATCATTCGTTGCCGGATCAACTTTCTGGCTGATCAGAAATTCGACGGTTTTAATATCACCGGCACCAAAGTAAAGCGTGCAATGGGCAGGTTCCCCATCCCTCCCGGCTCTGCCCGATTCCTGGTAATAGCCTTCAATGTTGCGTGGCAGATCGTAGTGAATCACGAAGCGAACATCAGGTTTGTTGATGCCCATGCCAAAGGCGATCGTGGCAACCATGACCTGCACATCATCCCGAATAAAGCGTTCCTGGTTTTGTTTACGAACCTCGTTGCTCAGTCCAGCATGGTAAGGCAAGGCTGAAATGTTGTCATGCTGAAACTTGTAGGTCAGTTCATCGACGCGCTTGCGGCTGAGGCAGTAAACAATGCCCGATCCCTTACTCTGGCGGATTTGCTGCACCATTTCGGCATAGGTAGTTTTGCGCTTGGGGCGTACTTCGTAATACAGGTTGGGGCGGTTGAAGCTGGCAAGATGAACCCCCGGATTGCGCAGGTTGAGTTGTTGAATAATGTCCTGGCGTACCCGCTCTGTCGCTGTGGCAGTCAGTGCCAGCACAGGCACATCCTGGCAGTGCTGCCGTAGGTGGCTTAACTGGCGATACTCTGGGCGGAAGTCGTGCCCCCACTCGGAAACACAGTGCGCCTCATCAATTGCGATCGCAGACACTCCCACCCGCTCACACACCTGGGGCAAAAATCCCTGCAAAAATTCTTCACTCAGCAACCGCTCTGGTGCGACATAGAGCAGCTTGATTTTGCCATTCAGCACTGCCTGCGATCGCTCCCGCACCTCCGTCGCCCCTAAACTGCTGTTGAGAAACGTTGCAGAAATTCCATTATCCTGGAGCAACTGCACCTGGTCTTGCATCAGAGCAATTAACGGCGACACCACAATCATCAAACCCGGTTTCAGCAGTGCCGGTAGCTGGAAACAAAGCGACTTACCGCCCCCGGTCGGCATGACCACCAGCAAATCCCGGTTTTGTAGCGCTTCTTCAATAATCTGGCGCTGTCCCAGACGAAAGCTGTCATAGCCAAAGTAATGCTTGAGCGCCTGTTCAAGCGAGTCAAATTGAGTCGTGAGAGAGAGGCTGGCAATCATAGAACTGAAAGTCAAAATGCACTTTCCTTAAAACAATAGTCTGGACACTTTTGCGCCGAACCGCCCTCATCCCCCAACCCCTTTTCCCCAAAAAGGCTACGGTGTATACAGATCTCGGCTTCGTTAGAAACTGGCTCTGGGGGACTTCCCCCCAGTCCCCCGCCTTTTGGGGTCCTAACTCCCCCAAACCCCCCGAAAGGGTCTAGCGTTGGGGCTTCAAGTCTAGCGCGACGAGAATCAGTCAAAAATGCCTCAAACTTCAAAGACAACCGCTCCCCTTGCCACCCGTTTGCCCTTGCTTGAAGACACAGTAGGATGAAGGTTGCCATTCACGCCGGGATTACATCGTTTTGGAGGGGGTGCGGGGGACGCAACCGTCCCCTGCAACGGGGGGTTTGGGGGGCAGCCCCCCAAGCAGGGTTTTGGCATTCACCGTTGACTCTGCGATCACCTACCGATTCAACTTTTACACTTGTGTATACACAGTAGCCCCAAAAAGGAGAAGGGGAGCCGGATTGAAGTCCCTCTCCCAAAACGGGAGAGGGATTAGGGTGAGGGGCAAGGGTTTTCAGCATTTTCACAAAAACTGTCCGAAGTATTGCTAAAAGTTCTCTGAAAGTTTAGCAAGGAAAGGAAATGGAATGGGAAAAGGGGACAGGTGGAGGGGTGGATGAGTTGAGGGGGCTTATTTATGCAAGGGGAAACGGCTGTAAAACTCAAAGCCCTGACGTACCTTTTTCTCCAGGTTCCGCCTGGGAACGAGATCGACGGATCATGGGAACGTGCTATCACTTCTGTGTTTTCAGTGTTATCGGGTTTTAGTTTGGCGGATTTTCTGATTCAATAATTAGTGCAAATGTCCTAGTGGTTAATCATACTTCTTTCGGGCAAACTATAGCAGGTTCTAGAGTAGAGTGCCGGTTATTAGGGTGCCAGCTACGATCAGAATCACCACCACAAATTTGGAAAACCCCTAACTCAAAACTCAAAATTCAAACCTCTCAACTCAAACCTCAAAATTCAAAATCCTCAACTCAAAACCCAGAACCCCTACCTCTCAACTCAAAACTCTCAACTCAAAACTTTTCCCCTCCCCCTCATGGAAATCCTCTCCATTTCGCTGAAAAACTTTAAGCGGCATAGCGATCGCCATTTCACGTTTCAACCGGGCATCAATGCCATCTTTGGCGAAAATGGGGCAGGCAAGTCAAGCATTCTGGAGGCGATCGCCTGGGTAATGTTTGACTATACGGGCGACTACACCAAAGAAGACTTGATTCGGAATGGAGCCTCCAGTGCGCAGGTTTCTGTCGCTTTTATCTCCACACGGGATGGGCGCACTTACGAAGTCCAACGCTGTACCACAAAGGGCTATACCCTCTACGATCCTCAGATCAATGAGCGGCTGTCCTATTCCCGCATTCGTGAAGAGGTATTACCCTGGTTACGGCAACAGTTGGGCGTAGCACCGGGCACCGACCTGGGCAAATTGTTTGCCAGTACGATCGGGGTTCCCCAGGGCACCTTTACCGCTGACTTCTTACTGACAAAGGAAAACCGCAAACCGATCTTTGACAAAATCTTGAAGGTCGAGGAATATCAGCAGACCTGGAAAAAGATGAGTGACCTGGAAAAGTACGCTAAAAGCCAGGTCGAAGGACTGGAACGAAATATTGCTGGATACGATGAAGCGCTGCAAGAACTGGAACCTTTGCTGCAAAAACGGCAACAGCAACAGCAGGAAATTGAGCAAGCAGAGTGGGAATTGCAGCAACTCCAGGCAACCCTTACCCAACTGCAAACCGAGCAAACCGAACTGACTGCCCAGGCAACCCAAATCCAGCAATATGAGTCTCAGGGTGAACGGTTGCAAGAACGAATTCAGGGACAGACTGAAACCATGACCCGGTTACAGGCAGATCTGCAACAGGCAGAGCAGGCAGTAGCGATCTGCACCGGACATCGGGAGTCCTATCAGGCGTATTTGCAGGCAGAGGAAGCATTTCAGCAACTCCAGCAGCAGTGGCAGGTGGAACAACAGTTGCTAAAGCAAAAGCGCCAGTATGAAAAACAGTTGGGCGATCGCCAATCCCAACTCGCAACCCTGACCCGTCAGCTAGAAGAGCTTGCAGCGGCTGAAAAAACAATTGAGCAACTGCAACCCCAGGTGGAGCAGCAGATTGAACTGGAGCAAGCCCAGCAATCGATCAGCCAACAGCTTCAACAGTGCGTGAACTGGCGGCAAACGGTCAAAACCCAGGAAAAGCAGCAGGCAGAACGACAAAAACGGTATGCCCAGCTAGATCAGGATACAACTCGGATTCGTGCCCTGGAATCCTCTGTGCAGCAAATTCCTGCTCTGGAACAACAGCAGCAGCGGTTACAGCAGCAGCTTAATCGAATTGAGGCAGCAACCCAGTTTGAAGCCGATTTACGGCAGATCATGGATCAGGCAAAGGGGCGGGGCGATCGCTACCTGACTCAGGCACAGCAGGCAGAAGACACCCTGCGCCAGTTACAGGAAACCGTTCCCCTGTGGACAGATCCGCTGGATCTCGCCATCCAGGCTCTGCACAACGGCACAGATTGGCAAAAAGAGTTCACCGCAGCCCTGCACGAAATTTTGAGTGACCTGGCAGAACAAACATCCCCTACGAAGCTAGAAAAACAGCTTGAGGCAATTCAACAAACCTTGCAGACTGCCCGCCAGCAGCAGACAGAGTTTTTTACTCTGGCAAGCCTACTGCAAAGACAGCAGGAGTTAGCGACTGAGATCACAGACCTGCAAACCAGCCTGACTGAACTGCAAGCTCAGTTAGCCGCTGAACCCTTGCTAAAAAGCCAGCAGGCGCAGATTCAGCAGGCTGCGCAGGTGCTCAACGATCCGCGTGGTCAAATCCGTTTGCTCGACCAGAAACTTCAACAACAGCCAGACTTGCAGAAGCAGGCTGAAAAAATGCAGGTGGCAATGGTTGAGATTCAGGCACAGGTGGCTGGTATTGATCAGCAACTCGCCCAATTCACAGACCTGACCGACACCATGCAGACCCAGCAAGCTATCAAAGAACAGCATCGAGAGGCATATCAGGAATACCTGGCATACCGGGAACTGGCAAACACCCGTAAGGAACGCCAGAAACAGATTGAGAATGTGACCATCCAATTGCAAGCTCTCGAACAGGAAGCGGCACAGGTTAACCAAGCCCGCGATCGCCTCATCCAGTCCTTTGATCTGGTTCATTTTCAATCCGTTCAGGCTGCCTACCAGCAAGCAAATACTCAGCAAATTGCCCTCAGTGCTCGCCTGCCAGACATGCAGAAATATCAAGCAGAACTGGAGCAACAACTGACGCGATTGCAAGCGATTCAGGAAAAACGCATCCAGGCACAAACAGAACTGGAGCAAAAACGCAAGGTTGAGAAATTTATCAAGTTTGCCCGCAAGGCATACAAAGATGCCGGACCCCGCATCACTGAACGTTATGTACAGAGCATTTCCAAAGAAGCCGATCGCCTCTTTCGGGACTTGCTAAACCGTCCGAATGTCAGCCTTGACTGGACCCGAGACTACGAAATTATTGTTCAGGAAGGTGCCCATTCTCGCCGTTTGATTAATTTATCCGGTGGAGAGCAGATGTGTGCAGCACTGGCAGTCCGACTGGCATTACTCAAGGTTCTGGCAGACATTGATGTGGCATTCTTCGACGAGCCGACCACCAATATGGACAGACCCCGCCGGGAAAGTTTGGCAGACGCGATCGCCAACATCAAAACCTTCCGTCAACTTTTTGTCATCAGCCACGACGATACCTTCGAAAAAGTGACTGAGAATATTATTCTGGTCGAGCGGGAAACGGACGCTTGAAGTAGTTGTTAGTTGATGGTTGTTGGTTGTTAGCGATCCAGGCGCGGGGGTTCCAGTCAGGAAGACCGCAAAAATGTTGCCTGTAGCCATAGCCTTGTCGTTTAGAACGGGGTGCGGGAGATCTATCCGGCTGAGGTCGCAGCCGTTCTGCTCCCGGTGTCCTGCGTCAACGTCAAGCTCAGCCCCCTACTTCCGCCAGACGACGAGAATAACCCCACAAACAATAAAACCTAAACCAATCGCGCGACTGACTGGGATAGATTCTTTAAAGAAGAAGTAACCCATCAGGACTGAAGCAACGTAACCGATAGAAACGGCTGGTCCGGCAACACTGAGATTCACCCGCGTTAGTAGCAGGATATAGAGAATAGCGCTAAAACCATACAGCGAAAGCCCGATCAGGAGTTCTGGCGTGGTTAGCATTGCCACTATGTGGCTGAGGGCATTATTACCAGTCACCCGACCCAGCTTTAGCGCCCCTAGTTTGAGAAGAAACTGCCCTGCCAAAGCGGTAAACACGGATATTAATAGCAGACCAAACTCACGTATAGTCACGAGATCCCCTTAGCATGATTATTTTAGTTCTTCAGTTTACAGCTTAGTCAGACAAATTAAAGGCTAAAATCGACTCGGAACGTGGTGTCAATTGAATGGACTCCAATGACTAACACGACGCAATCTCCCTACACGAACGCCCAAATCTCCGTCTGGTTCCGGGGGCTATTAACCCTTGCCTGGGCAGATGGGCATTTTGATGAGGAAGAGCAAAATCTGATTACGGCTCTAACCCATCAGGACTTAACCGTTACCGATAAGTCAGGTGCTCTAGAACCTGCCTCAGCCGAAGAAATTGCGGTTGCCTTTAAAGATGATCCTGAAGCAGCAGAAAACTTCTTGAGAACCGCTGTCATGGTTGCAGTAGCTGATGGGGCTTACTCATTCTCTGAAGATGAACTTCTCCGAAAGTACTGTCATGCGTTGGGGTTGACACTGGACATCCTGGAGGTGCTGCGCTCAACCCTATGTGATCCCGCTGCTGAGGAAAAAGCGGCTGAAGCAGGAACCTCGGTAGTCGCTCAACCCCCATTGCACCAAGAGCAACCCCCTGATGTGCTTTACCCGGTGCGGGAATGGCTGGAGCAGATGGATATTCACGACCCTAAAGTGGCTCATTTTCTTTGTAAATTGATTCCTGCCCAGTGCCCATTTGAACGGGATATTAATTTATTTGGTCGCAGGGTTGCCCATATTCCGCCGCTATGCAAACTAAATCCCCTGTATGAGCAACTGGTTAGCTTGCGCTTTCGTGCCCTTTCCTATCTGGCAGATGATTGCGGTGAGGACGTTACGCCCTACTGTTAGGTCAGCACCCAGTCTGCCATTCCCCAAATAGTGACAGCGGTTGCTGACAGAAGCAGTAGCCCCATGCCGCCCGCCAATGGTTTTTCAGATAAGCCAGTCATCCATTCGGGGTTGCGTCCGGTGTAGCTCAGAAGTTGGGCTGAGTCCAGGCTTGCCATACCCGCTATCCAGCCTGCGTGTAGCCCGATCGCTAAACCCAGGCTACCGTTGTCAACCCAACGAGCCAGCACCAGCACCATTCCCATTAACCACAATCCCGGTAATTGGGGAGTCGCTTCTTTCCCTTCCCAGACTAGATGGAGCAAAGCAAAAATGAGGCTTGAACCCGTAGCTGCCAGCCATGGTGAGAAATCTAGTTGGAGCTGATTGAGCAGAAAGCCCCGAAACACCAGTTCTTCGATCAAGCTAACCAGTAGCCCTAATAACAATGGGATTGGGAGCGCTGGGATCAACCGTAGCCAACCTCCCGGCTGCCAGGTGACCCAGCCCAACCTTTCTTCCAGGGCAAAGAGCAACCCAACGCCACCACCTCCAAGCAATAAGCCAATTCCCAGGGAAAGCAGAATAGAAAATTTCCCAGGCAACCCATAGGCTGAGAATGGAATCTCTTTCAGGTAGGCAATTCCCCACAAAACCAGGGGAACAAGCGCATATAGTGACAGAACGAGCGGAAGTTTTTGCTCAATGGTTAAGGGCTTGGGAGGATACCACTTGAGGGCGATCGCTAGCGGAATTGCGATCGGCAACCAGAGCAATACCCAAATCAGGAAAAAGATGGCAATGGTGGCGATCGGGGATTGATTTGCCAGAAACTCTATCAGTAAATTAAATGGCTCAGAAATTCCCATAAAACCTGTCGGATAGAGGTGAACAACCCACCTTTGCCCAATTCAGATTCAACCTCTTTATAACGTTTTTGAATCTAGTGAGGTACATGGATAGCCGTAAAGCCCTTGAGTCAAACAGATGAGATGTGCCTCACCAAGAAAGGAAACGCTTTAACAGATTTTGACAAAGCAAATCACATTGAACAGAAATTCATATCGTTAAAAACTTTCTAGCTGGATATTCAAATAGCTTAAGCACCAGATCGATAGCCGGAAGTATCTCTAATGCCATTCCTGCCCTCATGCTTAGCAGAACATCCCAGAGCCATGCTTAAACCGATTCAAGCAGAATATCAGAATAGCTAATAGCACTTACTTTGCTCAATAAACCTCACTGTCTGAAGCAATCCCAGCACTGAAAGAGTAGGCTACTTTAAGAAAAATTTAAAGTGTTTCCAGACCAGCTAGCTTACCTCAACAGTCCTAAATCCAGTCCTAAATCACCTGCATTCCTTATTCGCTCTTAGCGTAGGAACCGTTACTCTCACCCTTGCCCCCATCCAATTGAATCAGATGAATGTGTTTGTAACCAAGCTTAATTTCAAACTCATCCCCAGGCTTCAAGCCCATCGCTTGAGTATAAGCTGCCCCAATGACGATCTGACCATTTCTATGGACACTAACCCGGTAGGTTGGTTCACGCCCACGCCCATCTTTTGAACCCTCAGGGCTAAGCGGAATCCCCCTCGCAGCCAGCACCGCATCATAGAAATCGGTAAGATTAACGCGAGTCTGATTATTTTTTGTAACAGTATAGTAGCCACAGCGCTTTGCTGTTTCACGACGTGGCAAATGGGAAAGTTCTTTGACTTTTTGAAGCAGGGCTTTTCCTGTCAACGGAGATGTGGCGGTATCACTCATCTTGATAACCTGAGAATTCCAGGGAATGAAGGGCGACGAACAAATTTAGGACTGTTGTCTTAGCATTATAAAAAATATATCCTTTAATCCCTCTTGTTTGACAATAATTTTTTGCAGCAATTTCTTGCTGCTTTTTCATTATTTACCAGAAGTCCTATTTCCCCTTTGCTTGGCTTTCTGTTCTTGCCTGATTTGAGAATTGATGAGGGAGAAATATACTTAAACAAACGGGGTAGTTGCGCTATATCATGCTGATTGCCCTTAGACTAGAAATATCAATCTAAGTGCTATTGAGAATGCAAGTTCGCTTCAAAGTTATTCGTCAAGAACAAACCACTTCTCCAAAAGTTCAAACTTATACGCTAAATGTTGACCCCAGTTCCACAATCCTGGACTGTTTAAACCGGATCAAATGGGAGCAGGATGGGACTCTAGCATTCCGCAAAAACTGTCGCAACACAATTTGCGGTAGCTGTTCAATGCGAATTAACGGGCGTTCAGCATTAGCTTGCAAGGAAAATGTAAGAGGAGAACTAACTCGGCTGAACCAGATTTCCTCAGGTGTAATAGCAACTGAAAATTTTCCATCTGAAAATCCTGCTCAAACGGATTCGGATGGGATTCCAGAGATCGTACTGGCACCCATGGGCAATATGCCAGTGGTTAAAGACCTGGTTGTCGATATGCAGAGTTTTTGGGCAAACTTGCAGGCAGTTGATCCCTACGTCAGTACGGCTGGACGACGGGTGCCTGAGCGGGAGTTTTTGCAGACCCCAGAGGAGCGATCGCGACTCAACCAATCAGGCAACTGTATTCTCTGTGGTGCTTGCTATTCCGAGTGCAATGCCCGTGAAGTGGATGCCACTTTTGTAGGCCCCCATGCCTTAGCCAAAGCCTATCGGATGGTTGCGGATTCCCGCGACCAGCAAAAGGAAGAACGCCTGGAAAAATACAATCGAGGCACTGAAGGAGTTTGGGGCTGTACCCGCTGCTACTATTGCAATGCAGTTTGTCCAATGGGAGTAGCACCCCTGGATCAAATTGGCAAGATTAAGGAAGAAATTTTGGATCGCAAGGATGCTCAGACAAGCCGCTCTATCCGCCATCGCAAAGTTCTGATTGAATTGGTCAAGCAGGGAGGCTGGATTGATGAGCGTCAATTTGGGTTGCAGGTGGTGGGAAATTCCTTCCGCGACCTCAAAGGCTTGCTCAGTCTGGGACCGTTAGGGCTGAGAATGGTGGCGAAGGGTAAGTTTCCACTCAGTTTTGAGAAATCCGAGGGAACTGAAACGGTGCGATCGCTGATCGAATCCGTTCAAAACCTCGATCCCGTCCAGCAAGTTGAAGATACGACAACGAGCACTCCCGAACCCGTAGGTGGCTGATTATGAGTTCTGAGACCTCCGAGAAAAAAACCATTGAACCCAGTAACCAACCTGAACCCGCCTTTGGCTGGACTCCCTATGCTGAACAGATCAATGGGCGATTTGCCATGCTTGGGTTTGTTGCCCTGGTGGTACTGGAGTTTTTTACCCATCAGGATTTGATTACCTGGCTGGGGCTGAGATAAGGGAGAGGAGCTATTGGTTGTTGGTTGTTGGTTGTTAGAGGGGTAGGGGAGAGGGTTCAGTAGTCATTGGTCATTGATCTTTGCAGATGACAAATAACCAATGACTAGGGACAAAGGACGAACTATTTCCCACTACCATTTAACCTTCAACTCTCAATTCTTAACTCCTAACTTCCCCCTTACCTCCTCACTCCTTCCAATAAAACATCAGTATCCTGAAGATAGATCGTGAAGACGAAAGTCCAGAGAAACCATGACCACGCAAGCAGAGGTTGTTCGGCAGAGTGAGCTACTCCACCAGCTAGTCATCAACCGCGACAGTATGGAAGAACTGGGGCGGGTTGAGGTGGTATGGATGTATGCCCCATCCCATCGAGTACTGGGGTTCGTCTGCAAATCTGGCTTATTAAACTCCAAGAAAAAGGCGTTCAAACTTTCCCAGGTGACTACGCTGGGAACCAATGGCGTTCTGACCCATTCCCAACCGGAAGAAACCGATGCTAACAAAGTATCTAAGCTTGAAAGTGTAATTAACAGTGAAGTTTGGAGCGATTCCGGCAAGAAAATTGGCAAAATCACTGACTACATTTTCAACCTCAAGACTGGTGAGATTTCTAAATACCTTCTGGTTTCTAGCGGGTTGGGGGGCGTTACGGGGGAAGTTTATGAATTGTTCCCCAGCCAAATTTTAAGTATTGGGCGCAGGCGCGTGCTTGTTCCCGAATATGCCCTGACAAGCCTTTCGATTTACCGGGCTGGGATTAAGCAAAAACTGACGAAAGCCGGAGAGTTTCTCAAAGAAGAGAAGGAACAGGTCACTCAAGAGCTTAGAACACTCACCCAACGCGCCCAGGAAACGACTCAACAGACTAAGGGACGGTTGTGGAATCTGACGGAACAATTGAAAGAACGGGCACAGTCCCTATCCCACGAGGCACAAGAGAAAATTCACGCTCTCAGTGATCAGCTTAAAGAGGAAAGTTACACGCTGGTTGATCAGGCAAAAGAAAAAAGCAATGATTGGCTGGAACAGATGCGAGAGCAGACCCATACATTCAGCGAACAAGTTGAAGACGGGATCCAGACTCTGACCGTTCAAGCCAGAGAAATTCTCGATTCTGATGAAGATGGGGATGAAGATTTTAACCAACCCTCATCTTTTACAGGTACCGATGATCCAGAAGATTTTTTTGATGCCCTCTTCAAAGATGAAGCAGAGGCATCTCCCTCTGTTCCCCCCGCTCCGCCAACTCCATCTCCACGTCCGGAGGTTAGTAGCCCTGCTCCCGCTCCGTCCGATACCGTTACCTCTGATCCCATTCCCGCTTCAACTAATCCCAGGGCGGCGATGGATACTGAGGACGCGATCGACTCCTTCTTTGACGATTTGTGGGATGACCCACCTACGCCTCCTGCTGCGCCGATTGCAACCCCTACTCAACCCGTTCAGCCAAACCCAGAAGTACCCAATACCGCTCCCTCTGAATCTGTCACCCCTGAATCTGTTAATTCAACCGCTGTTGACGATGACGACGAGTTCTGGATTTAGAGCAAAGATTACCAATGCACGCAATGGGCGACAATCTCCAGATTCCCGATGTCTGGGAGATTATGCGGTTAATTCAATTAAGCTCAACGAGACACCAGGAATTTTAGCTACCAAGTTGCACCTGACGCAATGCGCAAATGTTGCTGGTTAGAGCCATCAGTGCTGCCCCATCCCCAACACTTAAAACCTACCACCTGCCCCCTTACCCCCTGAAATGCCCCTCACTGTCGCTACTTTCTACAAATTTGTCCAGTTACCGGACTTTGCTGAGAAACAGCCGTCTTTGCTGGCTTGCTGTCATCAAGCAGGCATTAAAGGCACGATTTTACTGGCAGCAGAAGGGATTAATGGCACGATCGCCGGTTCCCGTGAAGCCATTGCTGCCGTCCTCTCTTTTTTGCGTTCCGATCCCCGATTGGCAGACCTGGACCATCGAGAATCTACGGTTGAGTCTTTTCCGTTCGATCGGATCAAAGTGCGCCTGAAACGGGAAATCGTGACCCTGGGCATGCCCGAAATTGATCCCAGCCAGCAAGTTGGTACCTACGTCAGCCCCCAGGACTGGAATACCCTGATCTCAGACCCGGATGTGGTTATCCTGGATATACGCAATGACTATGAAGTGAGTATTGGCACCTTTCAGGGAGCGCAAAATCCCAAAACGGAGTCATTTCGGCAGTTCCCAGAGTACGTTCGCCATCATTTAGACCCGACGAAACATAAGAAGGTCGCCATGTTTTGCACTGGCGGCATCCGCTGTGAAAAAGCCTCCTCGTTGTTGCTGGCACAGGGGTTTCAGGAGGTGTATCACCTCAAAGGCGGCATTCTCAAGTATCTAGAAGAAGTGCCCGCTACAGAGAGTCTGTGGCAGGGAGAATGTTTTGTGTTTGACCAACGGGTTGCCATCAGCCACGGACTGGAGCCTGGAACCCATGAGATGTGCTTAAGCTGTGGTCATCCCATTTCCGATCAAGCCAAGAATTCGCCCTACTACGAAGCAGAGATTTCCTGCCCCCATTGTTTTGCAGACCTGACTGAAGAAAAGCGCCGCCGCCAACTGGCTAGACAGCAGCATGGAAAGGGAAGGGGAGTTGAGAGTTGAAAGTTAAGCGGTCATGGGGAATAGTTCGTCCTTTGTCATTCGTCCTTTGTCATCTGTAAATACCAATGACCAATAACCAATGACCAATGACTACTGAACCCTCTCCCCTCTCCCTCCTATAACGCCTGAAACCCTTTCTTAGGTTTCTGACCACTCTTGGCTTTCGATTTTGACTTATTCACTTCTGTCAGCGCTTCCTGAAACAGGTCATGCAGATGGACAGGCACACTGGCAATCTCTGGCAGTTCTGGCTCCAGCGGTTTATTGTATTCCTGCAAAAGGGCATCCAGGTCTTGGGAGAGGTTCAGGTCTGGACGGTTCAACACGGTTTGTAGAATCGTCTTTAGCTGGGTGGGATAGTCTGCCACCAGTCGCCGCCAAACAAACGCATTGATAGTCGGGTCTTCCAGATATTTGCGCACCAGGTTGTCTGATCCCTTAACGCTTTGCCAGTCTTCCGTTTCCAGCAGGGTTCTGAACTGGGTGTAGGTGGGCAAAATCATCTGTCCCCAACGGGGATGGGCAAGCACAGTCACGCTTTCCGCTTTCTTCAAGTCTGGTGGCAGTTCCACCTTGGGTGCCACCATTTTGGTCACCGCCTCTTTGCTCTTGAGGGTAGTGGAGAGGGTCTTGCTATCAACCCCCATTGACTCAGCCATCTCCTCAATGTCCTCATCCTCCATCCCGGCTTCGGCTGCCAGATCCGCCATTGATTTAGAGTCATCAATTCCGGCTCTTTCCAGTTGCTTTTTGGTCAGAACTTCCTGAAACTCGGCAATTTTCTTGCCTAGCTGGTAGCCAGACATGGTGATCTCGTCACTTTCAAAGAAGTCGAGAAAGTCCTGGTGGTAACTTTCAACCGAATTCCAGGCTTCTTCTAAGAGGACAGGCGCGTCACTGTAAAGAAAGGAGCGGTACTGATCTTTGAAATTGCCGATCGCCACTGCCAGCTTTGGCTTGCCCAAATTGCCCATCAGGCTGAGGGGACCGGAAAACGTCCAGTATTCCTCTGTCACGGGGGCAATCCGTCCCTGAATAATTTCGCCTAATTTTGCCCGCTCTAGTTCCCTGGCATTGGCGGGATCAGCAGGTCTGACCCTATAGGGTTTTGCCGTCAGCCAGTTCATCACTTCAAACCCGTCTGGCAGAATTTGCTGAACGGCAAACAACCCGATGAAGGTGCGGTGCCAGCTTTGCAAAAGGGCGCGATCGCTCTTGGACAACTCCTTTGAATGGCTATCAATAAACCACTCAATCGGTGATTTGCCGTTTGCCTTTCCTTCAGTGAGAAAGCGATCAATGACCAGGTTTTGCTGCTGAGTGCCCTGCTGGGGTAACTTTGCCAACTGCGCTGCCGAAAAGGTTTCCAGCGCGGTTGCCAGTTCTCCCTCGGCATCCAGCACAAAATCGACGAGGGACTGCTTTAACTCCCTTACCCGGTTTAGGATTGCATCCACGGCTTGTCCTCTATGATTATCCTTGCCAGGATAAGCCTTTGGGAGGGCGATCGGCAAATCCGTCAAGACAGATTTTTAATTAGAATCAGCCTGTGTTTCGCATTCCGGCAGCAATCCCGTTGATAGTGAGCAGCGCCCCCCGCAACAGTTCGCCTTTGCTATAGCGCGATCGCACTGCTCCAGTCAGGGCAGCTTCTGTCTTGTGCTGGCGCAGGCGCTTTAACAACGAGACTTGCAGGAAGCCCAGCGGAACGATGGTGCCGTTCCGGAGTTGAACTGATCGCTGGAGATCGGGATCCCCATCCAGCAATTTCTTGTTCCCTGTAATGGTCAGTACCATTTCGCGGGTCAGGTAATACTCATTGGAAATCTGTTCCATCAACGGCTCAAACCGGGCCCGATCTTCAGGATGCGCCAATTCACTGACATAGTGTCCGGCGATTTGCAGATCGACCTTAGAGACGGTCATCTCAACCTTGGAGATGATGACCTTAAAGAAGGGCCATTTAAAGTAGAAATAGCGCAGTAGCTTCAGATGCTCTTCCGGGTGTTCTTCCAAAAAGTCCCGCAGAGCGGTGCCAACCCCATACCAGGCAGGCAGCAGGAAACGGCTCTGGGTCCAGCTAAACACCCAGGGAATTGCCCGCAGACTGCTGAGATCTTTTTTGCCACTACTACGGCGGGCAGGACGGGAGCTAATTTGAAGCTGACTGATTTCTTCAATCGGTGTGACTTGCAGAAAGAAATCAATAAAGTCTGGTTGCTCATAGATCAGCGCCCGGTAATGGGCACGGGATTTAGCCGCCAGTTCTTCCATAATTTCGTGCCAGGGCTGAATATCATCAAACCCGGTACGCAACAGACTGGTCTGGATGACAGCCGTTGTCACGGTTTCCAGATTATAGAGGGCCAATTCTGGCAGGGAGTACTTCGATGCCAGCACTTCCCCTTGCTCGGTAATTTTAATCCGCCCGTTGACGCTACGCCCCGGTTGCGCCAGGATTGCCTCATAGGCAGGACCGCCCCCGCGACCTACCGAACCACCCCGACCGTGGAAAATTCGCAGCTCGATGCCATAGGTTTCAGCAATACGCTGGAGTGCCTGCTGCGCCTTATGAATTTCCCAATTGCTACTTAGGAAGCCAGAATCCTTGTTGCTATCCGAGTAGCCCAGCATCACTTCCTGGAGATTAGGTGTCAGGGGGGAGGCGGGAGGTGTGGATTCTCCCCGATATGTCTGGTAGCCGCCTGCCAGCATTGCCCGGTAAAGAGGCAGTTCAAACAGATTAGTCAGAACAGAGGGGGCTTTTTGCAGGTCGTCTACTGTCTCAAACAGGGGGACGACATGGAGGGCGCTGATCCCCGTTGCTGGGTCGTAAAGTCCGGCTTCCTTTGCTAATAGCAGCACCTCTAGCAGATCGCTGACATCATGGCTCATGCTGATGATATAGGTGGTGCAGATCTCAGGACCAAATTCCTGCTGGAGTTTCCGCACCGTGCGGAGGGTCTGGATTGCCTCGCGGGTTTTGTCAGAGAAGGGCAGCTCCGCCGGAATCAGGGGACGGCGGGTTTGCAGTTCGGTTGCCAGCCAGAGCGATCGCTCCGCTTCTGAGAGTTCGTTATAGGGTTTGTGCAGAATTTGCAGGTATTCAGCCACTTCATTCAAGGTATCGGAGTGGCGCAAGCTCTCCTGCCGAATATCCAGATGTGCCAGATTGAAGCCAAAGATCTCCACCTGACAGATGAGGGCATCCAGATCGCGGCAGCTTAACCCGGTTTCCTGCAAATTGCGCTGAATCAGCCGCAGTTCCCCCAGAAAGTCTTCGCCAGAGCGGTAGACCGTGGTTGAACTGGGTTCGCTGAAATCCAATTGCAGATGGTCAGTGTTGTAAAGCTGGGAGTTGCGATCGCGGGTATTTTCCAACCGCTGCTGAATATAGGACAACTTCAGCCGATAGGGTTCCTGGCGATAGCGAATGGCGAGGCGATCGTAGACCTCTGGCATTTGTAGCTGATCCTGCTCCAGCGACTCCAGCAGATCGGGCAGAACATCGCTCCAGTGCAGGGAAAGGCTGAGCAAATCTGTCAGGCGATGCACCGAATTCAGGTACTTATCCAGAACTAAACCCCGCTGGTAGCAAGCAGTTTGCCACGTAATTTGGGGCGTAACTGAAGGGTTGCCATCCCGATCGGAGCCAACCCAGGAGCCAAACTTACAGAAGTTATAGCTGGGTGGCTTCATGCCGGGAAACGATGTCTGCATGGACTGCTTCAGGCGATGGTAAAGATGGGGAATAGCATCGAACAACACTTCCTGGAAGTAGTGGAGAGCATAATCCACCTCGTCCAGAACGGTCGGCTTGAACTGGTGTAGTTCATCCGTCCGCCACCAGAGCCGAATCTCTTCCATCAGTTGCTCCCGCAAAACCTCGGCATCCCAGGAGGCAGAGGGTAAGCCCAAAGCAATCAATCGTTCCTCAACCTGATCCAATTGACGCAGAATTTTGGCAATTCGCCGCTGTTTGTCCCGAATGGTGTGGCGAACAATCTCTGTGGGGTGAGCGGTAAAGACGAGACGAATATCCAGTTGGTTGATCAGAGTCTGGATGTGCTGGGGTGGCACATTCAGGCTGCGAAGCTTGGGAAACAGCCAGTGGAAGGTTCCCATTTCTTTGCGGGCTTCTGGGTCTTGCAGACTTTTCTCCAACAGGTCTGCTTCCAGCCTGCCGTGGGGGGTGGAAGATTCGCCGTTGACTTCCATTGGTACCTGGCTGCTTTTCTTGCGGGCGATCGCTGTCGAAGATGCCGTATCCCGCCCCGCCCGGTACTGCTGCTGTTGATCCCGTTGCTCGTAATGCTGTTCAACAATATTGATCAGCTGAAAATAAAGGGCAAAGGCACGGGCAGCCCGAATTGCCTCATTCAAATCCAGCTTTTCAATCACCTTGAGGACTTCTGACTCAATCGATGTGGGAGCCTGCCCCTCCGGAGAACACATGTCCCGCAGGCGGTTGAGAAGATCCACCAGTTCTTGCCCGCACTCCTGCTGCAAAACGGCTTCCCACAGGTCTTCAATAATTTTGAGGCGATGACGCAAAAATAAATCGGAGGTTGTAGACGTGATAGCCATTGCTGCGGATGATCTAGACTCTGTCGCTGTCCCAGAACATAGCCCATCATCTGACGAAGGTCTTGTCGAACTCATGGAGTCTGCTCTTGCCAAAGATATTTCAATAATTCTAGGGGTTAATCTCTTGTTTTGGAGGTTCAGAGCGTACTAATTATTGCGACCAAGTAGCCTTGTCACTAAACTGATTCGGGATTGTCCGGATCAGGTTCCGGATTAACTGGAAAGTTGAGCAGTGGGAGGCGATCGCCCCGAAAGATCTCTTCACTCAACACACCCATCTCTCGAATGGCTTCTGACAAGGCTTTACCGCCGATTAGTCCTAACAAGAGAGGTGCGGTGGCTAAGCTGATCAGGATGTCTGGAGCAATCAGATCCGTCCGCTTTGTCCCCGATTGGGACGCTGATTTTGGGGAAGAATCCATGATTCGTATTTCCTATATTTTTGTGAACGGTCACTGCGAAGCGTAAATGAGGGTAAACGGTTTGAGGCAGGGATTAGCGATTAGAATCGAGGCTCGATCGAAGTTTCAGCATAAACGATGGACTCAACATTTATATGCTCAATATTCCCAGAGTGTGCTATTCCTATGAGGCAATAAATGGCTCAACTTTGTGGTTTGTTTGAAGTTCAGTAGCAAGTGCCAAGGCTCCCATGTCGGATAATCGTGGACATAACCTATCTGCCGCGCCTAAAGTGCCTTCCCATCAGAAGGTCTGTGGGGTATCGCTAAATCAGTGGGTATACCAGAATGTGGGCATTAATCGGGGACGGGTCAGTAGCCGACTGCGGGGGAATAACCTGCACATTCTGATCGAAAGTCCCGCCTGGCCCAATCCATCTACCCTGGTTCCCAAGCTTTCCCAGGCACTGGCAGCGGTTCCCCTGGATCGTCTGTTACCACCCGATGCACCTCAAATCTATCGAGTGATTGTGTATGGTCGGCAGACTGAGCAGGCAAAACCCGCCTGGACACAGTCATTCTATCTCAACCAGTCAGCCCAGGGCAGGCATGGCAAGGGGACATCCGCCAGGCAGGCAGCCCAGGAAACCAGCTCGAAGCCGCTGTCTGACAGTTCTGGTGCGCTGGTGCCACTGGTTGATCTGGCTCGCCTGGGACAGCCGGAGGCGATCGCCCGTTACCTGAGCAGTGGCTTCAGTGAGATAGATGTGGCGGTGCGAGCCAGGGTAGAGATGATTGCCAGGGTTGGCAAAGCTGAGACCGTTGAGGAATCTCCCCTGGCTAAAATCGAACATTCAAAGCCGAAGATTCCTTCCCTCAAGCGCCTTTACGTGATTTGCGAGTCTGCGTATAGCCCTGACTTGCTTGTCCTATCTGAGCCAATTTCCCAGCGGCTACGGCAACTGGAACTTCACGGGTTCCGGGATGCAGTGGTGTTTGGACAGGTCAGCGGTGAGGCAAAACCAGAATGGCTGCTCAGGGTAGACTTAACCCCGGCGGATGAGATTTTGAGGGAGTGGGGGCATTGGGGGGATGTGCAGGCAATCACCTGTCTATTGAACCGAATGCTTGCCCCAGAAAAGATGCAGGTGTCTGCATTGGTCAAAGACTCAACGCTACACCTATCCTGTGAGCACATCCAGTCTACGGTTCCTGATCAGCGGACGGCGATCGCGGCAGTCTCGTCTGCGCTGGCATCCCTTTCACCCCAAGGACTCCAGGCAGCCGCGATCTATGGAATCTCTAAGGAATCGCCTGGAGATTCTGCTCTGCCATTTTCCCCTGCCACTCCGGTGGCTACCGCTGCCGCCTCTCCCCACTGGGTTCACTGGCTGAATCTTCCGGCTAGTGAGCAACCCGATCAGGCAAAGACAGTCCTGGATCTGGCTCAGGCTGGTAATTTGGGTGCCATTTCGTTTTTGCTTACCCGATTGCTGAATCCCAATCTAGAGCGGATGCTGGCAATCGGCGGCATTCGGGTGCAGGTGCGGCAGAAAGAAGACCTGTTGCACATCATGGCAGATGCACCCACCTGCCCCAGCCAGAGTCAGGTTGGTCCTGCGATTAGCCGGTTTCTGAAGCCGTTGTTCATCCCTGGGGTAGCGGGCGTCCGGATTTATGGTCGCCGTGCCGGGCAAAAGCAGCCGTTCTGGAGCTATGGGGTGGATTTCACCTCCCGCGATCGGCTGGTGCCAGAGGCAACTCCAGAGTTTGCGGCTTCTGATATGTACGTGAATGATCTGCTGGAGCCACCGGGGGCACTGGTTCTCCGTTCCGATCTGCCCGCCACAGATCTGCGTTCCGTGCTGGCGCGCTGGCTGGAAGCATCCATTCAAAAGGTGCAGCGATCGCTGGTTCAGTCTCAACTATTTGTACCGCTGGAATCGTTGGCAACTAGCTCAGATCTGATCACGACTACCCCGCCCCTGGTGGCTGACCCAAGTCACTACCGGGGAGCGAAAGTAGCCCTGGTCTGGGGTACCGTCGGACTACTGATGGTGGTTCAGGCGGACTGGTTACTGGGTCAAATGTTGCGTCCCGCTCCCCCCGCAAAACCAGCCCCTGCGTCAGTCGCTTCCCCAGATCCGCTAGCTTCCCCAGTTCCCGCCAAACCCACGCCCCTACCCCAAATTCCCCTTAGCAAAACGCCCACCGCTGATCCCGATGCGTTTAATCCCGGCGGCTTTACCCAACCGGGAACGGTTGTGACAGTTCCTTCTCCCAGGCAGGAGGGCAGTGCCGATGGGGATGATTCCCCTCTCCCTGGTCCGATAGAGTTGCCAGCATCCTCCTTACAGCCCAAAGCATCCCTGCCGACTAACCGCTTCCCGACATTTAATAGCCGCCAGTTAGATGAAAAGATTGCCCTTTACCAGCAGTATGTCACCGATCATGGGGTTCCAGATGTTCTGGTCATTGGTAGTTCTAGAGCCTTACGGGGGGTAGACCCGACCGCTTTACAAAAGCAACTGACCGAACAGGGCTACCCAGGGGTTAAGGTTTTTAATTTTGGTATCAATGGAGCGACCGCCCAGGTCGTTGATCTGATTTTGCACCAGATGATACCCCAGGAGAAAATGCCTAAGATGATCCTGTTTGCAGATGGGGCACGGGCATTTAATAGCGGCCGGTTGGACATTACCTACAACGGGATTGTTGCCTCTGACGGTTATCGAATGCTGGTTGCTGGCAGATCTCCCCTACCAGGTACGACGCTGGCTCAGGCAGCGAAGACAACCCGTGGGCAAAACCAATCGGAGTCTGCGATCGCTATGGGCGAGGGAGCCGGTGCCCCGGTCAATGGCTATCAAGCCGTAAACCGGGTATTAGACCAACGATTGGGTGCGCTTTCCCAGCTTTATGCCCAGCGCGATCGCCTCAAAATTCTTCTCAGCGAACAGGTTTCTTCTTTATTACCAGGAAAGCAGTCCTTTCTTGCCCTGGGAAAAAAAATCTCACCCAATGAGTTGAGCGACGCTACCAGTCCCGCTGCTTCAGCTTTCAATGCGCCCCAATCAGTCTTGACGGAAGGCGGCAGCGTCGATGTGAATGGCTTCTTACCCCTGCCTAATCGGTTCAACCCGGTGACCTACTATCAAAAATATGCCAGGGTTTCCGGTGATTATGACTCTGACTATGATTCATTTAGCCTGGAGGGCAAACAGACGGAGGCAGTGATTGCGATCGCTCAGTTTGCCCAAACCCGGCAGATTCCTTTTGTGTTTGTCAATTTGCCCCTCACTTATGACTACCTCGACCCTATACGCAAGCGCCATGAGGAGGAGTTTCAACAGCAGATGCTGCAACTTTCCACTCAACTTGGGTTTACCTATCGGGATCTGAGTACAGCATTTGCCAGCCAACCTGACTATTTCTCTGACCCCAGTCACCTGAACCGTTACGGGGCATACGAGGTTTCCCGTCGTCTGGCAGACGATGTGATGATTCCCTGGCAGGCGGCGAAGTGAGAGGAAGTTGTTGGTTGTTATTGGTCATTGATCATTGGTCATTGGTACTTACAGGTCAATGACACTGACTTAAAACTGAAAGCCCTCACTTACCTTGTTCTCCAGGCTCAGCCTGGGAACACTGACTGAGAGGCTCTGCCTCTAGCGCTGAGGCAGAGCCTCCAAGGTTGTCGTTCCAAGGCAGAGCCTTGGAACGAGAGGGATGGATGATGGGAACGTGCAGTCACTCGCATGTTTCCGCTTATTTCAGTGCCATTGACTTACAGATGACAAAGGACCAATGACAAAGGACCAATGACAAAGGACGAAACTATTCCCCATTACCGCTTAACTTTCAACTCTCAACTTTCGGTTTCTTTTTGGCGATCGCCATGACCACATAGTAATAGACGGTAAACAGAATTCCTGAAAAAATTTGTCCGCCCCAAACGCCGTGCCAGAAATCGAAAGCAGTCTTACCCCAGCGGGCTTCGGCGATCGCCATTAACATGATGCGTGGAATGTTGAATAGCAACGCCAGCACAACTCCAATCACCATCATTTGCACAATCCTGAACCAGCGTAGTTTCAAAAAAACACCCAGAACCAGACTGGCAACTGCCATAATGGTTGCCATATCAAAACCGCTACATCCCCAGGCAACTTCCACTGTGCCACCGGGCATCGTAATCAAAACGCCATTCAACTCAGCCGACTGACCCACTGCTCGTAACCCTAAAACCCCAGTCCATGCCATCAACCGTTCAAGCCCTTTCGGAGGCATAAACGTTTCCCAGAGGGACTTCCCCACTGCCGTAGGGCTGGGAAAAATTCCCATAAAGATGAGAAATGTAGACAGGGGAAAAGCTCTAAAAAATCCGATTCCCCAGGAACTACACGCAATCCCAACCAGAATAATCATCCAGATCAAGCGCTGTGCCCACTCACCCAGCGTAAACCCGAATGGGCATAGCAGCACTCCGCTCAGAATCAAAACGTGCCCTAGTAGCACATCCTCATCGGAGGCGGTCAGGTCTGCCAACTGCTGCTGTTGTGTCCAAATTCGGTGCAATCCGATGACAATAGCAACCACCATCAGGACACTTGCAGCACCATGCAACGTCCCAAATACCAGGTCACTCACCCAAAATGGCAAATACAACGCACCTGCCAATAAACCACAGGTGACAATCCGGTTGTGGTTGGTTCTCACACTTTCCCTCAGCAGATTATGGGAAATCTGCTTCACCTGTTTCCATTTCATTGCAGCAATCTTTATTTACTCTTGCGTAAACGCATTCCAAACCGACCCAGACTAATCAGACCTAAACCCACGACCACCAGGTTGCCGATGCTGGCAACGCTAGTTTTTAATACCGTCGTCTTTGCTGTTTGCTTCAGCGCATCTGCTTGAGTATTAATTGCTTTAGAAGCTTGCTCTACCCGTTCTGGGCTAATGTTCACTTTAAGTTCTGGATTTTTCTGTGCTCTCTGAATCTGAGTTTGAGCCTGGGATGCCTGGTTGCTGATAGTACTGATTGCCTGCTGCTGGAATGCTAGGCTATCTCGGATAACCACCAAACTAGACAGTAGAAAAACCACGCCAACTAACAGGCTAAGCGTGGAAAGCTGTTTCAATAAGCGACGACTTTCTAGACCAAATAGGGTAGCCGCAGTCCCAATTAGTAGAACAATACTGCGATCGGCAACCTGTTGCATGATCCCAATCCGCCATTCCACACTGCCAAGATTAGGCGGCATCAATCGGACTGACATATCAATTAAAAACCCAGCTAAACAAACAAAACCAACAATCTTGCAAATTGCTTTAGCGCTATAAGCACCAGCAGGACTAGGGGTAGGAGGAGATATAGATGCCATGGGGTTGTTAGTAACAGGTCGTGGACAATAACACCTTTCTGTCGGAAGAAGCAAAACCCGGATTAATCAGGGATTTGGGAAGAGGCATCTTCAGACCCTTGTGCCATAGAAAGATGCGATCGCAGAGAACATTTCAGGATAAAAATGTCTCAGGATCTCTTAGCTTTACGCGGTCCCACCTACGAGTCCCGGATCGCTTGTTTAAAGAGATGATGAGGGTGCGATCTCATTTCCCCTAACTCCCCTACCCCTAACTCCCCTACCCCTAACACCGCACATAAAAAAAGCTTCGGATCAATAAATGACCCGAAGCCCCATCACGTTTTTGTTGACGATAGATGCACGAGGAAACTTAAGACTCAGTCGCTTCTTCAAACTCTTCCGGCTTACGCTTCGTGTTGAACTGGGCAAGCTACCGAAGTCTATGAGGCTCTTAAACTCTTCAGCGTTGGTATTGCCAAACGGATAGTCTGTAATAAAAGTATATACAGACTGGTTGCTTAACTCATGGATCAGGCATCGCCTGTCTTGGTAACTCAGTAATGCACCATCAATAGAAACGAAGAACTCGACATTACTGATTCCAGGGATGAATTAGGAGTTGTATGGATTGAAACCTCTTCCCAATTCATACTGCCATTTAGCATCACCAGAACTGACTCTAAAATTTAATGGTAATGCAATTTCTGGTAATGTAACTGCTTCTAGCAGTAAAGCTTCTCATTTGTACCCATTAGGAAAGCAATCAATCATCTGGAAACTGCCAGCAGGCAATGTACTCCACATCTTTGCTGCCACAGGAACAGGCAGCATGATCGGAAGCGACCCATTCCTGGTTGCAGCGGCGACAATGACAGAAAATGTTGTGTCGGTTTGCTTCTTGAATGCTTGATTGCCATGCCCGTAATTCATCGAGGCTCAATTGAGGGCGGGGGTCTGTCATTGGTTAACAGCTTGATGGGTAATGGGTTGTTACGGGATAGGCAGCGACTTTCAAATTCCCGGTTTCTGGTGATGTCCCTGGTTAGTAGACTGTGGCGGAAGGGCGGCAACCCTGGCTCAGACGGTGCGGAGTGGGGAGTCGGTCAGGGTATCCAGATTTTTGCCTGTGAGTCCTAATCCTGTGCCGCCTGATTTAGGGATGAACTGACCCATCCGGCATTTTAACACCTGCTAACGTTGCTTCCTGTAAATTGGCACAACCATTTAACTTGAAGTTTAGGGTCGCTCCCTTCTCACCAGCGTTGAGGGTAAAGTTCATTTGGGTTTCTCTACTGCTGCCGGTATTGGGTGTGGAGTTGAAGTCAACGCCTATATTGGTATTGTTCTCGTCTGCCCGCAGTTTTAGACTCATCTGGGTGCAACCAAGATCAGCACGGTTAAGATTTGCCCCGGTTAAATTCGCCTGTTTCAAGTTCGCACTTCCCAAATTCGCGCCTTCCAGGTCTGCCCCTTCCAGATTTGCTCCTTCCAGATCGACTCCCTGGAGGTCGAGTTGGCTTAAGTCTGCTCCGCTTAAATTACAGCCCCGGCACTGTCTGGACTCTAGCAATTGTTTGACCGATGCTGGTTTGGCTAATTGGGGGAGGTAGGCGATCGCAGCAGTCCCCAGTACCAGCAAGGCAACGGTAGAAATCACAATCTGGCGTTTCCCCATTTCCCATTCCCCATTCCCGACTAAACCTACAGCGGTTTTCAGACGAGTGCCACACAGACGATGCCTTTAGATGAATGCTAAACAATGGATCGGTGTGGCATACACAAATGAAAATGGCTGTAAATACTTACTCTTGTAAAGTGACGCTCAGAAAACCTGTTTTGTTGCAAAATGCCTGGTTTACGCGGTGTGACAACTCTCAGATCCCCGATTTCTGGGCGGGTGATGGGGTGAATTGAATCAGGTTCAAGAAACCGGGGATCTTGACTATATCGCTTACACTGTGACAGATGGACGACTGACGGTAGCCAATGCCTCAACTAAACTGCGTACCGCTGCAATCATTTCAACTTCACTGTTCAGCTTGTTAATGGCAGAACCCACACCAATACCAGAGGCACCAGCGGCGATCGCCATTGGCGCTGTCACATTGGACAAACCCGAGGCACACAGTACTGGAACTGAAACAGCGCGAGAAATCTCATAAGCCGCTGCCAGGGTAGGAGCCGCCTTTTCAATCAATCCCAGGGTGCCAGAATGAACAGGCTGACTGCTGGTGCCGCCTTCGGTTTGAATCAAGTCTGCCCCAACTTTGACCAGTTCTTCTGCCAGTTGCACTTGCTGATCCAGCGTCAGAATGTGGGGCACCGTCACTGACAGGATGGTGTTGGGTAGAAGGCGACGGGTAGCCTGGGTCAACGCCAGCACTTCATCCGCTTCAAACCGGCGACCCTGGACATAAAAGCTATCAAAGTTGCCAATTTCAATCAGGTCTGCACCAGCTTCTACCGCAGCCACAAACTTCTCTGGCTCAACCGCAGACACACACACCGGCAGATGAATTAAATGCTTGACCATCTGTACCAGTTCAGGGACTGCTGCAATGTCAACGAATGTTGCTCCCCCAAGTTCAGCCGCCCTGGCAACTGCCGCCACTCGATCCGCATCAAAGTTGGTCAAACCGCTGATGACTTTCAGGGCATGTCCCTGGGTCAAGGCATTTTGGAGCGAGGAAAGGATAGTCATGGTGCTTCTCAATTAAAACATAACGTCCATTTTGCCATTCTCAGGGGTAGGGCAAATCAGCAACGTCGAAGCGTGGTGTAGAAAATTCAAGGAAATAGCTGGAATTATCGGGGTGTAGCTAGGTGAATTCGCTTCCGACAGGCTAAAACGGGAGTAGCACTTGCTATCCCCTCTCCCCATGCTTCAGCCAGACCAGATTCTCCAGAATCGTTACCAGATCAAACAGGTACTTGGACACAATGCCGGACGGCAGACCTGGCGGGCAGAAGACCTGAAAGCCCACAAGCCTATAGTTGTTAAGCTGCTGACCTTTAGCGATCGCGTGCAGTGGGATGACCTGCGCCTGTTTGAGCGAGAGGCACAGGTACTCAAACAACTCCACCATCCCCGCATTCCCCAATACCAGGACTATTTCAGCATTGACGATCGCCTGCTCTGGTTTGGGCTGGTGCAGGAGTATATTCCAGGGCGATCGCTCAAATCTGTCTTGACGGACAGTCACCAGATGACTGAAGACGAGGCACACGCGATCGCCAGAAATGTCCTTAAGATCCTGATTTATCTGCATGGGTTGAACCCTCCCGTTCTGCATCGGGACATCAAACCCAGCAATCTGATCTGGGGCAAAGACGATGCTATCTATCTGGTTGATTTTGGCGCTGTGCAGGATCGGGCGGCAAAGGAGGGAGCCACCTTTACCATTGTCGGCACCTATGGCTATGCACCCCTGGAGCAGTTTGGCGGACGGGCAACCCCCGCTTCCGATCTCTATGCCCTGGGTGCCACCCTGATCCACCTGCTGACGGGCATTCCCCCCGCAGACCTGCCCCAACAGGACTCTCGCCTGCAATTTGCCCATCTGGTTAACCTGAATCCTGGCTTTGTCCGCTGGCTGGAATGCCTGACAGAACCCAACCTGGAGCGCCGCTTTTCCAGTGCCCGCGAAGCACTGACCGCCTTAGAGAAGAACGAGGCAACCAGTTCGGCGATCGCACCGTTCAAACCTCTAAAATGCTCAATCCAACTGAGAAAAACCTCGGAACAGCTACAGATTAAAATCCCACCAGGGGCAAACAAACGCTTTACCATTCCTGTTATTTCAGGAATTTTGCTGGTTACGTATTTTTCACTTCTATCCTTGGGATCTCTCAGCTATATCAATTGGCGGAGCCTCATGTGGATGGGAATTGGAGGACTGGTAGCCATCTGGATGATCGTAATTTCTGCCAGTACCACAACCGTTACCTTTAACAGTCAGCAGTTTGAGATCCGCTGGCAACTATTTGGCTTCTGCTTGCAGCACCAGAAAGGACTGGTTTCTGAGATTGACCATGTATTTCAAAATGAAACCCTGGGCGGTTCCTTTTCAGAAATTATTCTGGCGGCGGGAGTGCGGGAATATGGATTCAGACAATTGGGGAAAGCCCTAACCCCGGATGAATGCCAGTGGTTGGTGGGTGAAATCAAAGGCTGGCTGGGTCTTCAGTAATCAGGATGAGGGTAACAACCAATGCCACACACTGAGCAAATTCTGAATCAACGCTATCGGCTCCAAACCCAGCTAGGGCAGGATGCCAGTCGTCAAACCTGGTTAGCAGATGACCTGGAAACGGGGGAGCCGGTTGTCGTCAAACTCCTGGCACTCAGTCCCCAAATGCAATGGGATGAGTGCAAACTGTTTGAGCGAGAGGCACAGGTTCTGCAACACCTGGACCATCCCCGCATCCCCAGATACCGGGACTACTTTACGCTGGAAAATCTATCGGATTCCCGGTTTTCCTGGTTCGGTCTGATCCAGAGTTACATCCCCGGTTCTTCCCTGCAACAACGGCTGGATCAGGGGATTCGCTTTACCCCAGACCAGATTGAAAAAATTGCGATCGAAGTCCTCAGTATTCTGGTTTGTCTGCATGAATTGGAACCACCACTGCTGCACCGGGACATCAAACCCAGCAATCTAATTTGGGGAGAAGATGAACGGGTTTACCTGGTCGATTTTGGCGCAGTGCAGGATCAGGCAATGCTGGAAGGGGCGACCTTTACCGTCGTAGGCACCTATGGCTACGTGCCAATGGAGCAGTTTGGTGGACGGGCAGTACCTGCCTCTGACCTGTATGCCCTGGGCGCAACTCTGATCCACCTGATTACAGGGGTGGCACCAGCAGATTTGCCCCAGCGGGATGCCCGCTTGCAATTTAGCGATCGCACCAGCCTCGACCTGGGATTTATCAACTGGCTTGGCAAACTGACTGAACCCAACGTGGCTGATCGGATCAGTACTGCCCGTGAAGCACTCCAGACGTTAGAAAACCGTCACGCCCTCACGCCACCTATCACCAACCGCCCACCCAATGGCAGCAAAATCCAGGTTAAAAAATCCGCCAATCAACTAAAAATTAGTCTCCCCAGCCGAGGACGGCAGGCATTCCGACTTGTTTACCTGGGAGCCATTCTCATTTCTTCGATCTGGTATCTGCCCAACCTGCTGAATATGCTAATTGATGGGATTGTAGCTGCCTTCACCCAGGGAAGTGTGCTGGGTGGGTTATGGGTCACCTTCTGGGTAATCGGGCTACTGCTGATTATCGGTGTAATTCTTCTGAAGCCCGTTTTTGAATACACGGATTTGTATTTTGATCGGCGGGATGAGGAGCGCGATCGCCAGTATTTTGAAATCCGTCAGAAGCTGTTTGGCATCACTTACAAGCGGCGACGGATCAAACTCTCAAAAATCCAAAGTATTTCCGAAGAAAAGGTAGAGCGTGCTGGCAAACCAAAAGGGGTCTCCTTTGAAATTAGTAAACATGGGCACAAGCTCACAACCAACCCACTTTCTACCGTAGAACGGCACTGGCTGATTGCCGAAGTTGGAGATTGGCTGGGGGTAGAGCCTGACCCAGAACTTGTCTGTGAAACCCTGGCGATTCGTAGTAGCGATCCGTTAACCAGCCCTTAAGGGACTCGCAAATTAATAAAGTCCCAACGTCATTCCCGCGCAGGCGGGAATCCATTGTGGGGCAGATTGTCTAGCGGGTACTTTATTTTGGGGCACATCCCTAAGCTGTGTAAGGATTTAGCAATAAGCATTGGCTGGAAGCGTTACACTGGGATTTTTCACCAGACCAGACCTATGCAATTTGCAAAACGTTTAGCCCCCCTCCGCTCCAATGTGTTTGCAGATATGGATCAGGCGAAAGCCAGAGCCAGAAACGCTGGTCAGGAAATTATTGATTTGTCGCTGGGTTCGTCTGACTTGCCAACCCAACCCCATGTTCTGGAGGCGATCGCCCAGTCTCTGACCGACCCCACCACCCACGGCTACTTGCTGTTTCATGGCACCCGCGCCTTTAGGGAAGCCGCCGCTGCCTGGTATACCAATAAATTTGGGATTGCCGTTGACCCCGAAACTGAAGTGCTACCGCTGATCGGTTCCCAGGAAGGGACGGCTCACCTGCCTCTGGTGGTAATGAATCCGGGTGACTTTGCCCTGCTGTTAGACCCTGGCTATCCGTCTCATGCCGGGGGGGTTTACCTGGCAAGTGGGCAGATTTATCCCATGCCGCTTCTGGCAGAACGGGGGTTCCTGCCCGTGTTTGCTGACATTCCGGCTCCGGTGCTGGCGCAGTCGCGGCTGATGGTCTTGAGCTATCCCCACAATCCCACCACGGCGGTTGCGCCGCTATCGTTTTTCCAGGAAGCCGTTGCCTTTTGTCAGCAGCACAATCTGGTGCTGGTCCATGATTTCCCCTATGCTGATCTGGTCTTTGACGGTAGCCACCCGCCCTCCGTGCTACAAGCCGATCGAGAGAAGCGTGTTTCGATTGAATTCTTTACCCTGTCTAAGTCTTACAACATGGGTGGGTTTCGGGTCGGGTATGCCATTGGCAACCCGGACCTGATCCGGGCATTACGCCAGGTCAAAGCCTCAATTGACTTTAACCAGTACCGAGGGATTCTGAATGGGGCGATCGCGGCACTCGCCGGTCCCCAGGCGGGAGTGCAAACGGTGATCGAAACCTTCCGTCGTCGTCGAGATGCTTTTACTACAGCGCTACATGCCATTGGTTGGGAAGTTCCCGTCCCTGCTGCCACGATGTATATCTGGGCAAAACTGCCCGAACCCTGGAGCCAGCGATCGGTCGAGTTTTGCACCCGTCTGGTGGAGGCAACTGGGGTTGCCGTTTCTCCCGGTGCTGGATTTGGTAAATCCGGTGAAGGCTATGTCCGGTTTGCGTTGGTCCACGAACCGCCTGTGCTGGAAATGGCAGTCAGGAAAATAGCGCAGTTTTTATAGCCGGTGTTAGGGAGAAGCGGGCGGAGTCTGCGACTTGTTCCTCACCCTGCTATAGACCCTGGTGTAATATGATTGACCTGGGATTGCAGGATGGATCGGCACCGCTGCAACCGTTATCATCCTTGTTTTAATCATCAGCACGCTTCATGCTTAATCGCTTCAAAATTGGGACTCGGATTGGTGGAGGGTTTGCGCTAGGGCTGGCAATTTTAACGGCAATTGGCATCGCATCTTACCAGACCACTACCAGTTTGATCGCGAATTCTCAACGGGAAAACCGAACCTATCAAACATTGAGCCAATTAAGCCAACTGGAAGCCGAGCTAGTCAACGCGGAAACTGGACAACGGGGTTATATCATCACCGGGCAACCCCGTTATCTGGATCCCTACGATAGTGCGCTGAAAGTCATCGATCGCAATTACGAACAACTGCGCCAATTGACACGGGATAACCCCGAACACCAGCGCCGCTTAGATAGCTTGCAGCCTGTGATTGAAAGAAGGTTGGCAAGGCTGCGGGAAGGGATTCGACTGCTAGACAGTGAGGGCTTTGCCGCTGCCCAGAAGTTTACCCTGTCAGATGAAGGGCGACGGCTAATGGATCAGATTCGGGCTGTTGCCAAAGCCATGCAAGCAGAAGAGCAGGAGATGCTGCGGCAGCGGACTGAACAGGCACAACTTGCCGCTCAGCAAACCATGAGTACGTTGGTTTATGGGATTCCTGCGGCATTTCTGTTTCTCTCTTTGGTGGGTTTGTGGCTGTCCCGCAATATCTCTATACCGTTGAAACAATTATCCACAACCGCCGAGAGAATTGCCGATGGAGATCTGTCAGCCCGGTTGCCGGAAAGTAATGCTCAAGATGAGACCGGCATACTAACCCGCACCTTTAGCCAAATGGTTGCTAACCTGCGGGAAACGATTCAGACGAATGAAGATCAGCGCTGGTTGAAATCGAACCTGGCAGACCTTTCCCAGTCCCTTCAGGGGCAGCGAAATCTAGAGTTGGTTGCGGAGGATGTGTTAAGCAGACTGGCTCCGTTGGTTGGGGCACAGCAGGGTGTTTTTTACATCCTGGACGCGGCAAGCAACCCGCCCATACTCAAGCTGCTGAGTAGCTACGCCTATCAGGAGCGTAAGCATCTGGCAAACCAGTTTCGGTTAGGAGAAGGCTTAGTCGGGCAGTGTGCTCTGGAGAAACAGTCCATTCTGTTGACGGATGTTCCAGCCGATTACATTCGCATCACTTCTGGACTGGGGGAATCGTCTCCCCTGAATATTGTGGTGGTGCCTTTGTTGTTTGAAACCCAGGTTAAGGGTGTGCTGGAACTGGCTTCCTTACAGCGGTTTAGCCACTTGCAGTTAGCGTTTTTAGAGGAGGCAAGTGGCTTAATTGGGGTGATGGCTAATGCGATCGCTGCCTACAACCAGACCCAGGAATTGCTGGAGCAGTCCCAAATTCTGACGGAAGAGCTGCGCCACCAGCAGGAAGAACTGTTACAAAGCAATCAACTGCTAGAAGAACGGACTCAATCTTTACAGGAGTCGGAATTGCTCCTGCAACAGCAACAGGAGGAATTACAGCAATCGAACGAAGAGTTACAGCAGTTAAATGAGGAATTGGAGGAAAAGGCAGAACTGCTGGAATCCCAAAAACAACAGGTTGAGTATAAGAATGCAGCGATTGAACGGGCGCGGCAGGAGCTAGAAGAACAGGCAGAACAACTGGCGTTGTCATCAAAGTACAAGTCTGAGTTCCTGGCGAATATGTCCCATGAGCTACGCACTCCACTCAACAGCCTGCTAATCCTGGCAAAACTTTTAAGCGAAAACGGCGAAGGTAATTTATCCGATAAGCAAGTGGAGTATAGCCGCACCATCCACTCTGCCGGAACTGACCTGTTGCTGTTAATCAATGACATTCTTGACCTGGCAAAAATTGAGTCGGGGACGATGTCCGTTGATGTTCAACCTGTGTCTCTAACCACCTTGCGAACTGAACTGGAACGGACCTTCCAACCCCTGGCATTCAGCCGCGGGTTGGAGTTTGCGATCGCCTTAGACGAGCAGCTTCCCAGCACTCTCTCCACCGATCCTAAACGGCTCCAACAGATTTTGAAGAATCTTATTTCCAACGCCCTGAAGTTTACCGAACAGGGCGGTGTCACGATTCAGATTCACAACGCACCTTCTGAGCAAATTGCCTTCGTTGTCAGCGACACTGGCATTGGCATCCCAGCAGATAAACAGCAGATTATTTTTGAGGCATTTCAGCAAGTAGATGGTACTACCAGCCGTCGCTATGGCGGCACAGGGCTGGGCTTGTCGATTAGCCTTGAGTTAGCCCGCCTGCTGCAAGGCAGTATTGAGCTGGTCAGTCAACCGGGACAGGGGAGCACCTTCACACTCTATCTGCCTCAGCATTACTCCGGTGTCCCCTCTGCTGAGGTTGAAAGTCGCTCCGTTGCCACCCAACCCCGACAGGCTTTTCCCAGCATCACCTCTGGGGTATTTTCATCTGCGCCAGTAGACAGTCCTCCCGTTCCTCTGCGATCGCTGCCACCACTTCCACCCGGGATTGAAGACGATCGCACCAACCTGCAACCGGGCGATCAGGTGCTGCTGGTCATTGAGGATGACCTCAGCTTTGCCCGAATTCTGCTGGACATGGCTCACAAGCAGGGGTTTAAGGTGCTGATTGCCCTCCAGGGGCAGGCGGGTCTGCTGCTGGCACAGCAATGCCTGCCGAATGCCATTACCCTCGATCTGCATCTACCCGATATGGAAGGGTTAGTCCTCCTGGAGCAGTTAAAACGCACCCCCACGACCCGTCACATTCCCATTCACATTCTGACCGTAGAGGACCAACAGCCGCAGGAGTTTCAAATGGGAGCGATCGCCCATATTCAGAAACCAGTCTCCCCTGAAGTGCTGACCCAAACCCTGGTAGAAATCAAACGCTTTATTGAGCGCGAGGTCAAGCATCTGCTGGTGATTGAAGATGATCGGGTTCAGGCACAAAGCATGATTGACCTGATCGGGGGTGAGGATGTGGAGAGTAGGTCGGTGGACACCGGAGCCGCTGCGCTGAAACTTCTCAAATCCCAATCCTTTGACTGTGTCGTTCTGGATCTGGGACTGCCTGACATGAGTGGCTTTGACCTGATCGAACAGATTAAGCAAGAACCCAATCTGGCAGCACTGCCCATCATTGTTTACACGGGCAAAGAACTGACCGAAGCAGAAGAAACCCGCCTCCGACGGCTGGCAGAAACCATCATTGTCAAAGATGTGCGATCGCCCGAACGATTGCTGGAAGAAACTGCCCTTTTCTTGCACCGGGTTCAGGCAAAACTGCCCCCATCCAAACGCCGGATTCTAGAGCAGTTGCAGCAGACGGATCCTGCCCTGGCTGGCAAAAAAGTGTTGATTGTGGATGACGATGTGCGCAACATCTTTGCCATTACCAGCCTGCTGGAGCAGTATCAGATTGAAGTGTTGTTTGCTGAAAACGGCAGTGCAGGCATTGAAAAGTTGCAAACCTATCCCGACATCGACCTGATTTTGATGGATGTGATGATGCCAGAGATGGACGGCTACGAAACTACCCGTAGCATCCGACAGCAAGAGCGGTTCCGCTCCCTCCCCATCATTGCCCTGACCGCCAAAGCCATGCAGGGCGATCGCGAAAAATGCATCGAAGCCGGAGCCTCTGATTACATCCCCAAACCCGTAGACACCGAGCAATTGCTAACCCTGCTGCGGCTCTGGTTGTACCGCTAAACCCAGACCTATCTTTGGGTTGAACAAAAATCTACTTCCTGAAGGATCTACTCAGCCATTGTGTAGCAGAAAATAAAATTGATAAAAACAGTTGCCCTGGCTAGGGGATGGGTGGATGGCTACTCCCTAACTCCCTGCATTCTCCCCTTTCTCTCCCCCTCTCCCCCCTATGGTTCCGACCACCGCCGTAAATCCTGAGGACATTGAGGTTCAATTGCTCATAGAGGGCATTTATTATCACTATGGCTATGATTTCCGCAACTATGCCCCCGCTTCCTTAAAGCGGCGGATCCGTCACTTTCTCAATTTAGAGGGGTTTTCCACCATCTCTGCTCTGCAAGATCGGATTCTGCGCGATCGCACCTGTGTGGAACGGCTGCTCCTGAGTCTAACCGTGAACACAACGGCGATGTTTCGTGATCCCGGTTTCTACATCGCCTTTCGAGAGCAGGTGGTTCCCATCCTGCGCACCTATCCCTTCATTCGCATCTGGCACGCGGGCTGTTCCACCGGGCAAGAAGTCTATTCAATGGCAATCTTGCTGCAAGAAGCGGGAATTTATCATCGCTGTCGGCTGTATGGCACAGATGCGAATGAACAGGTGTTGCAAGCGGCTCGTACAGGAATTTATCCCTATAAGCAGATGCAGGAATACACCCACCTGTATCTGAAAGCGGGGGGGCAGCGTTCTTTTTCGGAATATTACACAGCCAATCATGGCAGCGCTATTTTTCGTCCCTCGTTGAAGGAGCATATTGTTTTTGGTCAACACAACCTGGTGACCGATCGCTCTTTTAATGAGTTCAATGTCATCATCTGTCGCAATGTGCTGATTTATTTCAACCAGACCTTGCAAAATCAGGTTCATGAGTTGTTCTATAACAGCCTTTGCAATTTTGGCATCTTAGGGCTGGGCAAACAGGAGACGATTCGGTTTACTGCCTATGAAAAATGCTATGAGGAACTCGCCAAATTAGAGAAGCTCTACAGGAGGCGCAGCTAGTGGCATTTGAGCTAGTCGCCATTGGTACTTCTCTGGGAGGATTATCCGCCTTAAAAATTGTGCTAAAAAGTTTAACGGGAGGATTTTCACCCGCCATTGCGATCGCTCAACACCGTCATAAAGAGTCGGATACTACCTTGAGTTCCTTTCTGCAACGATTTACAGAGCTTCCTATCCACGATGTTGAAGATAAGGAGAAAATCCTGCCGGGGCATGTTTATATGGCTCCAGCGGACTATCACTTGCTGGTGGAGCCGGGTCACTTTTCCCTATCGACCGATGAACCCGTTTCCTATGCCCGTCCGTCCATTGATGTTTTGCTGGAATCCGCTGCCGATGTCTATGGCAATCGCATGATTGCCGTGATCTTGACGGGGGCAAACGAGGATGGTGTTCAGGGGTTAGCGGCTGTTAAAGCGCGGGGAGGATTCACCATCGTGCAGGCACCCGAGACTGCCGAAAGTGCCATTCTGCCAAAAGCCGCGATCGCGGCTGTCCAGGTTGATTCTATTCTGCCCCTACCTTCCATTGCTCCCTATTTAGTCCATCTCTGTAATTCGGCTGGCTGGTGATTCATGGTGACTGAGTTTAGCGTCAACATCCTTCTGGTTGATGATCAGCCAGAAAACTTGCTGGCGTTGGAGGCAATCCTGGAGGAGTTGGGCGCAAATCTGATCAAGGCGGTGTCTGGGGAAGAAGCGCTCCGACGTCTGCTCTATCAAGATTTCGCCGTGATTTTGCTGGATGTGCAAATGCCCGAGCTGGATGGGTTTGAGGTTGCCACCCTGATCCGTCAACGCCAGCGATCGCAGGAAACCCCCATCATCTTTCTAACGGCATTTAGCACCAGTGAGCAGTTCATGTTTAAGGGGTATGCCCTGGGTGCGGTGGACTATTTGATGAAGCCGCTCGCAGCGCCCATTTTGAAGTCAAAGATTACCGTTTTTATTGATCTATTTAAGAAAACGGAAGCGTTGAAGCAAAAAACCGAAGCCTTGAAGCAAAAAACCCATGTGTTGCAACAGCAGACCGAACGGCTAGTTGCCCTCAATGCGGAACTCCAGCACAGTGAAGAACGGTTCCGCCTGTTAAGTGATTGTTCGCCCTTAGGGGTGTTTGTGACAAACCCTGACGGACAGTGCGTTTATACCAACCCCCGATTTCTCACGATCTGTGACAGCAACTCGAATTGGCAAGCAGACCAGACCTGGTTACAAGCGGTTCACGCGGCTGACCTCGCCGATGCTGAAACAACCTGGACTGCTTACCTCCAGAACGCGCAGGAATATTCCCAGGAGTTCAGGTTTCAACTCGATGATGGCAGTATCCGTTGGGTTCATATTCGTTCTGCCCGTATGCTGTCTCAGCAGGGCAAATTTCTGGGGCATGTGGGCACCCTGGAAGATGTGACTGGGCGCAGGCAGACAGAAGCCGCCAATGCTCAAATCATCCACGAGCAGTTGGCAAGGCAGGAGGCAGAAGCCGCCAACCGGATGAAAGATGAGTTCATTGCGATTCTGTCCCACGAACTGCGAACTCCGCTCAATTCTATGTTGGGTTGGTCCCGTCTGCTGCGTCACCGCAAATGTGATGAAATGACCACTGCCCGTGCCATTGAAACGATTGAGCGCAATGCCATTTCCCAGGCAAAGCTGATTGAAGACATTCTGGATGTTTCCCAGATTGTCCGAGGTCAGTTGCAACTGACTTGCCTGCCGATTAATTTGCGCCCCATCATTCAAGCGGCGCTGGAAACAGTGCAACCCCTGGCAGACGCAAAGGCGATCGCCCTCAAGGCGTACTTTACGGAGTCCTCAACTTGCCAAGTAATGGGTGATTCTGTCCGCCTGCAACAAGTCATCTGGAACCTTTTGACCAATGCCGTGAAATTCACCCCTGAGCAGGGAGTGGTTGAGGTCCGCCTGTCTGTGGTTGAGAACTTATCCCGCTGTGAGACTAACTGTGAGACTGAACCACCCATTCCTCAGCGCTATGCCCAAATCCAGGTCAGCGATACGGGCATTGGCATCAGTCCCGAATTTCTGCCCCATGTGTTTGACCGCTTTCGTCAGGCAGACAGCACCACCACTCGAACCTACGGAGGGTTGGGATTAGGATTGGCGATCGTCCGTTACCTGGTAGAACAGCTACAGGGAATGGTCAAGGTAGAAAGCCCTGGTGTTGGGCAGGGAACCACTTTCACCCTCAAATTTCCGTTATTGCAGATGGATAGTCAGAAAAGTAAAGGCAACGATACGAATCAGTTGCCCATTCTGCCTGCGACTCTACCGTTGGATCATATCCAGGTACTCATCGTTGATGATGATGAAGATACGCTGGGATTTCTGAGGTTTTTGCTTCAGAATCAAGGCGCGGTGGTCACAACGGCTACTTCTGCGGTTGAAACTTTATCAAAACTAGTCTCGCTCCAACCAGCTATTCTACTTTGCGACATCAGTATGCCGGATATGGATGGCTACACCCTGATGCATAAGATTAGAACGCAGCTACCTGACCCTCAGGCACAAATCCCAGCGATCGCCCTTACCGCCCACGCTGGACTATCTATCCAGGAACAAGCCCTTGCTGCTGGGTTTCAAAAACATTTACCCAAGCCCATTGAGCCAGAAACCTTAATCCAGGAAATCCTTCAATTAGTGACAACTTCAAACGAGTTGATGTCAGGTGTTGGGTGTTAACTTGCCCAGTCCCGCCTCAAACAACGACGGCTTCCCTAACTGCCAATGTCCGCAACTTTTGAGTATTCTCAACCAGACTTTCGGCAAAGGCATCCAATCGCTTAGAAAGATTTTCATCTCGCAGAGTGCCATCTTGCTCAAAGGCATTCCAAGCCTGACCGATCGCGACCTGCTCTGGAATCGTCCAGGCATGAATCCACCGCATAATCGTCCGCAAGTCGTTTAAGGCGTTGCTGTTAGATTGCCCTCCCAGCACACTGATAAAACCAGTCACTTTGCCCGTAAACTCTTCAAATCCCATCAGATCGAGGGCATTCTTCAGCACACCACTGATGCTGCCATGATATTCAGGGGTTGCCAAAATAATTCCATCTGCCCCCAGAACCGTCTGCCGAAGCTTTTCCACATCAGGATAGTCAGGATATTCCTTACTCCCATCACAGAAGGGAAGATTAAGCGTCCGTAAATCCACAATTTCAACCTCCGCTCCCAGCGCTTTAACACGCTCTACGGCTACTTTCAAAGCCTGATAGCTGAAGGAACCTGGTCTCAAGCTTCCAGCAATACCAATAATCTTGATCATAAGTCGAGGTCCTCATTCCGTTGGATTCATCTTGTTTGATCTTAAGTATAACTAATTCGTACCCGTTATGAGTATGACTTAGGTGAGGAGGAGGAGTGAGGAATACGGAGTTAGAATTGGGAGTTCAGGACGAAGGACGAAGGAAGCTGACACCTCACACATGACAACCTCATACCTGACACCTGACACCCGACTCTATGGAGAATCCTGCGACTCCACATTTAGCCGCCCAACGGGCGATTCGACATCAGGACCCGCATTGGGAGCAGCAGGCTTTGAGAACAGACCAAACAGGGGACCTAAGACCGCTCCAAAGGCAAAGCCGCCTGCGTGTGCCCAGTAAGCAATCCCACCCCCTTCCATGCCAACCATCGTCGGGGTGTTGAAGCTGGCGAAACTATAGAGTGCTTGTTGCACAAACCAGATGCCTAGAAAGACAACGGCAGGAACCTGTACGGTGGTAAAGAAAATAAAAATAGGAAGCAAAGTCAGGATTCTAACCTGGGGAAATCTCAGGATGTATGCGCCCATGACCCCTGCGATCGCCCCACTGGCACCTAACGATGGAATATCTGAGTCCGGTGCAATGTACCACTGGGCAAGGGAAGCTAAAACACCGCAGAGTAAGTAGAACAGCAGGTATCGAACTCGCCCCATCTGTTCTTCAACGTTATTGCCAAAGATCCAGAGGTAGAGCATGTTACCGCCCACATGGAGCAACCCTGCATGGAGAAATTGGGCAGTAATCAGGGTGCTGCTCTCTCGCAACACTGAAAATCCTGGATCGCCGTGGAAACTGGCAGTAAGCTGAGCCGGAACCACAGACCAGGTTCGGATAAATTCTTCTAAATGGGACGAACCCATCAAACTGGACTCAAATAGAAAAACTAGAATATTGATAGCAATCAACCCATAAGTCACATAAGGCGTAATCCGGGTTGGGTTGGCATCACGTAAAGGAACCACTGGCGTTCTCTCCGCTAATAGTCATTAACCATACTGAATGGACGGTATCCTATTCCAACCCAACCTTACGTCTGACCTGCGACAGGTTTTGCTCAAAAAAATTAATCGCCCGAATCCTCTGGGCTATTAGGTTGATAGCGAATTTTCAAGATCAGAATGATCAATGCAAAGATAAATGTCACCACATTAGCAAAAATGAGCGGGATATCTTGCTCAATCACTCCGTAAATCAGCCACAAAATGATTCCAATACAAAGGACGATCAACATGCTCCAGGAAAGATCATCGGCTGATTTGGTTTTCCAGGTTTTAATCAATTGCGGCAAATAGGCGATCGTCGTTAAAACGCCTGCGGTCAGCCCCAGCGTGGTGATGAAATTGATTTCCATCTCATAGGTCTCCTATCGGTCCTTCGTTGTCCAGATGTTGGTGAACATCATCAGCATTCCACCAAAGAAAACGGCGATCGCAAGCCCAGCAGGAACCGCCGTCATCCAATCAATGTTCTCCATCGTTCTCCTGAATTTAAATTAGGGACTTTGAATTTGAGGCTTCCATCATGCTATAGCGTTTTTGAATCCAGTGAGATACATGGATAGCCGCAAAACCCTTGAGTCAAATAGATGAGATGTACCTCACCCCGAAAGGAAACGCTACACAGCAACCACATAGAATTATTGCAGTAGCCATAGGCTTGAGATTAGCAATCGCAAAACCTCGTCACGTCTTTCTTTCACCTACTACCTGACCCCTGCTATCTGACACCTACTCATCCAACCACCATCACCAACTTTCCAATCATGCCGCCTGCTTCCAGCGTGCGGTGAGCATTGGCGGCTTCTGCCAGGGGAAAGATCTCGCTAACGTGAATTTTGAGTTCGCCTTTATCAATCAGTTGGGCGCACTGATCTAGGATTTTTGCCTGTGCCTTTTGCGCCTCAACCAAATTTTGCAGCATGGGGGTCAGCATCAATTCCAGGCTGATGCGCTGGTTGCGGGTGCGGGCGACTTTCCAGGGGGTGGATGGGTCCGGTTCCAGGATAGTGACCAGGTCGCCATAAATTTGAGTGGCGGCAAAGGATTTGCTTAAAGTATCACCCCCTACGGTGTCAAAGGTGACGGCAACGCCCTGCCCATTTGTCCAGTCGAGGGTTGCCTGCACAAAGTCAGTGGTTTTGTAGGGAATGGCTAAATCGGCTCCCAAACTGCGGACAAAGCCAACTTTGTCTGGGGTGCTGACGGTGGTACACACAGAGGCTCCCTGCACCTTTGCCAATTGGATAGCGACATGACCAACCCCACCTGACCCTGCATGGATTAGAACCCGCTGTCCGGGTTGAAGGCGGGCGCGATCGTAAAGCGCTTCCCAGGCAGTGATTAAAACTAAAGGCGCGGCGGCTGCCTCTGCAAAACTAATGGATGCCGGTTTACGGGCAGCAAATGCTTCATCCACAATCGCCCACGTCGCATAGTTTCCCGGATGTCCTCCAATACCGCCATTGCAGAAATAGACTTCATCCCCAGGACGAAACTTTTGGACAGCAGAACCCACCGCTTCCACAACACCTGCCCCGTCACAACCCAGGATGGCAGGCATCTGTTCTGGGAAGAAAGTGCCCCTTTGGCGAAGCTTGGTATCAATGGGGTTAATCCCTGCTGCCTTGAGCCGCACCAATACATCCGTGCTCCGACGTAGAACGGGATCTGGCACTTCTGCTATCTGCAAAACCTCTGGACTACCAGTACCCGTCATTAAAACAGCTTTCACAGTAGTTCTCCTGGTGCAGTGGAAGGTGGAGTAGGTGGTAGGGAAGAAGAGGCAAAAGGCAAAAGGCTTTTATTACCCGACCCCTGACCCCTCACTACTCCTGATACCCAATTGTGACAGGTTGATGAGGGTTATGCTCAACAGTCAAGCCCAATTAGAGGGCAACAGTCGTTGATAGGGAGAGCTATCATAGAATGCGCCCGCCGTTGACCGCCTTCTCCAAAAACCCTATCCCCTATCCCTTACCACCTGATACCTGACACCTATTAATGAAACTCCAACGAACTCCCCTAATTCTGCTCCTGGCTGCCCTGATTCTGGGTGGTGGGGTTCTCATTTATGAAACTCAAATTAGCCCGAAGCAGGAGGATGCTAAGGAAAACACGAACAAGTTGTTTTCTTTTAGGGAAGAGGATGTTCAGTCCTTGAGCCTGAAGACCCGCCAACAAACTCTTTCCTTTGAGAAGAAATCGGCGACAGAACTGACGACCAAGCCTAAAGAGTCAAAACCATCTTCCCCAGCGATCGCAAATGCGTTTGTTTGGAAGATGGTTGCACCAACAACTGCAACAGCAAATGATGCCTATGTTTCCTACCTGCTCAACCTGATGGCAACGGGTAGACCGGAACAGGCAATAACAGCCCCAGCGAAACAGAGAGCAGAGTTTGGGTTTGACCAGCCAATGGCGATCGCCGAGGTTAAACTCAAAAACCAGCAAACTCACTCGCTGGTACTGGGCAAACAAAATTTTGATGGTAGCGCTCTGTATGCCCAGGTGGACCCACCGACGGACCCTAATCAAGACCTGTCAGTTGTGCTGGTACCGACTGACTTTGAAAATGCTATCAACCGTCCCCTTTCTGAGTGGCAGGCTCCAGCAACAAAGCCAGACAAGAAGGAGTAATCACTCAACGAGCCGTGTCTCACAATGCCAAGCACAATTTGCCCTCATCTCCACCCCTCTCCCCAAGGAGAAGGGCTTTCAGACATTTACTGTCCCCTCTCCCATTGGGGGAGGGCTAGGGTGTAGCTTGCTTCCTGAAGGGTGGGCAGTTCTTGCAGGCACTTCAGCTAAGTCGCACATCGCATTAATAGCTAATACCAATTCTCTTTGAGGCTGCATAGAAGAAAGCCCGCTTAACAAAGAGTTTAAGTCCCTTGTTGAGTGCAAACTCATATTGAACTGGTATAACTTGCACTGTAGTATCAATTACCTGTAGCCCTATCTGTCAGGAAAAGAGACTTAAGTCCCTGGTTGCCTACGACTGGTTATCATGTTCTAATCTGATTGTCCGTAGCTTCAGTTTGGCTATTTTTTTAGGAATAACAACCCTTCAAATTTTGATTCCAAAAACCTGTAGGAACAAAACTACATGAAAAGTAACAATACAGAGCCAGATTCACTTAAGCAAGTCTTCGGATTAACTACACTCGTAATCTATGGTGTAGGCGATATTCTTGGGGCTGGCATCTATGCCGTAGTCGGTAAAATCGCAGGAATCTCTGGTTCTCTGGTTTGGCTATCTTTTCTGGTTGCTATGGTTGTCGCGGCGCTAACAGCCTTAAGCTATGCCGAACTCGGCAGCCGATTCCCTAAGAGTGGAGGGGTTGCTTACTTTGTGCAGAAAGCCTTCAAAACGGATTGGCTTTCCCTACTCGTTGGCTGGCTGATGTTTTGTACGTGCGTTGTTTCAATGGCAACGCTCTCAAAAGCCTTCGCTGGCTACCTTAATACGTTTGCTCCAGCGCTCCCACCCAATTTAATTGTGATTGCCCTGTTTGCGGCACTGGCATTTGTCAATTTTCGGGGGATGGAGGAATCATCAGCCCTCAACATATTTTGCACGGTACTTGAAGTTTCGGGGTTGCTGATTGTCATATTCGTATCAACTTTCTTCTTGTTAGGGGGCGCAGACTCCAATAATGCTGCAACAATAGCTGCACCCCTGTCTTCCTCAGGAAATGTTTTGCTCCCCGTCCTTCAGGGAGCAGCACTTGCCTTCTACGCATTTATTGGGTTTGAGGACATTGTCAATGTTTCAGAAGAGGTGAAAAACCCTGGGCGCACAGTGCCAAGAGCTATTTTGTTGGCTTTAAGCATTGCTGGAGTAATTTATATTGTGGTTTCCTGGCTGTCAGCTCAGGTGTTAAGTCCTGCTGAACTTCAGGCTTCTCAAGCACCTTTGCTGGATGTGGTAAAGCGTGCCCAACCTAACTTTCCATCCTTGCTCTTCACTCTCATTGCACTGTTTGCAGTCCTCAACACAGCACTGCTCAATTTCGTGACCGCTTCACGCTTACTGTTTGGCATGGCGCGAGAAGGGTTACTACCCGCCTGGTTGGGGAAACTACATGCCCGTCGCGCAACTCCCTACCGTACTTTGCTAGTAATTCTGCCGATTGTTATCTTGCTTGCGCTTTCGGGGACGCTCCAATTTCTTGCAGGGACTACCGCAACTTTGATTCTTTTAATGTTTTGCCTGGTCAATATATCCTTAGTTGTGATTAAGCGCCGAGAACACCAAACGGAAGGGTTTCGTGTTCCTTCTTTTATTCCACTCCTGGCACTTGTTTCTAATCTTACTTTGATGGCGGTTGCTACACGCGAGAGCCATTTACTGGCATCAGGTTTTGTGGGTGTAGGCTTACTTCTTGTCTTAATTCATCAAATATTAAGCAACCGTATGAAAAGAGCTTAAAAGCGTGGTACATCTTGATGCCTTCGCGGTGTCTTCTCAACCAACTCAGTAGCTCGGCGTAAGTTCAGCAACCCTTGTTCAGCCATGCTCAGAGCCATGTTCAGACCGTGAGGAGTATGGAAGAGTAAGTTCGTCCGGGAAATAAGAACAGATGTTTGAACAACTCCCTATTTTCCAACAGGTCTATAATTAGCCCGCCCGCACTAATAGTCTGCCAAGCAGATTTTGAAGGGTTTGCAACCCTTCAAAATCTCGCAAATTGGTTTTTCTAGGTTTAGATTACCTGGTAAAGTTCCTTTGGTGAGCCGCTAGATGAAATCAACTATCCATTAGCTATTATCTAGTTAGCCAACTGAAGCTACTATCCGGGTTTCCTCTTCCTTCGAGATCAGGCGACCTTCATCTTCAAATCCGGTAATCTGGTCAAAGTTGAGGTACCGGTAGAGGTTGGCAGCAAACGGATCAATTTTCCGAGTGACAATCTTCTTATACTCTTCTACTGTGGGAATTCTTCCCAGAAGGGCGCAGACTGCTGCCAGTTCTGCCGAACCCAGATAAACCTGTGCCCCTTTGCCCATACGGTTATTAAAGTTACGGGTCGAAGTTGAGAAAACAGTCACGCCATCTGCGACCCGTGCCTGGTTGCCCATGCAAAGAGAGCATCCTGGCATTTCGGTTCTGGCTCCAGCGGCGGCGAAGATGCCGTAGTAGCCTTCTTCTCGCAGTTGCTTTTCGTCCATCCGGGTGGGGGGACAAATCCACAGACGTACCTTTGCTGGTCCGTCACCCTCCAGCACCTTAGCGGCAGCACGGTAATGCCCAATATTAGTCATGCAGGAACCAATGAAAACTTCATGGATGGGATCCCCGGCACACTCAGACATCAGCTTGATGTTATCTGGATCATTGGGAGCCGCCAGCAGCGGTTCTTTAATCTGATCCAGATCCACTTCAATCACGTCGGCATATTCCGCATCGCGATCGCCAGCCATTAAAGAGGGATTTGCCAACCACTGCTCCATTTTGGCAACCCGACGCAAAATTGTGCGGGCATCCCCATAACCACGGGCAACCATATTTTTTAGCAATGCCACATTAGAGCGCAAATACTCAGCAACGGTGTCAGTGCTGAGTTTGATTGTACATCCCGCTGCCGATCGCTCCGCTGTAGCATCCGTCAATTCAAACGCTTGCTCCAGCTTCAGGTCAGGCAACCCCTCCATCTCAATGATTTTGCCGGAATATACGTTCTGCTTGTTTTCTTTGGCAACCGTCAGCTTGCCCTGCTGCATGGCAACGTAGGGAATTGCATTCACAATATCCCGCAGGGTGACACCCGATTGCAGGCTCCCTTTGAAACGCACCAGCACAGATTCGGGCATATCCAGCGGCATCACACCCAGAGCTGCCGCAAAAGCCACTAAGCCAGAACCAGCCGGAAAAGAGATTCCTAATGGAAAACGGGTATGGGAGTCGCCACCTGTACCGACCGTATCCGGCAGCAGCATCCGGTTAAGCCAGGAGTGGATGATGCCATCTCCAGGGCGGAGGGAAACACCGCCACGGGAATTGATGAAATCAGGAAGATCTTTGTGGGTATTGATATCTACGGGTTTGGGGTATGCCGCTGTGTGGCAGAAGCTTTGCATCACCAGATCGGCACCAAAACCGAGACAGGCAAGTTCCTTCAGTTCGTCGCGGGTCATCGGTCCAGTCGTGTCCTGGGAACCGACGGTAGTCATGACGGGTTCGCAATAAGTTCCAGGACGTACACCCGGTAGACCACAGGCTTTACCCACCATTTTCTGTGCCAGGGTGAAGCCTTTACCCGTATCAACGGGCATCTGAGGACGGGTGAAAATTGGGCTGGGTTCTAAGCCCATGACTGCGCGGGTTTTATCGGTGAGAGTGCGCCCAATCAGCAGGGGAATTCTACCGCCTGCCCGAACTTCATCCAGGATTGTATCTGGCTTCAGCTTGAAGGTGGCAATCACTTCACCAGTTTGATTCGTGATTTCGCCTCTGTAGGGGTAGAGGGTGATCAGGTCCCCCGTCTCCATCTGAGTGACATCACACTCAATTGGTAGAGCACCGGAGTCTTCAGCGGTGTTGAAGAAGATGGGCGCGATTTTACCGCCCAAAATATAACCCCCTGTACGTTTGTTAGGGACGCAGGGAATGTCTTCCCCAATGTGCCAGAGGACTGAGTTAATCGCTGATTTGCGGGAGGATCCAGTTCCTACTACGTCGCCCACATAGGCAACGGGATACCCTTTGGTCTTCAGTTCCGCAATCGTGTCTAGACCTCCCGGCATCCGGGTTTCCAGCATGACGGTTGCGTGGAGGGGAATATCTGGGCGGGTGGTGGCATGGGGAGCAGGGGACAGGTCATCGGTGTTGGTTTCCCCGATCACCTTGAACACTGTGACAGTAATCGATTCGGGTAGTTCGGGGCGACTGGTAAACCATTCCGCCTCTGCCCAGGAATTCATCACCTGTTTGGCGTAGGCATTCCCCTGCTCTGCTAGTTCCTGAACATCGTGGAAGGCATCATAGACTAATAGAGTTTTGCTTAAAGCCGCGATCGCCGTCTCTGCCAGTTCCCCATTCCCAGTCTGAAGCAATTCAATCAGCGCGTGGACGTTGTAGCCACCCATCATGGTGCCCAGGAGTTCAACGGCATATTTAGGGGAAACCATGGGGCTAGTGATTTCACCTTTCGAAATTGCTGTTAAAAACCCTGCCTTCACATAGGCTGCCTGGTCTACGCCGGGGGGGATGCGATCGCACAGTAGCTCAACCAAAAATGCTTCTTCCCCAGAGGGTGGCTGTTTTAGCAACTCACACAGATCAGAAGTTTGCTGGGCGCTGAGGGGAAGGGGGGGAATGCCTAATTGGGCGCGATCGGCAACATGTTGGCGATAGGATTCAAGCATAGTAGGGTCTCGTTTTTGATGGATAGCTTCCAGTTAGAGATGTTAGTGATCGAGCATTTGCATCACCTGCATAAGGTACTTCCGCTGAACCGTGTTTGCGGTTGGGAATGATACCTAATTGACGCAACCTTGAGTTTACAGCGTCAGGCTAATCTGGCAAAACCTCAGCCAAAGCACCTGTTCTGTAGGGTGCATTGATGCCTTTCTGATTGCTCCTTCACCAACTCCAGCCGATCGCCCTAACATCCTGCAATTGCTGGTATCCCTCGATCAGCGATCGCTCTTACTCATTTAACCTCTGCAATTCATCGAAAGCCTCCTGGAGGATAATGCAGCACCAGCGATGTTCCCTAGAGCAGAGTGACTACTTACAGGCGAAAATTGGATAGGCTGACCGACTTTGCCCTCCAAACTCCGCTCTGCCTCAACCAGGGGTGCCAAACTTAATCCCCTGTCCAATAAGGCTTTACCAGGATTAACCAAGACTCAACCCTTAATCGGAAAAGGCTCTGGATAGGCTGTAAGACTAAATCTAAGAGTCATCCCGCTCTGTTAAGGAGTCCTCGTGGTTTGTCCATAACAGCTCATTGTTAGAAGGTTCTGATTCTTCTTCTGGACTGGTATCGAGCGACTGAGTCACAAATGGCAAAAAGGCACCCTTAAGCCCCCGTTTGATGCGATCAGGCGTTCCTTCAAACACAACAAACAGTGGGTAAATGTTGTCTGCTCCTTCACTCAAAATGTGGCGGTAACGCAGAGGCATGTTCCATTCATAGCCTTGACTGAGCGAAACTTGAGTTTGTCTCCATCGCCCTAATAAATCAGAAAAGTCTTCTTCAGGACGATGGATAAAGATAAAAATCTCCACTCCTGTCTTTATCTTCCACTCAGGATCACACATTAAGATGGCAATGTCGCAAGCGAGGCAAAGGCTCTCACTAATCGAAGTACCAGCTCTGCCCTGCCCAGGTTGGGCAACGGAGCTACGGCGCTTGATGATCGGTAGGGGAATCGTGATCAGGCTTTCCCCAGGACGGCGCATACTGGGTAACAATTCCAGATAAGGACGATACCGCTTCAGCAGGGCGATGGCCGCCTCAGCGTTACTGTACTCAGCCAGCAACTCTTCATAGTGGTTTTGCTTGACCGACATGCTTATTAACCCAACTTCTCAAACACAGCGAACATGGGCAGATACATTGACAGCAGAATCGAACCCACCATTCCTCCTAGGAAAATGATCATGATGGGTTCCATAATGCTGGTTAGGGCTTTCACTGCCTGCTCTACTTCATCTTCATAAAAGTCCGCCACTTTCATCAGCATCTTATCGATTTCCCCGGTTTCCTCACCAATGCTAATCATCTGAATCGCCATCAGCGGGAAGACCTGTTCCTTCTGTAGGGCAATACTGATCAAGCCCCCAGTTTGAATTTCGCGCCGCGCTTCATCGACCGCATTCGCAATCACCTGATTACCTGCCGTGTCTCGTACAATTTCCAGACAAGTCAGAATGGGAACCCCCGAACGGGTCAATGCTCCAAAGGTGCGGCAAAAACGAGCAGTTGCTGTTTTTTGAATCAGATCGCCAAACAAAGGCATTTTGAGAAACAGACGATCCATCGTCTCCCTACCCGCTCGCGTTTTGTAGTACTGTCTGTAGGCAAAAATCACAACGGGAATCAGAATAATCAGGATCAGGACATTTGGACTTCGGAGGAATTCACTGATGTTCAACATCATCTGTGTAAATGCCGGAAGTTCCGTCCCAATCTCCTTAAAAATGCCAGCAAAAACGGGCAGCAGAAAGATTGTCATAGCAAGGAAAATAACCGTTGCCAGGAAGCCAACCGTTATTGGGTATGCCATTGCAGACTTGATCTGGTTTTGCAAGCGGGCAATATCTTCCAGTAGTTTTGCCAGACGGTTTAATACTTCATCCAGCACCCCACCCACTTCGCCTGCCTGAATCATGCTGGTGTAAAGGTTGTCAAAGCATTGGGGGTGTTTTCGCATGGCATCGGAAAGGTTCATCCCCTGTTGCACATCAGCACTGATGTCCATCAAGGCATTTTTCAGTTTAGGGTTCTGGCATTGCTCAGAAAGTACCCCTAAACCCCTTACCATAGCCACCCCAGCATTCACCAGTGCGGCGAACTGACGCGAAAAAACGGCTTTATCCTTCACAGTGACCGAAGTCATGGAAGTCTGAAACTTCTTCATATCGAAGTTCATGGACAGACCTTCATCCTGCTTCAGCTCTTGGATAAAAAGCCCTTTCTCGCGCAGAGCAGTCCGTGCGTCCGAAATGGTTTCAGCAACGATTTTCTCTCTCCGGGCATTCCCTTTAGCGTCTTGAACGCGGGCAACGAAGGTAGGCATAGCAGATACCTGGATGGAACGAATGAGTGACCTGGAAGATCCAAAACAAAAGTTAAATGTCAAATAAATGAGGGACTGGGAACGCAATCAATGGTTGGTTATGGGTGCTTAGAGCTTTGACGAATCGCCATTCAATCACGGATTTAAAGAAACTAAATCAGCTCTAAAGGCAACTGTGTCAAAGCAAAGGCGACTCATCAATTGTTCTATCATGCACACTAAAACGGTGTTGGCGAATAGTGTAAAGAATTGTAATCAGACTGGTACTATCGCCTTCTCAAACAATGTTCTTAAGCATCCCCCCGATCTTTCCGCCAGAACCGAATGCTGGGTTAGAAAGATCGGGGGGGATTGCTCTAACGTCTTGCTGCCATACCTGCTTGAGCGGCTCCCGCCGGAGATCCCCCAATCAAGCGCTGGAGTTCATCGGGGCGTGAAGTCTTAGACATGGCTGACTCAAAGGTAATTAGTCCTGCCTTGTATTGGTCAGATAGGACTTTCTCCAAGGTCTGCATCCCTAACTTACCGCCGGTCTGAATAGCAGAATAAATTTGAGCTGTTTTCCCTTCTCGAATCAGGTTAGAGATAGCAGGGGTCACAATCATGATTTCCTGAGCCATAATTCGACCGTACTCACCCGGTTTCGGATTTTTCTTGGAAACCAGGGTTTGGCTGAAGACTGCCACCAGGGAGTTAGAAAGCTGAACCCTTACCTGGGTTTGCCGTTCAGCCGGAAACACATCAATCATCCGGTCTACGGTTTGAGCGGCTGAACTGGTGTGCAATGTACCAAAGACGAGGTGCCCTGTTTCTGCGGCAGAGATTGCCAGTGAAATGGTTTCCAAGTCACGCATCTCACCCACCAGAACGATGTCGGGGTCTTCCCGCAGTGCTGCCCTTAGAGCGTTCGCAAAACTTTTGGTGTCTTCTCCCAGTTGGCGCTGGTGAACCAGGCTTTTGATTGGCTCGTAAACGAACTCAATTGGATCTTCAATTGTGAGGATATGCTCTGCCCGGGTGCGATTGATCAGGTCGATCATGGCAGCCAGGGTTGTAGTTTTACCAGAGCCGGTTGGTCCGGTTACTAGAATCAAGCCTCTCGGTTTTTCAGACATTTCCCGAACCACATCGGGAAGCCCCAGCTTATCGAAGTTAGGAATTTTGGAACTGAGTGCCCGCAGACAAGCAGCATAGGTGCCCCGGTCTTTATAAACGTTGACCCGGAACCGAGCCAAACCTCTGACGCCGTAGGAACAGTCCAGTTCCCAGTTTTGCTCCAGGTTTTTACGCTGGGTATTGTTCAGCATGCTGAAAATGAGTCTCTGGCATTCCTCGGCGGTGAGCGACTGATCGCCGATCGGCTGCAAGTGACCACTGATCCGGAAGTAAGGCGGAAGACCGGCTGTCAGGTGCAGGTCGGAGCCGCCCATTTCAATTAGCTGCTCCATCAGGTCTTCAATCATTAATTCCATGAGGCTTGCTCCTTTGGCGATTGGGTATTCAGAATGCTGTTTTGGCTAATACTGTTTTGGCTAATAGTATAGATAACCGACTACATGATGATGGAGGATTGGCTGCACTGCCGGACTCAGGACTTTAAAACCTTAGTCTACCCAACCGAGCTTGGGTCGTTTCAGGCGGAGCGATCGCCATAAATTCGGGGTCTATTGCCATCTGACTGACGATATACCTGATCCTGCTATGCCTAATCCTGGAAACGGGGTGTCATACAGTAGGGGCAATCTAGCCATTCCTGCTTCAGATCGGCATTGCAGGTTTTGCAGGAAAGAGAGGATTTCCGTTTTGCTCTTAATTCAGATTCCAGTCCAGTATCGGTAAAGGTGACTCGTTCAACCTCCTCCAACGTGCTATAGCCAGTCCGAACCAGGTTCAGACTGTATGCCAGCAGAGTTTGCATTCCTTCCTCAACCGCCACTTCTTTAATATTGTCGGTGGGGGCACCCTGGTTAATCATGGTTTGCAGACGTTCTGTAACGCGCATGACTTCGTAAACCCCACAGCGTCCTTTATAGCCAACTCCGCCACATTTGGGACAAAGCTCGTTTTTAGCTCTTGCTTCTTGAACCTCATTGGGTAAGAGGGTATTGGCTTTGTAAAGCGTGAGTTCACCATCTCTCGCAGCAGACAGTCCAAATCTAGCCAGTTCTTCTCTAGAGGGGCTGTAGGGGATGCGGCACTCATCGCACACCCGCCGCACCAGACGTTGGGCAACTACACCGATCAGCGCCCCGGACACCATGAAGGGTTCAACGCCCATTTCGTCCAGACGGGCGATCGCCCCAGCGGCATCATTTGTGTGCAGGGTCGTCAAAACCAGGTGTCCTGTGAGGGCTGCCTCAATCGCTGTTTTTGCTGTCTCCCGGTCGCGCGTCTCACCCACCAGAATCACATCCGGATCTTGCCGCAGGAAAGCCCTCAAGATAGCCGCAAAGTCCAGTCCCTTTTCCCGGATAACTTGCACCTGGGTCAATCCTGGCAGGGTATATTCAATTGGGTCTTCAGCGGTACTGATGTTGACACCTGGATCATTTCTTTCCGCCAGAGCAGAGTAGAGCGTTGTCGTTTTACCAGACCCTGTTGGACCCGTCACCAGAATCAGTCCAAACGGTCGGCGCACCATTTCTTGAACAATTTGGAGTGATTCTGGGTCTGCAATCAGCTTATCTAAACCAAGCTGAGTCGCTGAGTTATCCAAAATTCGGAGTACCACCTTCTCCCCATAACGGCTGGGAAGGGTGTTAACCCGGAAATCAATTTTGCGTCCGTCGTAAATTCGGCGAATTCGTCCATCCTGGGGCGATCGGCGTTCAGCAATGTCCAGTTGAGCAATGATTTTGAAGCGGGCGGTCACGGCAGGGATGATCTTTTTAGGAAATGGATCAAAGGCTTGTCGCAATACCCCATCTTTGCGGAACCGAACCCGCAGGTACTCTTCTTGAGGTTCAATGTGGATATCGGAAACGCCCTCCTGAAGGGCTTTAATCATAATCTTGTTGACGAGGGCAATCACCGGAGCCGCTTCAGCATCCGCAACATCTAAGTTGGCATCGGCTTCATCAGGGGCATCTTGCAAATCAAGGTAGCCTAGCTCTTCCAGATCCGATTGAACGTCAACCTTCTCCTCCTGCTCTTTTTGTCGCTGGCGCTCAACTTGCTCATCTAGATAGCGGTTAATTAGCCGCTGAAAGTCTTCAGACGTAATCACGAGACGTTGTAGGGATAACCCTTGGGGACGCAGAATCCGATTCAGATCATCCTGTGCCCCCAGGTTATCTGGGTCAACCATTGCGACCAGCACGCTACGGGCTTCATCGTTCTTTGAGAGGGGAACCAGACGATAGCGACGGCACAGATCAATGGAAATCAGGTTATCAATCAACTCACTGACCTGGCTGGTCGAAATTTGACTAATTTCCGGATCGAGCGACTCTACGCCGTAAAGAATTTTGAGTTCAAAAAGTTGTTGCTTCTTGTACTGGCGGAGCAGATCGGGCGGTAGTTGCTGCCCGGTAATAGACTCCAGTACATCAGTCAAAGACTTACCGGTCTTACGACTTTCAATCAGAGCCTGCTGCATCTGCTCGTTATTGACGTAGCCAGACTGAATCAGCTTATTGCCGAACGGAGAAAAATTGTTCTGGACGACAAGAGCGCGACGCGACGATGAGGAGTTAGTCATAGCGGAGGTATAGAGTAATGCCGTTTTACTAGAATATTCCCAAAAAATCCAGAAAGAACCGTCTTGCCTTAGAGAAGCTCAGTACTCTATGGCAGGGTAGCGGATGAAAAGGTCTTAGCCTAAAGGATAGTCGAACTGAAATCACCATGAACGACCAAAACTCTAGCAATTCTCAAGTAAGCGGAGAACAGCCCGGTCAAGTCAAGAAGTAGTGGAAACCAGGGTGTGCCGCCGTTGAGTGAAAACCGCTGTCAATTGGCTAGGCTGTCAATCGCATATTAAAGAATGTTTGAGCTTTTCCCAAGATGATAGCTTCCGAAGACGGCTGCTTCAGGTGTTTGAGATACAAATCGTTGCCTACGGATGGGTTTTAGGAGATGGGCAGAGCTTTAGAATGGCCACCTTTGACGAGTGTTTTGGAGAATTTAAGGTAACCTGAAGGTTAAATGATAAACGATGGCAATTAACTGGCTGAAGCGGGTTTCTTAATCCTTGCGATCGCTTCATTCTGAGAACGTATAGGATAGGTTTGGTAATGCAATCAGCAGATACAGAGTTTGGGAATACATCAGGATGATTGACGAAGAAAACCAATTGGAGAGTACGCAAAATTCAGCCGCAGAATCCCGGGAAGGCATTCAGGAAACGGGAAGCGCCCCCCTGGAAGGGAATACTGGTGTAGAAGCCGTGTCAGAATTCCAGGTTTCAGGAGGAGTAGAGGGAGATGCCTCAGGAGCGGCAGAGGCTATCGAGGCGGATGCGGCTGAATTGGGTGCCGATCAGGTGGATGAGTTTGACTATACCGCTGCGATCACAGAGCTGACCAATGAAATCAAATCCCTCAAGCTTCAGGTAGAAGATCGAACGGGGCAATGTGTTCGGATTGCTGCTGACTTTGATAATTATCGGAAGCGAACTCAGCGAGAACGGGAAGAGCTAGAGCAGCAAATTAAATGCTCCACTATCAATGAATTGCTACCGGTTGTTGATAATTTTGAACGCGCCCGTTCTCAAATTAAGCCACAAACTGAGCAAGAAACGAGCATTCACAAAAGCTATCAAAGTGTTTATAAGCAGTTAGTTGAATGCCTCAAGCGAATTGGGGTTGCCCCCATGCGCTCTGAAGGGAAAGAATTTGACCCCAACCTGCATGAAGCGGTCATGCGCCAGCCCACCGATGAACATCCTGAAGGCACTGTGCTGGAGGAAATGCAGCGGGGCTATATGTTAGGTGAACGGGTTCTACGTCATGCTTTGGTCAAAGTTGCTACGGCTCCAGAGCCAGTGGTAGCTACTGAAGAGGGAAATCAGGGTGGTTCGGAGAGTTAGGTTTTGAGAGCAAAACTTTTTTTGCTGTCTGCCGTTTTTTTATTCAGGTGCGTATGTTTTCTGTTTGAGTTTGGGAACATTGGGGATTAGTTGATTCAATTGGACAATTAATCGTGACCTACTCGCAGTTAGTTTTCTATTGCAACTAGTTACCCCCATCCACTTCATTCACTCACCGCCACTCGCTATGGGAAAAGTCATTGGTATCGACTTAGGGACGACAAATAGCTGTGTTGCTGTCTTAGAAGGCGGCCAACCGATCGTCATCTCCAGTTCGGAGGGCGGACGGACCACCCCCAGTATGGTTGGCTTTGGTAAAGCGGGCGATCGGCTCGTCGGTCAACTGGCTAAACGCCAGGCTGTTACAAACGCTGAAAACACCGTCTTCAGCATCAAACGGTTTATTGGTCGCCGTTGGGACGAGACTGAAACTGAACGCTCCCGTGTTCCCTACAATGCCATCAAGGGTAAAGACGATACGGTGAATGTGCAAATTCGGGGGGATATCTACACTCCTCAAGTAGTCTCTTCCATGATCCTGCAAAAACTGAAGCTGGATGCTGAGAATTATCTGGGTGAACCCGTCCTCAAGGCAGTGATTACCGTACCAGCTTACTTCAGCGATGCCCAGAGACAGGCAACTAAAGACGCGGGCACGATCGCTGGCTTAGAGGTGATGCGTATCATCAACGAGCCAACCGCGGCGGCTCTTGCCTATGGACTGGACAAGCAAGATCAGGAGCAATGCATTCTGGTGTTTGACCTGGGGGGGGGAACCTTCGATGTCTCCATCCTGCAAATGGGAGACGGCGTGTTTGAAGTTAAAGCCACCTCTGGGAATAACCATCTGGGGGGAGACGATTTTGATGCCCGCATTGTTAGCTGGATGATTGATAGCTTCAAGGAGCAGGAAGGAATCGATCTATCGATTGATAAAATGGCACTCCAGCGGCTACGGGAAGCCGCCGAAAAAGCCAAGATCGAACTCTCTGGCACCCTCTCAACTTCCATCAACCTGCCGTTCATTACCGCCGATGAGACAGGACCTAAGCATCTGGAAATGGAACTGACCCGTGCCAAATTTGAGGATCTGGTCAAGAGTCTAGTTGAAAGTACGATTGAACCAACCGAGCAGGCACTAAAAGATGCGGCTCTGACGGTGGAAGATATTGATCGGATCTTATTGGTGGGCGGTTCCACCCGCATTCCAGCCGTCCAAAAGGCAATTACAGACTACTTCAAGGGCAAAGCTCCCGATCGTTCGGTCGATCCGGATGAAGCGGTTGCCCTGGGAGCCGCCATTCAGGCTGGTGTGTTAGGCGGCGAGGTGAAGGACTTGTTGCTGTTGGATGTCACCCCTCTTTCTTTAGGAATTGAAACGTTGGGTGAAGTCTTTACCAGAATCATTGATCGCAATACGACGATTCCCACCAGCAAAACCCAAGTTTTCTCAACAGCCACAGATGGACAGACCTCGGTCGAAATCCATGTTTTGCAGGGTGAGCGGGCAATGGTCAGAGATAATAAGAGCCTGGGTAAGTTTCAGTTAAATGGCATTCCGCCTGCTCCCCGTGGAGTGCCTCAGATTGAAGTGTCGTTTGACATTGATGCTAACGGGATTTTAAAAGTGTCTGCCCGTGATAAAGGAACAGGTCGCGAACAGAGTGTCGCGATCACCAATACAGGCGGTTTAAGCCAGACTGAGATTGAGAGGATGAAGCAAGAAGCAGAGGTCTTCCGGGAAGAAGATCTGCGGCGGCAGAAGCTGGCTGAGCTGAGAAACCAGGCAGATGCTCTGTTTTATAGTTATGAGGACGTGCTCAGGGATAATGGCGAATTCATCCCAGATGAGCTAAAAATTCAGGCGGTGGAAAAAGTTGCTGAATTGAAGGCAGCGATCGCAGACCCGTCGATTTCAGTTGAGGAACTACGGGATCGGCTGGACTCCCTGCAACAAACGTTGTTTACGATGGGCACATCCGTTTATCAACGAGCCGATCAGGACTCGGACGATGAAGACCTGGGTGCCAGTGGGAATGTCGATGTCACAGTACAGTACGACCCAACCGAGCTATCGTCTGAACCTGATGAGACCGAGTACAGTTTTGACAATGATGCGACGGTTACGGCTGATTATGAGGCTGTAGATTAGTTAAGGTATAGGGTGGTAGGCGGTGGGTGAAGATGAGGGCTGATTGTCCAAGTTAAAGCCCTAACATTTAGAATGACCCTAGTGCTCAAAATCCCTTTACCCTTCAAAGTAGCAATCTATGGCTCGTGATTATTACGAAATCCTTGGCGTTTCTCGTGATGCAGACAAAGAGGAAATTAAGCGTGCGTATCGTCGTCTAGCCCGCAAATATCACCCGGATGTGAATAAGGAAGATGGGGCTGAGGAGCGCTTCAAAGAGATTAATCGTGCCTATGAAGTGCTTTCGGAACCGGAAATCCGTGCCCGCTATGACCGATTTGGTGAGGCAGGCGTTAGTTCGGGGGCGGGGGCTGCTGGGTTCCAGGATTTCGGCGATATGGGAGGCTTTGCCGATATCTTTGAAAGTTTCTTCAGTGGTTTTGGCGGAGCACCTGGTCAAGCTACCCGTAGGCGAACGGGTCCAGTGCGGGGAGATGATTTACGCCTGGATCTAAAGCTGGAATTTCGGGAAGCCATTTTTGGTGGTGAGCGTGAGATTCGGATTAATCACTTAGAAACCTGTGCCACCTGTAGCGGAACGGGAGCTAAGCCAGGAACTCGTCCACGGACTTGTTCGACCTGTAGCGGTTCAGGACAGGTGCGGCGGGCAACTCGTACCCCCTTCGGTAGTTTTACTCAAGTTTCGGTCTGCCCTACCTGCAATGGTTCTGGGCAGATGATTGAGGACAAGTGTGAGTCCTGTGGAGGTAACGGTCAGCGCCAGGAAACGAAGAAGCTGAAGATCAATATCCCAGCAGGGGTCGATAATGGAACCCGTCTGCGTGTATCTGGCGAAGGAGATGCTGGTCAGCGGGGAGGTCCAGCAGGGGATCTCTATGTTTACCTGTTTGTCAATGAAGATGCTGAGTTTCGCCGGGAAGGGATTAATGTTTTATCGGAGCTGAAAATTAGCTATCTACAAGCTATTTTAGGTAGCCGTCTGGAAATCAATACCGTAGAAGACCCCGAAGAACTAGTGATCCCACCCGGAACTCAGCCTGGAAAGGTGCTTACCCTGGAAGGGAAAGGGGTGCCCAGGTTAGGGAATCCGGTCAGTCGGGGCGATCATTTGATAACAGTTCAAGTTGATATTCCGACTAAGGTTTCGGCTGAAGAGCGAGAGTTGCTGGAAAAGCTGGCAAAGCTCAGGGGCGATCGCGTCGGTAAAGGCAACATTGAAGGTATTTTTGGCAAGATGTTTGGCGGATGAGTCCATTGAATTCTCCCTCAGTTACTCCAGATGCCCAGCTTGATCTGCGGGGAACTCCCTGCCCGATCAACTTTGTGCGCACAAAGCTACGACTGGAACAGATGGAACCTGGTGCGCTGCTAGAAGTCTGGTTAGATCCGGGTGAACCGATCGAGCAAGTCCCCGATAGTCTGATTATGGAAGGCTATGGCATTGAGCAGATTGAAGACCGCTCTGACTTTTTTGCCGTTAGAGTTCGGTGTCCGGCAGCAAGTGCCGAGTGATGAGTATTGAGTTATGAGTGCTGAGTTACCAGATCTTCTGAAAAACTCAGGCATAACCACTTTGGTTGGAACAGTGCTGGCAATTCAAGCAAACTATTATCAAGTTCGGCTTGAACTACAATCTTCCCCTCTCCCCCTTTCCCCTTCTCCCCCTGCCACGCTCCTCTGCACTCGTCGATCGCGCCTGAAAAAGATTGGACAGCGGGTGATGGTAGGCGATCGGGTGGAGGTGGAGGAGCCTGACTTGGCAGGGGGACGGGGGGCTATTTCCCAGGTCTTTCCGCGCAAGTCGGAACTGGATCGTCCGCCGGTTGCAAATGCAGAGCAGATTCTGCTGGTGTTTGCCTTGACAGAACCTGACCTGGATCCTCATCAGTTAAGTCGGTTTTTGGTGAAAGCAGAATCGACGGAGTTACAGGTGTGCCTGTGTCTCAATAAGAGCGACCTGCTGAGCGAAGCAGACCAGGAACGGTGGTTCAGTCGCCTACAACAATGGGGGTACAATCCTCTTCTGATTAGCGTTCAGACCAGGGTCGGGCTGGATGCCTTGCTAGTTCGTCTCAGCCACCAAATTACGGTTGTTTCGGGTCCATCAGGAGTTGGTAAATCTAGCTTGATTAACTGGCTGATTCCCCAGGCAAATTTACGGGTTGGGGCGGTTTCAGGCAAGTTAGCCAGGGGAAGGCACACCACTCGCCATGTGGAGTTATTTGAACTGCCCCAGGGTGGGCTACTGGCAGATACCCCTGGCTTCAATCAGCCAGAACTGGATTGTGCGCCAGAGGAGTTAGTTGCCTATTTCCCAGAGGCACAGGAGCGTCTGGCAGTTGCTGACTGTCAGTTTAGTGACTGTCTGCACCGGAATGAACCAAATTGTGCGGTGCGGGGAGATTGGGAACGGTATACCCATTATTTGAGCTTTTTGGAGGAAGCGATCGCCCGTCAGGCAAAGCTCGATCACACGGCGGATAGGGAGTCTACCCTGAAACTGAAAACCAAAAGCCACGGTCGTCAGTCTTACGAACCGAAGCTAGAGACCAAAAAGTATCGTCGTCCCTCACGCCGGACTCAACAGCAGGAGTTGCAGGGTTTGACTGAGGAGTTGGAGGAATAGGTGTCTAGTTGAAGGAAATATATTTCAAGAATCTCTTTTTGAAACTATATTGGCACCTTCATTGCAGGTAATTGAAATTAATCCCCCCTTCTCGGATGACCTGAGGTGCAGGATGAATGATAAAGAACGTTCCCAGAAGGGGTCATGAATAATGCAGGTATTGGCGGCAACAGCGGCGATGTCACTATGACAGCGGGAGGGCCCATTTCCACGAAGCAACAATGGAGGGGCGAGATCGGTCGATCGCAACCGAACTGCCGGTTTCAGTCGCCCCATGTTCATATAAGTCCACTGAGGATCAGGTATCGGGTTGCTCGATCGCCCGTACTAATCGCTCTAGCGCATCGCTGACTCTATCCAACCGCTTCAGAGACTCTTGCTGAACTTCTGTAATGGTTTGTACGGCATCAGTCAGGGCAAAATTTTGGTAGCCCTGTTGCTGAACCTGGTTAACCAATGCATCCATGCGATCAGAGAGGCGATCGATGGTGTCTGTAGTTGCCAGAACAGCTTCTCCAATTTGTTGAACAATCGACTCCAGGGAATCTAGACGATCTTGAACGTCCACTCTCGAAACCTTTATTTGAAACTGAAAAGGTGTTAGGTGCCAGGTGCCAGGTGTCAGGGGGTGACTTCTAAAAACCAACCACCAACCAACTCCCTTCTTTACTTCACCTGAATCATGCTTAGCTCGGTGTTCTGGTAGTAGTGCATCAGAATCTGCTTGTAATTGCGCTTCTGCATAGCCAGACTGTAGGCACCCCATTGACTCATTCCCAACCCATGACCAAACCCACGACCTTTGATTTGAAACGCCGTTGGGATTTGAGCTTTTCCTTTTGTAGATCTCTGGACTGTAGGAACCACTTCAAACAGCGTGCTCCTTAAGCCTAAAGCAGTGCGTAGACCCTCACCCGTGATAGTTCGCTTACCGGCATCTCCCGTTACCTGCATGGAAACAATCCGCCCACATTTTGTAGTTGTTTTCTCTGGCGTGAGAGCCAGAATGTTTCCAACTCCTGAAATGCGCTTGCTCAGCTCGCTGCGAGAAAAAGTTTCGGTCCATTGAGCAACAGGTGAACTGGTGTCAAAATCCTGAACGGAGCGCAGATAGGGCAGTGGTTGAGTCCAGACTTCTTCGACATTATCAGTACATCCACCCGCCGATGAATGAAAGACAGCTTCAATAATTTCCCCTTTAAAAGTTAACACCTGACCGGCAGTGGCATTGACTGCGGTTTGGGTTCCGGCAGCCTCAGCCGCAATGCCGGTGTAGACTTGCCACGCCTGGGTATTACCAATATCGAAGGCTTTACCGGCAGCACGGTTACGCTGATAAAGGGCATAGGAGCGGGCTGCCACTGCCTGAGCTTTCAACGCTTCCTGGGGCCAGTTACCATTCATTTCGCTGCCCAGTACGCTGTAGAGGTACTGCTCTAAATTGACGTAGTTGATGGCAGTTAGCCCTTTACCATTGGGTACCACCTGGGTGCGTCCCCGATACCAGCGATCGCCAATAAAAACATAGCCTCCGGCACTCGGCTCAACCCAAAACTGTCCCGCTTGCCAGCGATCCATCGCGATTTTGCCTTTTTGGGGTTGAGCGATGAAGGCGTTCATGGCGGCAATTTCACCCAGGGGACGACCGGCTCCATCTCTTACGACTGCCTGGGTCGAACTCCCCACGGTCACCTGGCTCACACCGTCTTTAACCGCAACCCTTAAGTCTACTGAATTTGACTGAGCAGAAGCGATCCCGGTGAAAAGGTGGGGGAAGACAGCCAAACAAACAGCCAGTCCCATCCACCAACTCCGTCTGCCTGATTGGGATAGGGATTTAAGCTGAGCCAGCAGCGAAAAGGAGAAGCGTTCCAACGACATCTCTAAAAACTCCTCACAGGTTCAATCAATAACAGTTGAAGACATATCTAAAGACAGATCGTAGCGCCGCGATCTGAGGCGATCGCAGTCAGTCGCATTCTCGTATGATTACCGACGCTTAATATAAGTCAAATTTCCCGAAATCAAACCAATCATTTCCTGTCTTCCTTTCTTAATACGCCAGATGTGCTGCTAAAAATAGAAGTAAACGCGCTGTCAACAATGTATGTAGTGTTTTGATGATTTTATTAAGTTTTCTAAAAGACGAACCCAGAAGAACCGACTCCCTCCTCCTCTAGTTTCTTTCCGCTTGTGTCAGTATAGTTTCAGGAGAACGATTAGCTGGGATTGTTGAGTTTTGCAAATCACGTTTCTCGGAACCAGTTCCGGTGTGCCCACTCGGATACGGAATGTCTCAGGGGTTGCCCTGCGCTTACCTCAAAGAGCAGAATTTTGGCTGTTTGACTGCGGGGAAGGCACTCAACACCAAATTCTTCGGAGTGACCTCAAAGTAAGCCAGTTGACCCGCATCTTCATCACTCATATGCATGGAGACCACATTTTTGGGTTAATGGGACTACTGGCAAGCTGTGGACTGGCAGGAAATGTGCAGCGAGTTGACATTTATGGTCCCCCCGATCTAAATGATTACCTGAAGGCGTGTCGTCGTTATTCCCAAACCCATTTTTCCTATCCAGTCAAAGTTCACACGGTTCATCCGGGTTTAGTGTTTGAGGATGAAGAGTTTACCGTTAGCTGTGAGTTGCTAAAGCATCGGGTGCCTGCCTTTGGCTATCGGGTGACCGAAAAAGACCGTCCTGGGCACTTTGATGCCAAACGGGCAGCCGCCATGGGGATTCTACCGGGTCCCATCTATGGCAGGCTAAAGCAAGGTGAGGTGATTGTTCTGCCAGACGGTCGGCGAGTCAATGGGGCAGATTTGTGTGGTCCAATTCAAGTGGGGCGTAAACTGGCATACTGCACAGATACCATCTTCTGCGATGCAGCCGTTGATCTGGCGCAGGATGCAGATGTGCTGATTCATGAAGCAACCTTCGCCCATCAGGATGCAGAATTAGCTTATCAGCGGTTGCATTCTACATCGACAATGGCGGCTCAGGTGGCACTGGCTGCCCAAGCGCAGCAGTTGATTATGACTCACTTTAGTCCCCGCTATGCCCCTGGAAATGACTTAGAAGTCAAGGATTTGCTGGCGGAAGCCCGCGCTATTTTCCCTAAGACCGAGCTTGCGTCGGACTTTTGGACTTACAATATCCCTCGCCGCGAGTTAGCAGAACTGGCGAAGGTTTAGAGAGGGCAATGACTGTCTTCTACTGTCCGCTGGCTTTACGGAGGCGATCGCGAATTTGTAAAAGATGCGCCTGGTTGCTGACCGGAGAACGGGGTTGGGGAATTTCATTATTGGGCCAGCCAGGTAGATCAAAACAGGGGCAGTCGGATGAGTCGGGTACCCCTACGGACCGAATTGGCACTGGCATAGAACAGCGACTACAGGGGAGAACTTCCCAGGCAGGACTGAGCAAGTCGGCGATCGTTTGACTGGTGCCCTCTATGTAACAATCACCGGCATAATGAGAACGAATCTGCTGCCAGCATTCCTCAAACTCCTGGCTGTAGCGATTGCCTTGAATGACGGGAGACGGTAGTAGGGTTTGCTCACCCCCTCGAATCAGAACGCGCTTCCCAAGTTGAAACCAGTAAGCGAGGTACTGTCTAGTCTGTTGTTCAGATGCCATAGTCTTTAAGATTCAGTAACTTCAGAAAGCAACCGTCGCCTTTGGATGAACGAGCGAATTTAGGGATGATCCCCTCTTTGTTAGCTCTATGCTACTGTTTTCATTGCCAGCCCTGGTGAACCCAAATCTGTAACTAAAGTTAAATTCAGTGGAGTCCAGACTCTTATTAACTTTGATTAATCAAACGGGCAGTTGGGCGAACGAAGACAGTAAGGCAATTTTACTTTCAAGGCAAGGGTGTTCCCAGAGCGCTTAGGTTAAGGATGTGCCCAGCGGTGACAAGATAAACCGGATTTGCGATCGCCCCCACTTGACGGGTGAGAGAACCGAGGCGATCGCGAAACGTCCGTCCCAGGGGATAGGCAGGAATAACGCCCCAACCGGTTTCTTCAGTCACAAAAATCACATCACAAACCGTATGTTCCAGGCTTTCCAGAAGCGATTGAACCGTCTTTGCCCAGATAGCATCATCCTGCTCCAGCCCATTTGCCAGCCAGGTGCCAAGGGAATCCACCAGCAGACAACTATTTTTAGATGCCGCCTCTAGCATTTCAGCTAACCCCGTTGGGTTATTGGTTGAAATATCCGATGTTTGCCAGTTAGAAGGACGTCGCCGTTGATGCTGCGCAATCCGAGCCTGCCACTCCACATCCATGGGGTCAACTTGGGCTGTTGCAACGTAAGTTACGGCTTTCCCAGAACGGAGTGCGAGCATTTCAGCCCATTCACTCTTACCACTGCGGGCAGGACCAGTGACCAGAATGATGTTGCTGACAGGTGGTTGGGGTTTCATGTTCCAGAGAACAGATTCAACGTTAAAAATCGAAGCAAAAAATTGTAGCAGAATGGCTATGTCGCAATAGAATACTAGGGCATTCCTGCCGGAAGCAATATGATTAATGCCTTGCTTGACGTTTTGGGGAGTCTAAACTGACGATGAAACGAGAACTGAAGCGGATTGAGGCGGCACTGCACCAGTTAGCGGACCAGCATTCCAGCATATCTACGGTTCCCTTTCCCTCCCGCGAGCTTTCGGCTCAAGCACTAGCCAATTCTCCCGTAGGCTTCTCTGTGCCAGAGGTAGCAAAGGTGAGTTTGCCAGCATTACCCATCTTGCCAATGGTTGAAGCGGACGCTACCGCTACTGAGACTACTACTGATGTCGTTACCGGGGCTGGCACTGAGGCTGAGAATGTTATCCCCAAAGAGGCGATCGTCGAATCCCTATCGACCAGCTTAAACGAAGTTAAAGTGCCAGCTTTGCCCCGGCTTAAAACTCCCAGCTTTAGCAGCCATCGCAATGCCGCCAACCCTACCCTGGCAATGGGGCTTTTGAAGGAAATGGAAACAACGGTTGTAAGCTGGCAAGAGGAGCTACAACAGGTGTTGCGGCAGATTCAAGATCTTTATATCGAGGGGCCGATTGTCGATGGGTGGTTAGAGTCCTATGCCCAGCAAGATGGGGAAGCCCCGCAGTTTCGTCATGCAGATGTCGATTGCCTGATGAACTACGTTGAAAAAATGAAGGCTTCTTCCCAACAAGATTCCCCTCCAGTCCCATCGTTGTCCGAGGCAGCCAAGCTCCCTCAGGACGTGAATGCTGCTGGGTATCGTCTTTGTGGCTTGAATGAGGATGGGCAACTGTGGTTCCGCCATTGTCCTGCTGAACAAGTCCCTGCTGTCGGCATGGCGATCGCCCGTTATCAACGCCTCCGTCTGCTACTTTCCCGCAAGCAATATTTGGAAACCCGGTTGGGGCAACTGGCAGAGACGTTAGTGATGGTGCATGGGCGGCTAAACGCTTAACCAGCCTACCGCTTAACTCCACAGCAAGTCTCGTTTGCAGCCGTTTCCTCTTGCATAAGCCACCCACCCACTCATCCACTCATCCACACGCAATTGTGGTTTACTCATCTGAAAATCGCAGTAAATCCCCATCCGCTTGGTTAAGGTGCGGGCTGTAGTTAATACAGATTGAGTCTGCTGTAAACTCAAATCCTGGTTTGAGACGCTTGCCTGTTATAAAGAATTAATACAGCCATTCGATTAACCAGCGGAATTCCTTGAAGCTCAAGCGTATAGGAATTTATTGTTCACCTACTCCCACTGGTTTCAGTCTATATTTAGATTTTTAGCCCTCCCCAGCTTCTGCTCAGGGATGTAACGCGAGTTAGAGGTAAATTCAGTTGCTCTGGTTTGATTTCTGCCGCTTAATATAGTCATAACTTGGGCGCGAGTTTCTGGAACTGCCTCCAGCTAACCACCTGTCGGATGTAGTGGATTAGTGGATTGAGCGTCTTTACTCTTCCTGTCGCGATTCAAGTTCCTAGTTACTCTGGAAACCATTTTCTATGACCGCCATTAAGGTTTCAGAAGACCACACCGCATTTGATGAGTCTGCGTCGATTCGGTTCATTATCCAGGATGCCTATGATCGGGGCGCAACCGCCCTGTATCTTCAGCCCGGACGACCTCCCTTCTATCGATTGAATGGCAAACTGCTGCCCCAGGATCACATTTCTCCTCTAACACCAGAGCAGTTCCGCCAGTACCTTCAAGAGGTTTTGAACCCAAAGCAACTTAAGTATTACCTGGAGCACCGTAAGCTAGATACCGATGCCCGGATTCCTGGTTTCATGCAGTGTCGGGTTAACTGTGGACCCACTGCCCAGGGAACGGAGGCGATGAGCTTAAACTCAATCGCGATCGATGGTCCTGGACTGGAAATTCAACGTCAGGGAACGGTTCGGGCGTTGGTTGAAGATGCGTTTTCCCAGGGGGCTTCCGACATTCACCTCCAAGTTGGGGAACCTCCGCGTTTCCGCATTCAGGGCAAGATGGCGCAGCAGGACTCCTATGGGCGAATCACAGCTCGCCAGTTTGATGACTTTCTTGCGGAAGTTCTGATGCCGGTTCAACTGGAACAGTTTCGAGCACGGCAAGAATTAGATACCGCCGTTCTCTATGAAGGACTTGTCAGATGTCGAGTGAATTGCGCTCAGTCAATTATGGGCGGGTCAATGGTTCTGCGATTGATTTCGCTCAAGGTGCCAACCCTGGATGAGTTGGGGTTGCCCGATATTTTGGGCTACCTGGCAGAAGAAAAGCAGGGGTTGATTCTGGTGACAGGTCCCGTTAACTCTGGTAAATCAACGACTCTGGCAGCCATGCTGCGATACCTTAACGATACCCTACCCCGTAAAATTGTCACGATTGAAGACCCCATTGAATATGTCCATGTATCCAACCGATGTTTACTGACTCAGCGGGAAGTGGGGCTGCATACCCAGGAGTTTAAAGACGCGCTAAGGGCATCTTTGCGGCAAGATCCGGATGTAATTTTAATTGGGGAAATGCGCGATCGCGAAACCGTAGACACTGCCATCCGTGCCGCAATGACGGGACATCTAGTGCTGGGCACTTTGCACACAAAGGGGGCAGTCAATGCATTCAAACGCCTGCTCAACTTCTACACTCCCGAAGAACAGGACACGATTCGAATTCAGATTGTCGATGCTCTCCGAGCGGTGATTGCCCAAAGCCTGGTCCCAACGGTTTTGGGAGGGCGGACTGCCGCCCTTGAAATTATGCTGAACACCGATGCTATTCGGGATTACCTGCAAAAAGGCAACGCTGAGGACATTTATCTTCTGATGGAAGAAGGCAGTGATGGTAGTCAGACGATGAACCAGGCTTTGTTTGACCTGTATGAAGCGGGGGTGATTAATGCTAATGATGCTCTCACGGCTTCACTGATACCAGAGGATTTGCATTACATGCTGAAAAACCACACCCGCCGCTCCAGTCGTTCTGGTTTAATGTCATCAGAGTATTTTAGTCGGTAGAAGTCTATCCCTAGAACTAAAACCAATGGGGTTTGCTGAGTTAGAATAAAAACCTATTCCAAAAGCCTTACGAGCTAAAGTTAAATCTCAGCTTCCAAAAGCTTTTGAATCGGCTCTTAAAAGCTACCGTCAAAAGCTCCGATCTCAACCCCAGAAGGTTTTGGATAGGCTCTAAAGATAACTTAATCTTCACTTCCTATAGAGCACCTACTTGATGCTGATTTTGTCGTCGCACAAACAAGGAGTTCCCGCCTGAATGCGTGAATCCTTTCGTGTTCTGCATTCACACCTTCCTCAAGACGTCAGGCACTCGCAGACGGTCTACTCATCCGAAAGTCTGCCTCCCAATCGAACTGACTTATCTGAGATGGAGCGCGATCGCGTTTTGCACTGGCTCCGTAAGAACGTACCCGATGCTCGTCTTCAACACATTCTGAGGGTTGAGGAAATGGCATCTAAGCTTGCTCGCCATCACAAGTTAGATGCAAAGAAAGCAGCTCAGGCAGGGCTACTCCACGATCTGGCAAAATTCTTTAAACCCAAGCGGCTTTTAAAAATAGCGAAAGCCAATGAATTGGAGCTAGACCCGGTTGAAGAAGCTAATCCCCATCTGCTCCATGCAGAGGTTGGGGCGATCGTTGCCAGGGAGGAATTTGGCATCCGTGATCAAGCGGTCCTTCAAGCCGTGCGAAATCATACTCTGGGGTGTCCCGGAATGAGTTCTCTTTGTTGTGTCGTCTTTTTAGCGGATAGCCTGGAACCTGGGCGAGGAGACACCACAGAGTTGGAGTATTTGAGACAGTTAAGTTGTCAAAACCTTTACCGGGCAGTTTGGCACACCTGCGACTACTCTCTCCGCCATCTGGTAGCATCCCACCATCTCATCCACCCCCGTGCGGTGCTAACTCGTAACTGGGCAATGGAGATGGCAAAGGGAAAGGATAAAGGAAGGAGAAAAGATGAAGGCTAAAGAAGAAAAAAGAGGATTTTTACTATCTCCCACCTATTTCCTTACCCCGATCCCCCCCTTAATAAGGTAATAAGGTTTTTTCCTGTGTGAGGAGTTTTCCAAATGGATTCGATTTTTTCATTCCCTAACCATTCGAATGCTGGATTAATGACTGTTTATTAAATATGTAAGGAATTAAACACTGCATGCCAAATTCTTCTCAGGTATCATCTTCTACCCCTGTCGTAACTACCGCCAATGGGGGCAATACGCCCATTGACCAGCAAGACCCCAGTTTACGGCTGGCATTGACGATCGCCAATGCTGCTGAAGAGCGAAAAGGAGCTGAGATTGCCCTTCTACGGGTCACAGAGGTTTCCTCCCTGGCAGACTATTTTGTCATTGTGACGGGATTTTCAAAGGTACAGGTGCGGGCGATCGCCCGCTCCATTGAAGAAAAAGTTGAAGAAGAGTTACACCGCCCCCCGACTCGGATTGAAGGTCAGTCAGAAGGCACCTGGATCTTACTGGACTACGGAGATGTCATTGTTCACACCATGTTGCCCCAGGAGCGAGAGTTTTATAGCCTGGAGGCATTCTGGGGGCACGCTGAACGGCTCAATTTGGCAGCTTTTGTACAGTGACTTTTTAACTGTCGGCGTGCCAAATTCTTGTCCTTGGGTTCTAATCCTTATATGACAGTCGCTTCAGCGATTTTCCTCCTTTTTTGGAGGCGCTGTTGTGTAGCGTTCTTGTGACAAATTGGCTAAGAGTATGAGAGGGGGGAGTGAGCTAGGGAAGTAACCAAACCCTTGCTCCGATCGCCCCCTTTCTCATAGAACGATCGCTTACATTCGTAGAAAAACGCTGCCTTTGCGCTAACTGTTGTAATGAAGCAGCCCATCCAAAGCCAGACAAATCCACATTCGACAAGCTGAAGGAACCCTACCAATTTTCATTCTGACGGGAAGTGGAGGGTACGGTCTTTACTGACTGGCAATGAATAATATTCCCAAAGCCCTAATTTCTTTTTGCTTTTCGGCAGCAACAGCAGCATTAACGGGGTTTCGGGAAGGTTGGATCAGCACGATTCAGGAGCGAATGAAAGCGCGGGGACAGGGATCAGCGGAAGCTGCCGATAAGTCCTATTATCTCTAGCTGAGTATTGTTCAGACAATTGTGTGGACAGAATCTCTGAAAGAGTTTCCTGAAGCGTAGTTAAGTGTTTAAAAAAGATAAGCCATCAAAAAGCCTTCTGCCAAATTGGATGTCGCTTTTCCTGCTGCTGTGGTAAATTACTATCACTAAATAGTACTAGAGTACTTACATGCTGGACTCCTCCACTCAAAGTACCCCATTGCCAACTGATTCTACTGCTGCTCTGCTGCAAAAGACTGAGCCGACTGAACCAACAGAATCCGGCACTATTATCAGCGAAATTCCTGCCGAGGCTCAACTCAAGTTAGAGGTCATCCAAACTCTGATTGAACCGTGCGATCGCACCAGTTACGGAGAAAAACTGAGGGATGCCGCCGAAAAATTAGGTATCTCGGTGCGATCGGTGCAGCGATTGGTCAAACGGTGGGACTTCAAAAGATTCCAGACTTCCGGTCTAAACCCGACTATCCCCTTTGGGTCGTATTGCTGCTGGTGATTATGGGAACCATGAGCGGGGACTCAGGCTATCGTCCTTTGGCTGAGTTTGTCAGTCGTCATCAAGCGGAACTGATAGAACTCCTCCAGTTGTCCTCCAAACGACTCCCCAGTTTCTCGACCATCCGCCACATCATGGTTCGGGTTAACTTTGTCGTCTTTGCGGCGGACTTGAATGCGTGGGTCCAGGAGGAATTCGGGCAGTTGACAGTTAGTCCACGCTCAGATGGCGACAGACGCTAAAGGCATCAAAGTCAGTGTGCACGATTACGACCAGTCCTTTCAAGACGTTGTCGCCTTAGTCTAACGACTATCTGATTGCGGTCAAAGGGAACCAACCCAAGTTATTGGAATCTCTCAAGACTCCGTTTGAGCAACAGGCGGCTCACCGTGTACACGACTCGTTCGAGCGCAGTCATGGTCGGACGGTTGAACGACGGGTGAGGGTCTTGGATACGGTGGCGGCGATTGCCCCACACTGGACGGGGTGCAACGGATCCTCCAAGTCAAACGATGGGGCACCCGATGCAATAAACCCTTTCGCGAAACAGTGTTTTACATCAGTTCCTTAACCCTTGATGCGGCGGGTTTTGCCGAGCGGATTGGGCACCACTAGCACATTGAAAATCGGTTGCATTGGGTTAAAGATGTCGTGCTCAAAGAAGACCACACGCCGGTGTGTGATGCAATGCCTTGGTCAATTTTGCCATTGTCCGAATGATCGTCGTCAATCTGTTTTGGCAACCCGGTGGATGACTCGATTACTCAAGTCATCCACCGGGTTGCCCATGATATCCTCGCCTTTTTTCCTTCTTTCAATAGATCCCTGCCCAAGATTGGGGGACTGGGGGGAAGTCCCCCAGAGCCAGTTTCTAACGAAGCCGAGATCTGTATACACCGTAGCCTTGCCAAGGGGAGGTGCCGCAGGCGGTGGGGTCATCTGTAGTGATACGTTTAAATCGGTATGACACCGGACCTGTGAGCATCTGTCCCTGCAATTGGCGCAAAATGACAAGAAAAATCTGCCGATTTTGCTGAAGATAAGGAGCATCCGCGATTACGGATACTCTTAGATCACAGCCATGCTTAGGAACATGGATTAAATAACACCGAATTCTCGATTGAACTGGACTCTCCCCGTGCCGTAGGCAGGATGAAGTTTCTGGAGTGATATCATTCACAATCCTTAGTCAATCTTCCATTTAATGATGGAACTTTATTTATAGCGTTTTTGAATCCAGTGAGGTATATGGATAGTCATAGAACCCTTGAGTCAAACAGATGAGATGTATCTCAGCCAGAAAGGAAACGCTATAGGTTAATTTAGAAATACCCAAAGAAATGAGGGCATCTACTTGATCAATCCTTGCTCAGTAGAAGGGTCTAACTACAGCGATTTTTAGGTGTTTAATGGTAACCATTGACTTAGCACAGGTGTTGTAATGCTTAATACAAGTGTTGTAATGGTGCATGGTTCATAACAAACAAACTGTGAGCTTGCCGATTGTAGATCGAGAAGTTTGTAACTGTGTGAGGCTATAGCAAATGATTAACTTATTGATTCAAAAAAACTGGCTATTCAATTCCGTATTTTGGGGTTCGATTTTATTGGCAGTACCAGCCGCGATCGCGCAAGAAGTTATGCCCTCCCCCAGTTCGCAGAATCTTTTAGAAGCATCTGTTTCAACTGATTTGGGGCTTCCAGACTCTACCCGTGAGTCCGTTACTGATTCGACTTCATCAAGCCTGAAGAGTGAGCAATTCACAACATCTGCATCAGATTTAATCCCCGTTGAGTTAACCACTCAAACATCAAACCTGACTGACGCAACTCTTATAGATGTCCTGAGGGCATCCGAACTTCAAACCAGTCAATTCGCAGCATTAACTGAAGAAACATCAAAAGCAGGAGAATCCCTTAATTCTCTCCTTTCAACGATACCCACTGATTCAGAAGGACAATCAACCTTCCTGATGCCGACCTGGGCTGCGGACGAGAAGCTCAGGAGTTCCGATTCGACTGATTTGGAGCTTGCCCAGGTTCGCCCTGCCGCCAGCGGAGTTTCGGGTCCACCCGTGCCAAGCTACCCTGCCTTAACAGCCCCCAGCACCCCTGGGACACCCACAGAATCTCCCGTCACTACAGAGGAGCCTCAAGCCACTACGCAGGCAAACAAGTGGCATTTCCTGTTTCAACCCTACGTTATTGCCCCCCTGAGTATCTATGGAAATGCAACCGTTAGAGGGTATAGGGCAGATTTCAACGCTGGACCCAGCAGCATCTACTCTAATTTTTTCGATACCTTTCAGTTCGGTTTCTTCGGTCGAGTGGAAGGCTGGACACCCGACTACCATTGGGGGTTTTTGCTAAATGGGGATTACCTGAAGCTAAGACAACAAAATAGCTTTACCCGACCGAATCCCAATCGCCTGCTCAATCTTGCCATTAACCGTGTTGCCAATCGCATTCAGGGGCGGGTTGATGACACTCTCAGGCAACAGATTGCTGACTTTCTTGCAGGGAGACTGGATGGCACCATTAAAGACCAGATTGAGGCTCGTCTGGGTGCAAAGCTTGAAACGATTATTCCATCTTCATTTAAGTCAGATGTCACGATCCAAATCTGGAATGTTGATCTGGCAGGTTCCTATCGTTTCTATAACCAATCTCAGGTCAATCCCAAGGGAGTGGCGACCGAATTTGATTTGGGACCCTACGTACTCGACATCATTGGTGGAGTTCGGATTGCTGGCGTCAGTGCGGATCTGAATGTAACAACCAACCTGGGTGGGGAGGGAGATTTCAGCAGCAGCATTACAACTGCACAACCACTGCTGGGAACTCGCTTTCGGTATAACTTCTCGCCTTATCTGGCTGGGGTGATTGCCGGATCGGTGACTGGCTTCAACATTGGTTCCTTAGGACTGACCTGGCAAGCCTTGGCTGGACTGGACTGGATGTTTTCCGGCAATACCTCCGTTGGGTTGGGTTATCGCTTTGCTTACACCGGCTACAAATCGGGTGATTTTAATGTGAACGTCTATAACAATGGACCCTATCTAACGTTCACGTTCCGCTTTTAGAGCGTGCCAGGTGACGGCTAAAAGCATCCAGCAGACTAAGAATTGTGGATCGGGCAACTTACAGCAGTCTTCAGATGCGTAGACCACAGAAAAGACGGGGAGTACATCGTGTGGCTTAACCAAATGAAAATCGCTGTAAGATGCCTGGATGAACTCTCCAATTAATTTAATCCACAATCTAGGTTTTTGACTCATTTATCCAATTCAAGTAGACATGAAAATAGCCCTGTTGAAGCCATTGCCTAATCATCTTGCTTCATTACAACTGCGTCATCACCTCAAGCGCGGTCAATTGGTAACCTTAGGACTCTTAACGGCTTTGCTGACTGCGATGCCAGTAAGAGCGGCGGAGAAAGTTACTTTTCTCTACGGTCCATTGGTGGAGTCATTACAGGTTAATTCACTCAGAACCTTTGCAAAAGATGGTACGGTTGCACCCGATCTAAGTTTTTATTTCAAACTGGCTAAAGCCAATGGAGAAACCAAGCAAAAATTCCGGGAAGCCTTAACAAAGCGGATAGACATCAATCCAATTCTTCTATCCCGGTTCTTTTATAGCGAACTGGGTGAAGAAATCCTGAATCGCTTTGGATTATATCTTCAGATACCCAACCAGGGGAACGGAATGCATGCCCTGCGCTCTGCTTTGGTTTTGTCAGCATTGGATTCTCAAGGGTTGACGCTGCTCAATTTTTTGGAAAAGTATCCAACCAATCTCAATATTGATGTGGGGTTGTCTCTAAAAGCATTTGAGCATTTGGAAGGGATCATCAAAGCAACCGAATTTTTTGTTGGCAAAATGGGTCAAATTTCTGCTCAGGAAGCAGCAGAAACGAATACGGATTTTTCCGCCATGCCTGATTTGCGCAAACCAGGTTCGTTTAGCACTAAGCAACAACGCTGGACGTTGATGGATGCGAGTCGCGATCGCCCACTCTATGTCATTGTGATCAAGCCTGAGCGGTTAAGGGCTGAGAAAACTCCGGTAATTATTATTTCTCACGGACTGGGATCCAGACCGGAAGATTTTGTGGCAAGAGCGCAACATCTGGCATCCTATGGCTTTGTGGTAGCGCTGCCCCAGCATCCAGGGAGTGACATTGAACAGGTACAGAAGCTTAGGAGCGGCTTGTCTGGCTCCTACTTTCTGACCAGTGAGTTTGTGAATCGCCCACGAGATATCAGCTACACAATTGATGAGTTGGAGCGGCGAAATCAGGCGGAGTTTGGTGGAATGTTAGATCTTCAATCGGTAGGGGTTGTCGGACATTCCTTTGGTGGGTATGGGGTGTTAGCCGTTGCAGGTGCGACCATCGATTTTGAGCATCTTCAGCAAGAATGCGATCGCCCGTTTGCCTATCAGGATGTTTCCCAACTGTTGGAATGTCGGGCATTGGAATTGCCCCGCCAAGCTTATGATTTTCGGGATGAACGAGTCAAGGCTGTGGTTGCTGCCAATCCAGTTAATTACAGCATTTTTGGACCGAAGGGACTGGCTCAAATCCAAATTCCAGTGATCATCGTTGGGGGTAGCGATGACCCGGCAGCACCTGTTGTCTTTGAGCAAGCCCGGTCGTTTCCGGCACTGTCATCACCGACCAAGTACCTTGCCTTAGCAGAAGGGCAAGCACACATTAACCTTGCCAACCTGGATGCAGGGATGACCCGTATGCTGGATTCGATTCCTGGTTTGTCCCTTGCCAGTCCCGATCTGCTTGGGAACTATGCTAATGCAATGTTTCTGGCATTTTTTGAAACTCACCTGGTTGGGAATGAAACCTACCGTCCCTATATGCAATCGTCCTATGGGGCGTATTTGAGCCGGGATCAGAAGTTCAAACTGTTTCTGATCAGCAATAAGTCCGAGGAATCTTTCAATCGGGCGATCGCTGAGTTTAGAGCCAACCAGTAATGAGAAATATCCGAGTTGTATAAAAGAGATGAGGAACGCAGATGCTTAAAAAATTATCCATTGCCGCTCTGGGGTTGTTGATGGCACTTTCTTTGCCCCAGAACGCCAAAGCAGAAACTGTATTTGATAAAGTTGCCCGAACAGGCGTTCTGACCTTTGGCACACGGGCAGACATCATCCCCTATGCCTACGTCAATGATAAAGAGCAACTGGTAGGGTTATCGGCTGATGTGATTGAACTGATTCGGCAGGAACTCCAGCGCAAGCTCAATCGTCCAATCGCTATTGAGTATAAAGTGATTAATGATCCCAATGAACTCATTCAGCAAGTCATTAAGGGAGACATTGACATTAGCTGCACTACCCAATTTACCTGGCAACGAGAAGATTTCGTTGACTTCTCAATCCCTTACAGCTTATCGGGCATTCGGCTACTGACCAAAAACAACAGTAACTTAACCGGCACACCAGAGTCGCTATCGGGTAAACGGGTGGGAGTAGTACCTAACTCAATGGGCGAAGTTACGATGAAAGTGATCCAACCCAAAGCGGTTCTGGTGCCCTTAAAAGGGTCAGAGGAAGGGGTTGTAGCCCTCAAAAATGACAAAATTGATGCGATCGCAGCCGATACCGTTATCCTGGCGGGAACAAGCTTGAAATTCAATCCTGAAGCCTATACGTTAGTACCCGTGCAGCCCTATGCTCGCTATGGAATTGGCTGCATGGTGCCAGAAAACAACTCAATGCTATTGAATTCAGTCAACCGGGCGATCGCCAAAATGATGCAGGGCTATCTCATTGGGGACCAAAAATACGTCAACATAGTGAACCAATGGTTTGGACCAGAGGGACTGGTAGAGCTTCCAGAAGTCATCATTCGTGCCTATTTTGAGTCGGTGATCATCAGCCGTGAGCAGATTCCATTGACAAACACCCCTCAGGCACAAAAACAACCTAAATAGCGGTGGTGCTGAACAGCAGTATGAATTGAAAGTCTTCAATTTATATAACTCTCAATTCATACCCAAAATCAGCCACGCCCAAATAGCTATGTTTGCATTGTGGGATGAGGGATGACCGAATTTTAGTAAAGGTGCGTCTTTTACCTATCCAAACACTTCAGAATTTCATTTGAATTACAGGAGCAAGACCTTTGAATATCACTACACGCACAGGTTTAGTTGGCTTTTTCTTAGCCCTCTCTGCCCTCCAGATCCCAGGCGCAACGGCTGCAACCAACCAACCGGATGCCCCAACCGATCAGCCTCACCAGATTGAAACCCGTTTAGCCCGTCTAACAGCGGCAATTCGGGAACGAGAAAACAATCTTTCCAAGGAGGCATCCCTACCGATAGAAGTGTTAATTGCCAGAGGAGCTTGGGGAAATGGAGGTGGGGGTGGTTTTGCCAATCGTGTGGGCGGCGGCGGATTTGTCAACGGGGGGGGGGGGGGCGGATTTGTGAATGCACGTCCCTGGGTTAACGGGGGCTGGGTCAATGGGGGCGGGTTTTTAAACTACCGATGAGTTCCGTTGCAAATGGGGTGGCTGTTGTCTGTTTCAAATCATGTGATATTTCCTGAGCATCAATTATGACGATTTCTAATGCAGAACCTGTCATACAGGTAAAAGATCCCTTGAAACACAGGACAGAGGTTAAGGATCTTCCTACCTTTGGACCAATCAATCTAATTGTGATTCAACCCACCCCCTTCTGCAACCTGGACTGTGATTACTGCTATCTGCCCGATCGCCAGATCCGACGGCAACTTTCCCTGGACTTAGTAGAACCAATTTTCAAAACTATCTTTACCAGTCAGTTTTTCCGGCAAGATGCGACAGTTTGCTGGCATGCGGGTGAACCTCTTGCAGTTCCAATCTCGTTTTATGAAGCGGTTTTTGAACGAATTGAGGCTATCGATCGCCAATACAATTCAACACCTTACAAACTCAGGCAGTCTATTCAGACCAACGGCACACTGATTAATCAAGCCTGGTGTGATCTGTTTAAGCAATACAATGTCCATGTGGGTGTCAGTATTGATGGTCCAGCCTTTCTGCATGATGCCCATCGCAAAACCCGCAAAGGGCTGGGAACTCATGCCGCAACCATGCGAGGCATCGCCCATCTGCAAAAGAACGGCTTTGAATGTAACGCGATCGCCGTGCTGACCGAAGACTCTCTCGACTACCCCGATGAAATCTTCCACTTTTTCAACGCTAACGGCATTACCAATGTCGGGTTCAACATGGAAGAAACCGAAGGTGTGAATACCACTTCATCCCTGGATCAATCGGGTATAGCAACACGCTATCGTGCATTTATGCAACGGTTTTGGGAACTGGTGGCACAAACCAATGGGGAATTTAAACTACGGGAATTTGAATCAATTTGCAGTCTGATCTATGCCGATACTCGACTGGAACACACCGACCTGAACCACCCATTTGTGATTGTCAACATTGACCATCAAGGAAATTTTGCCACCTTTGATCCAGAGTTGCTGTCAGTGGAAACCGATCGCTATGGAAAGTTCGTTCTGGGAAATGTTCTGAAAGACACTTTTGAATCAGTCTGTCACACCGAAAAGTTTCAGCAGATGCACCAGGACATGACCGGGGGAGTCGAGTTATGTCGTCAAACCTGTGAGTACTTTGGATTGTGTGGAGGTGGAGCGGGAAGTAACAAATATTGGGAAAACGGTACATTTAACTCGGCAGAAACATGGGCTTGCCGTTATCGCATCAAGCTCATGGCAGACGTGGTATTGGAAGGCTTAGAACGCTCAATGGGACTAATGCCGCATGGAAACAACTGCCCTTGACCAGTCAACCTGCACCGTCTGATGCCACTCCGACTGTTTCCTACTCAGCGGTAGAAGACAGTCGGAGTCAGTTAAATCAATACTTCGGACAGCTTTTGTGAAAATGCTGAAAACCCTTGCCACGCCGTCAATTTGCCCCTCACCCTCATCCCTCTCCCTAGGGCTACGGTGTATACAGATCTCGGCTTCGTTTGAAACTGGCTCCGGGGGACTTCCCCCTAGTCCCCCGCCTTTTGGGGTCCTAACTCCCCCAAACCCCCCGCAAGGGTCTAGCGTTGGGGCTTCAAATCTAGCGCGACGAGAATCGGTCAAAAATGCCTCAAACTTAAAGACAACCGCTCCCCTTGCCACCCGTATGCCCTTGCTTGAAGACCCCATGGGATGAAGGTTGCCATTCACGCCGGGATTACATCGTTTTGGAGGGGGTGCGGGGGACGCAACCGTCCCCTGCAACGGGGGGTTTGGGGGGCTGCCCCCCAAGCAGGATTCTGCTACCCACCGTCAACGCTGCGATCGCCTGTCGATTTAACTTTGGGGACTTACGTATATACGGTAGCCCAAAACGGGAGAGGGACTTCAATCCGGCTCCCCTTCTCCTTTTTTGGGAGAAGGGGTTGGGGGATGAGGGCGGTTCGACGCAAAAATGTCCAGGCTATTGTTAAATAGTCCCCTCGGTTAGGTATCCCAGGAGTTTTGTCATGATGGATCATTTTCCCTATCGCCAATTGTTAACAGTGCTGCTGGTTGGAACGACCATGACGACGGCAGGCAGTGCACAGAGTCGGGCGATCGCAACCATGTCACTCTGCTTAACCGAACCCTGTAACCACGGAACCTTCGGGGCATCTTCTCCTGCTAGCAGCATCCTGGCACAGGGAGTACTCCGCCCTCAAATGGACTTTTTTGACATCGGGCAGCGAAAACTGGAGCAAGAAATCCTCCGCATGCAACAGCAACCCCCCAGCCCCGTAGTGACTGTGAGTCCATCAGGTGGTTCCTGGCAGCCCATCATTTCTAAGGCAGGCAATTTCTCGATTTGGATGTCACCCGGAACGCTCTCTGAAGAAACGAAAGAGTTAGACACGACGGTCGGCAAACTTCAATTTAAAGTGCTCGCCTCTAATTCCGGTGGCGATCGCACCGTTGTTGCCTATACAGACCTGCCTCAAAGTGTGATGGCGCAATCACCAGATACGGTATTGATGGCTATTCAGAATCGGCTCAAATCACGCACATCCTATACCCTCAATGGTGAGCAATCGATTTCCCTGGCATCCTATCCTGGTCGGAGCTTAACGTTCAGTGGTTCTGGAGAAATTATCACAGTCCGATACTATCTGGCGAACCAGCGCCTCTATTTGATTGCGGCAAAACACAAAGGCAACGCTGTGAGCCAGTCTGCAACCACATTTCTCAATTCATTCCAATTTTTGGCTCAATGATCCGTTTGACTCAGTGGTCAGGATAAACCTGACCTCCGCTAACCTTTCGCCATCATCGCTATACTCATCATTTGCGCCACTATACAGAACCTCCATGGGCGAACATCCTGGACTCTGGAGTTATCGCATTTGGAAACCCTCTGAATCGGGGTATAGAGCTTGCTTCTGGCGCAAGATGACAAGAAAATCAGGTTTTCCTTGAGTATTATCAGCAGAAGTTTGAGAAGACACCCAGCAATCCTATCTAAATTGTGAAAGTCTGGATTGTGAGAGAGTTTTCCCAACAGGGAAAGGCTTTGGGAGAGTGGAGTAGCTTACAAAGGGTGTGTCTATATAGCCAATCACTGCAATACCCAAAGAGGTAATATCTAGCAATCACAGTTTTGCAAAACAGATTTATGTAAGACAATCGAGGTCATCATTCGAGGAAACCTATGGAAACATTAGCCTACATTTACATTTGCGTTAACTATGAAGATCCCAATCCCGATCCCCAGCTAAAAGTGCTTGAGAATCTGGATACGAGAATTGCGAGTACGGCTATCATGGGAATTGCCAGTGCGGTTGTGGCGGCATCTGTTTTGGGTGGGTCTGCTGAAAAGGGAATGGCTGCAACGCCACTGCTTAGTCCTGGCAGCACAGGAGCAGAAGTGCAAGCGGTTCAGAAAGCCCTGGGAATTCCTGTGAATGGAAAGTACGAATCGAAAACTGAAATTGCCGTTACCGATTTTCAGATCCGCCAGGGTTTAAAAGAAATTGATGGGATCGTAGGTAAGGAAACGGCTAAGGCTCTGGGTTTGGATGAGCAGTATCGCCCCATTGGTTATGTCGATACTTACTACGGTTCTGGTTTAAACATCCGCAGTGGTCCGGGACTTGGCTACTGGAGAATTGGGGCTGCACCAGATGGAGCCTACCTTTACCAAAACTACGAAGTTGTTGCCTACAACGATGGTTATGCCTGGACACCCCTAGCCAGTGGCGGTTGGGTTGCGGCTGATTACACTACCGGGGGTTACTACCCTGTAGGCTACTACGGTGGCTATGGTGGTGGCTATGGTGGCTACCGATCCACTCGCTACTATGGTGGCTATGGCGGTGGCTATGGTGGCTACCGATCCACTCGTTACTACGGTGGTTATGGTGGCGGCTACTACCGACCCACTGGCTACTATGGCGGCTGTGGCGGTGGCTATGGCTACGGTTACTATTAACCCGGATACTGATCCACTGTGAGTTCAGCCATATCTCAGTTTTAAGTGTAGAGACGTAGTATTTGGGCAGACAAATCTTGAGCTTGAGATCGTTGCACAAAAGCTCAAATACTACGTTTCGGTTCTCCTATTACTCCAATTTTTTAATTTAAATAACCTCTTCCTCTTGCACTCTATGCCATCCAAACCCCGCACTTTTTCATTACTGTTGGTTCCGTTATTGGTCACAGGAGCGATCGCGGTTCCATTACAACATTCGGCGATCGCACAAGTTTTTGAACCGGGAGAGACTTCTGCTCAGATTAAAAGTGCTCAAACGGTCACTCAGCAGTTTTTCACATCTCTCGTAGAACAAAAATTTGAACAGTCCCGGCAGTATGCGGCTCCAGGCTTGCGTAATAGTTGGACAGCATCGCAACTGCAACAACAATGGGAAAAACTACTCAAGATTACAGGTCCTTTTGTCCAAGTTCTGGCAATCAATCCTGGAGAAATCATTGGCGGCTATTCAGTCATAGCCACCATCAAGTTTAAGAACTCAACAGAAGATTTTTTACTTATCCTGAATCCTAACCAGCAAATCACAGCGGTCAATTTCCTTTGGTTAGGCAACATTCAAACCAATGCAGAGCAGTTTGTAGGCGCACTCAGCAACGGGAACTACGGGACGGCTAGATCGTACCTGGCTCGTAACTTGAAAGAAACCTTCACGCCAGAAGTACTCAAGCAGCGATGGCAAGCAATCGTGGCAACCATGGGAGGATTTAAGCGACTGGCGGGTTCCCGTGTGGTCAGAGGCTCATCAGGAACCGATGCTGTGATTGTGAACCTTGAGTTTGAGAAGTACACAGGAAACTTCATCATTGTCTTTGATCCTCTATCGCAAATCGTGGGCGTGAATTTACCCAAAAAGCAACCTTAGCCCAGTGCCCTACTCGCACAAGGTAGGAAATAGCCGCTCATGCCTGCCCCTCTGTCTGTGGATTTACGGCAACGAATTCTCGCCGCCTATTATGGTGGTCAAAACTCAAGCCACTGTTGCGCTCAGCGAAGGCTTGAACGCAGGAAGCACTCGATCAAGCTTTAACCAAGATTATCAACGAATCTATTTCCGATGATGATGTGCTTGGTTGGTTCGCTCACTCTGGCTTATTCATCTGAGAATCGCTGGAAATAGCCTATGAATGCTGGCTCTAAAGATGCTTCAGGAAAACATTTCGCTGGAAATTATTGTCCGCATCACTGAATTTGCATAGCTTGCTTCCCGCAGTGCCAAAAGGTTGAGGCAACCGTAAATGCATTAGCTGTAGATAATTTGCCTTCCCATACCCCAGTAAAAAAATTACACTTGGTTAGACTATGTATCATTCTCCCTTTCCATCCAATGCAGACTGCGGATTTCCTTTCTCTTCTCCAGTTTCCCTTTATGCAGCGGGCGATCGCTGCGGGAGTCCTGATGGGACTTCTGTGTGGCTTGCTGGGGAGTTTTGTCACTCTCCGGCAGTTGTCCTTTTTCAGCCATGCGGTGGGTCATGCGGCACTGGTTGGAATTGCAATGGGAGTGTTATTGCAACTGAACCCAACCTGGATGTTGCTGCCGTTTACCCTCCTGTTTGGGGTGGCGGTTCTGTACCTGATTGACCACACAGACCTGTGGAGCGATAGCGTACTCAACATCGTGCTATCGGGGGCATTGGCGATCGGGGTAATTCTCACCAGTTTCATTCAGGGCTATCGGGGAAACCTGATGGGGGTGCTGTTTGGGGATATTCTGGCAGTGAATACAACCGATTTGTGGTTGACCTTTGGACTGCTTTTCGTCAGTGGGAGCATCCTATTTGCAACCCTGCGGCAGCAAATTCTGTTGACCCTGAATCAGGCAGTCGCCAGGGTACAGGGGATAGCTGTGGAATTTCACCGCTATCTGTTTGTCGTCTTACTATCCTTGACCGTAGCCGTCTCCATTAAAGCCGTGGGTATTTTGCTGGTCAACGCCTTTCTGGTGATTCCAGCAGCAACCTCAAAGCTGTTGTGTCACCAGTTCTCTCCCTATCTAGCACTCTCTATGCTGCTGGGGGCACTCAGCAGTATTGCTGGAATGACCGTTTCCGGCATCTTTAACCTCCCTTCGGGTCCCAGTATCGTGCTGGTGCAGTTTGGGCTATTTCTACTGGTCTTTAGTGGAGTTAAGCTTTGGCGATCGCCCTTCAAACAACCGCTAATGCATCCAAATGAGACGAGATAACGTAAAAATACCAATGACCAATGACCCATGACCTGCACCCAAGCCCAACTAAAATGGTCATGAATTATTTGCAGTCTGCTATGTAGCGTTTCCTTTCTGGGTGAGGTACATCTCATCTGTTTGACTCAAGGGTTCTATGACTATCCATGTACCTCACTGGATTCAAAAACGCTATATACTGCTGTCGGTTAGTGAACTAAAAACTATTGGTGTGGGATGTGAGCGGGAATGGACAATGGCAGGTCGCTTCGACTCAAGATTCACTCCTGGCGGATTTGAACATTGCGCTGGTGCATGAGTGGCTGACTCCCCTGGCAACGGGTGGCTCGGAACTCGTGGTGGAAGAAATTTTGCAATGGCTGGATGCCGATCTCTATGCCTTAATTGACTTTGAGTCAACGAATCCAGAAAGTTACCTCTTCAAACGCAACATTGGTACCACATTTTTGCAACATTTCCCCTGGGCGCGAAAAGGGGTACAGAAGTACTTACCATTTTTACCCCTGGCGATCGAGCAGATTGACCTGCGGGGATACGATATCATTCTTTCGTCGTCTCATCTCGTGGCAAAAGGGGTGCTCACTGGAGCACAGCAGCTTCACATTTGCTATTGTCACGCTCCCATGCGCTATGCCTGGGACCTCACCTTTGATTACCTGGCAAATAGCCGCATGGGCAAGGGGCTACCGGGCTGGCTCACCCGCTACCTGCTGCATCGTTTGCGTCAGTGGGATGTACTAACTGCCAATCGAGTCGATTATTTCATTGCCAATTCCAAAAGCACGGCGCGGCGAATCTGGCGCTGTTATCGCCGTTCAGCCGAGGTAATTTACCCCCCCGTAGACATCGATCGCTTTACATTTCAACCCCAAAAACAAGACTTTTATTTGACGGTATCTCGTTTAGTTAGCTACAAAAAGATCTCGCTGATTGTGCAGGCATTCAATCAATTAGGTCTGCCGTTAGTTGTGATTGGAAGTGGTCCAGAGTTGAACCAAATTCGCCAGCTTGCTCGCCCCAATGTTCAGATTTTGGGATGGCAATCAGATGCGGTTGTGGAGCAATATATGGGACAGGCAAAGGCATTTGTTTATGCTGCCTTTGAAGATTTTGGAATTGCTCCAGTAGAGGCACAAGCCTGCGGCACACCCGTGATTGCTTACGGGGCTGGGGGAACCCTAGAAACCATCCGTGACGTTCGTCAGGCGGGTGAGAACGGAACCGGAATCTTGTTCAATCAACAAACAGAACCGGCACTAATTGAAGCCATTAACCTGTTTGAACAGTATCAAAAAGTACTGAATCCAGAGGTGTTGCGATCGCACGCCCTTTCCTTTAGTCCAGAGATCTTTAAAAATCACTATCTCTCCTTCCTAGAACAATGCTATGAAGAGTTTCAGGACACAACTTAAGCATAAGAATTTCTCGCCATTTGACCCATTGCCGATGAAATCTTTGACCAAATTGGAACTAAATCCTGCGTAGAAGTGGTCAGTGGCTTTATGATGAGGACTGTGTGGTGTGGATGTGAAGGAGTAAGATGACTGCCGAAAGCCAACTCATCTCCGGCAAATCTGTTCGTTCGTTTATTCGGCGTGGGCTACTCCCCGCGCTTTCAATTGCTCTAGACGGAGAATTTTCTAAGCGGCTGTTTGATGTTCTGTTTTCATTAACAGTTCTGATCATCTTTTCTCCGGTGTACCTGTTTTTGATGCTGGTGATTGCCTTAAGTTCCCCCGGACCTGTTTTCTATGTCCAGGAACGGATGGGGCAGGACTTTAAACCGTTTGGCTGTATCAAGTTCAGAACAATGGTTCAGAATGCGGATGAAGTTCTGTACGAAATTATGGAAACTTCGCCCCGCCTGCGTCAGGAATTTCGGAAGAACTTCAAGCTGAGGCGTGATCCCAGGATCACCTGGATTGGTCGATTTCTGCGAATTACAAGCCTGGATGAATTTCCCCAATTTCTAAATGTGCTGAAGGGCGACATGAGCGTCGTCGGTCCTCGCCCAGTCGTGTATGAAGAACTAGAACGGTATGGCAAACACGCAGATAGGGTATTCAGCATTCGACCCGGAATTACGGGTCTCTGGCAAGTCTCTGGGCGCAATGATATTCCCTATCCCCGGCGGGTTCAGATCGACATTTACTATGTCAACTTCCGCAGCTTCATGATGGATTTGTGGATTGTCTTTAGAACGATTGGGGTCATTATTTTTCCCAAAGACAACGGTGCCTATTGAGCAATCCTGCTTGTATTTCAGTCCAGTTTTTTAGCTCCAGGTTAGCTTTGGCAGTTTCCCTGACCTCGCCTGCTTTCCTACAATTAGTCGAGGATTAGTTGAGGGCGTAACCAGGAGACGCTGCATCCATGAAGCCCGTAAGCGTTGTCCAGTCGTTTCAGCAGCTTCTGAGTCCCAAGCGACTGGCGATTCTGGAAGCTGTTGTGATTGGGTTTGTGGCGGCGATCGCCGCCGTTTGCCTGAAGCAGGGTGTCGATTGGTTAGGCGCATGGCGGTTGCGGGATTCATTGATTGCCCCCGCCTGGCTTTTGCTGCCAACGGTAGGTTTGATCGGTGGTCTACTGGCAGGGTTTCTAGTTGACCGGACTGCCCCAGAAGCTTGTGGCAGTGGTATACCACAGGTGAAGGCGGCTCTGGCACATGTACCGATCGCCCTCAACCTGCGGGTTGCCCTGGTAAAACTGGTCACTACGCTGTTGACCTTGAGTAGTGGCTTTGTGCTGGGACGGCAGGGCCCCACGGTGCAAATTGGTGCTGCCCTTGCCGCCCAACTTAGTCGGTGGGTACCCGCTTCACCCGATCATCAACGCCAGTTGATAGCGGCTGGAGCCGCCGCTGGCTTAGCGGCTGGGTTTGATGCCCCAATCGCTGGGGTCATGTTTGTGATTGAGGAACTGCTCCAGGATGTTTCTAGCCTGACCCTGGGGACGGCAATCCTGGCATCCTTTACGGGAGGAGTGGTTTCCCGTGTTCTGGGTGGTCCTAGCCTGAGGCTGGGATACAACCCTCTAGAACACAAAACAGTTTTTGCGCCGGAACAGATCCCTTTTCTGCTGCTACTGGGTATTCTGGCAGGCGTTTTTGCTGCCCTGTTTAATCGCGGTATTGTTGCGACTCTGCGGTTTAGTCGGCGGCAGGTGCCCCTCAGTCTACCAGTCAAAATTGGCTTGGCTGGGTTAATTTCTGGGTTGACGGCTGCCCTCTTGCCTGCTGTTTTTCGAGACACAAATCACTTGCAGATGTTCCTGACCGTAGGGGATGCGGACTGGAAGCTGACCGTGGGTGCATTCGTGTTTCAATTCGTTCTAACCCTGGTGGCTTGCAGTGCCGAGACCCCCGGTGGGTTGTTTATCCCCAGCCTGATTTTGGGAGCCGCCCTGGGACATTTGGTTGGTATCGCAGAGGATACCCTCCTGGCAGGACAGGGACAGCCCGTGCTCTATGGGTTGACAGGGATGGGGGCGTTCTTTGGTGCGGTTGCCAAGGTGCCAGTGACGGCAATCGTGATTGTGTTTGAGATGACCACCAATTTCAATATGGTGTTGCCGTTGATGATCGCTTCCGTCACGGCGTATCTGGTGGCAGAGTGGTTGGCTCCGGGTTCCCTGTACACCCATCTGCTGGAACTGAAGGGAATTCACCTGGAACTGGGAACCGTGAGTGATGGGCTATGGGCACGGCTAAAGGCAACCGACGTGATGCAAAAGTCGGTAGAAACCCTTTCCAGCCAGATGAGCCTGAATGAAGCATTACAGGCATTTTCGAGATCGCACCATCGTGGCTTTCCAGTCGTGGATGAGGGCAGGTTAGTAGGCATTGTCACCCAGTCAGACCTAGATAAGGTGGTTCAACGGAAGCTACCAGGGATCGCTCCCCTGGAGGAAATCATGACTCTGCACCCGATTACGGTGCATTCAGGCGACACTTTAAGTCACGTTCTTTACCTGCTATCCCGTTATAAGCTATCCCGGTTACCAGTGGTGGATCACCGTCGGCTGGTGGGGATCATTACCCGCAGCGATATTTTACGGGTAGAGTCTGATAAATTGCGGGGTGGACCGGATCAGATCAAACCACGGGCAGAGCCATCCTATGTGGTCTACCAGACGAGATCGCCTGCCACAGGACAGGGTAAAATTTTGCTCCCCCTCAGTAATCCCCAGACGGCACCAGGCTTGTTAAAGCTGGCGTTAGCGATCGCCCGCGAACGGAACTACGAAGTGGAATGTTTGCAGGTGCTTCTCGTCCCCCGCCACAGTTCTCCCGCCCAGGTCGAAGTGAACACTGCCCTCAGCCGCCGCCTTTTGTCCCACGCTGCCAGACAGGCAAAAACCTGGCGAATTCCCTTCCATACTCAGATCCGGGCAACCCATAGTGTGTCGCAGGCAATTTTAGAAGCCATCCAGGAAGAGCATGTTGATCTCGTGCTGATGGGCTGGAAAGGCAATACTTCCACCCCCGGTCGCATCTTTGGCGATGTGGTAGATACCATCATTCGGCAGGCTGCCTGTGATGTGATCCTGGTGAAGCTGGGAGACGATTGGACAGTGGTTGAGGAACCGTCTGCTGATAAGGATGCTCCATCCCAGGCTTCGGTCCATGCCCTGATGCATTGGATGCGGTTACAGCGCTGGTTGGTTCCAGTTGCCGGTGGACCAAATTCTCAATACGCGATTACGCTCTTACCCGCACTGGTTTCACTCAGCCAAAACCCGGAGATTCGGCTGTGTCAGATATTCCCCCGATCGCAAAATAGGCAAGATATCCATGTTTTAGAGGAAGCTGCCGCTTTTCTGCGCCAGCGACAGCAAACGCCTGTAACTATGATTCCGGTCTGTTCCAACTCCGTCTCAGATGCCGTGATTGACATGGCGCAAAAGGATCAGTGTGATGTAATTGTGCTGGGAGCCAGTCGGGAAGGGATGCTTCAGCAGGCAATTCATGGCAATATCCCAGAGGCGATCGCTCGCCACTCCCAATGCACGGTCATCCTGGTCAGGAAGGCAATTGCTTGATAGTACGCCCTAGCCCATGATGGGACTACCGTGATGATGCACCAGGTACCACTGTTGAGCCATGCACTCAAAAACATTGGTGGCGATCGACAGTGCCTTCACCCGTCTGCCTCCACCGCCTACTTGAAGTACGTTTTCAAGCAAGACGACGTAGGCAAGATTCCCATTCACTTCCGTAGAGATAATTTCCGTATCGATTTCCAGATGGTTGGCATTCCGAAAAATCTTTTCCCAGGAACGGCGAATCTCATCCCATCCTTTAATCGCGTTTCGCCCAGGATGAACGCACAAGCTTCCTGTCCCTTGCGACCAGACCGCTGCCATTGCCTCCATATCTTTTTTCTGAAATGCCTGGTAAAAGGCTGCATTGGCAGCAAGGATCGCTTGTTCGGACATGCCCTGCCCTCCATATTTTTTCTCCCTCTCACAATATCGCATGCGCTCAACGCTTGTCCCTGCTTCAACCGTTATAGGTATCAATGGAACCAGCTCGTTCATCTAAACGGCTGGAATATAGACTTCACCAGGTTCAACCCAAGCTAGTTTGTGGGCGGATCCCTCTGGACATCCCAGAGCGTTTAGTGGGTAGCCATTGATACGCTTTATGGCAACCAGCCTGTTCTATTCTTTAACATCTGATTGTTTGATATCGATTCTTTAGCACCTGAAATAGATTTCCCTTGATATGAGCTTTACCCGCATTCCCGTGATTGATATTGGAGGCTTGCGGTCTAAAAAACTGGAGGAACGGCAGGCAGTTGCCCTTGAAATTCGTCAGGCATCCCATCAGGTAGGTTTTTTCTACATCACAAATCACGGGATTTCGGAGGTGACGATCGCCCAGGTGTTTGCCGAAACCGAACGCTTTTTTAAGCTGCCACCAGAGATGAAAAATCAGGTGGCGATCGCCCACTCCCCTATCTCACGCGGGTATGAACCGATTGGATACCAAACGCTGGATACCAATGCCGCTCCTGACCTGAAAGAAGGCTATTACATTGGGGTTGAACGGGGTGCAGAGGATCCTCTGGTGCAAGCAGGCACCCCCAATCATGGTGCTAACCAGTGGTTATCCGGTTTACCGGGTTGGCAGAGCCAGATGGAGCAATACTTTGCCCTGATGATGAATCTATCTCGGCAATTGCTGCGAGGGCTGGCGCTTTCCCTGACAGTGGAAGAATCCTACTTCGACGCAATGGTGGACAATCCCATGGCAATCTTGCGTCTGCTCCATTACCCCCCCCATCCAGCTAACGCTCAACCCGATCAACTGGGATGTGGCACCCATACGGACTGGGGCGCTCTGACCATTCTTCTGCAAGATCCCGTAGGTGGATTGGAAGTTCGCACAACTGATGGGGACTGGGTGCAAGCCACTCCCATTCCAGGCACATTTGTCATTAATCTGGGGGACATGATGGCGCGGTGGACCAATGACTATTACCAATCCACCCCCCACCGGGTGATCAATCGTTCTGGGAGAGAGCGCTATTCCCTTCCCTTTTTTTTTGATGCCAACTACCATGCCCTGGTGGAATGCATTCCCACTTGCCAAAATCCTGCAAATCCTCCTAAATACCTTCCCATCACTGCCGGAGAACACATCATGGAGATGTATCGCAGAACCTATGGAGTAGTTGTTAGTTGTTAGTGAGGGAGGGGGAGTTGGGGAGCAGAGGGGAGGGGGGAAAGTTGATTCGTGGTTGGTTGTCGTTTCTTGGTTTATAGGTATAAATCTCTGTGGCTACTCTGCTGGTTAAAAACATTCATACTCTGGTAACGATGGACGCTGCCAAGCGGGAAATCCAGAACGGTGCAGTATTCGTGCGTGACCATGTTATTGAGCAGGTGGGGCTGACCGCTGATCTGCCTCAAAGTGCAGATGAAGTGCTGGACTTGCAAAACCACCATATCGTGCTGCCTGGACTGGTCAATACCCATCATCACTTCTACCAAACTCTGACGCGGGTAGTTCCAGCGGCACAGAACTGTGACTTGTTTAATTGGCTGACGACGCTTTACCCAATCTGGGCAAATTTGACCTCAGAGGGAGTTTATATTAGCGCTCAGATGGCGGCGGCAGAGTTAATTCTGTCGGGTTGTACGACTGCCAGCGACCATCTCTACATCTTTCCCAATGACTGCACACTGGACCGTGAAATTGAGGCGCTTCAGGACATTGGGATGCGCTTCCATGCCAGTCGGGGTAGCATGAGTGTCGGCGAAAGCCTGGGAGGTCTTCCCCCAGACTCTCTGGTAGAAAAGGAAAGAGATATCCTGAACGACTCTCAACGGCTGATTGAGCAATATCACGATGACGCTCGCCATGCCATGCTGCGAATGACGCTGGCTCCGTGTTCGCCCTTTTCAGTGTCCCAAGATTTGATGCGAGAGTCCGCTGCAATGGCGCGGGCATATCCAGGTGTGCGGTTGCATACCCATCTGGCAGAAAACAAATCTGATGTGGAGTATAGTCTGGCAACCTTTGGGTTGATTCCGGGGGACTATGCCGAATCAGTAGGCTGGTTAGGGGAGGATGTGTGGCATGCCCACTGTGTTCAACTCAGCGATGATTCCATTGCCAAGTTTGGCAGAACGGGGACCGGGGTAGCCCACTGCCCTTGCAGCAATATGCGACTTGCCAGTGGGATTGCCCCGATCAGAAAAATGCTGAATCATCAAGTCCCTGTGGGTCTGGGGGTAGATGGATCTGCGTCTAACGATGCTGGAAATTTGCTTCAGGAAGCGCGATCGGCGTTTTTGGTTGCCCGTGTGCGAGATTGTGATGCGGCAGCAATGACCGCACGGGATATTTTGGAGTTGGCAACGGTGGGAGGTGCCAGGGTATTGGGGCGAGATGACATTGGAGTTTTGGCTCCGGGAATGTCCGCCGATTTTATTGCCATTAACCTCGATCGCCCTCAGTTTGCCGGTGCCCTGCATGACCCGGTTGCCGCCCTCATCTTTTGCCATATAGACTCCGTTGACTACAGTTTTATCAATGGCAAACGGGTAGTGGATCGGGGACATTTGACCACGGTTGATTTACCCATTCTGGTTGAAAAAGCAAACAAATATGCGCTTCAAATGCTGGATACGCCTACAACGAGGTAGGAAGGTAAGGGGGAAAAGAGGTCAATAATCAGGTGGTAGGTGGTAGATGACCAGTTGTTAGTTTTTAGTGATTAGAGGTTCAATCGAACAACCGTTCGGCTGAGCGCTCACGTCGAAGCCAACAACTCACAATTATTGACTACCCGTATAAACCCAAATGGCTTTAGGTTTCCAGAAAGAATTTGGGTCTTTTTTGTGGCTTTGATGAAGTCGAAGCCTTACCTTTCTGCAAAAGACCCATGAGCCGTTTATGCTCCTAATTATGTCAAACTGTCTCAGAAGATCTTTGACACGCTTCCCCACTAAGACTCCCAATCAGGCTCCTCATGGCTAAACTTTCAACCGAGTTTCACCGCTTCTTCTTTGAAGAGGAGCGATCGCCCCAAGTGACGCTGGCAGATATCCTGTTACTGGCAGAAGAGCGCATCTTTGGTTTTCTGTTTGTCGTACTTTCTTTCCCTTCTGCACTGCCCATACCTGCACCGGGCTATTCCACACCCTTCGGGTTTTGCATATTTCTGCTGGCGGTTCAGATGATCATTGGGTCCAGAGTTCCCTGGTTGCCAAAGCGCTTGATCACCCAACCAATCGAACTGGGGACTGTTCAAGGTGTTTTGAAAGCAGGGTTACCCTGGCTACGGCGGATCGAAACGCTGGCTCGTCCCAGACTCACGCCAATCTGTGTTAGCTTGCCAGGTCGGGTTGGGATTGGGATTGCGATCGCCTTAATGGGCATCTCAATGATGATTCCCATCCCTGGAACGAACACCCTACCAGCCATGGGCATTTTTGTAACCGGGTTTGGATTGATGGAAGACGATGGAGCCATCAGTCTGGCTGGGCTGGTACTTTGCCTGATAGGCGGCATTTTGTCTATTTCCATCCTGCTTGCCGTGCTTTGGGGTGGCTCCAGTCTGCTTGATCTATTAAAGGAATGGCTACGTAGTGTTAAAGGTTAATTTGCGATGCCTTTTACCATTTCTGAGCTAAACCAGATGAGTCAGGAGGCTTTTGCGAAAGCTCTGGGAGCGGTGTTTGAAAGTACGCCAGCGATCGCCCAAAAAGCCTGGAAAGCTCGCCCATTCAACGACATCGCTGACCTGCACCAGAAAATGGTGGATGTCGTCGAGTGGATGCCTCCAGAGGAACAACTGGCGCTGATCCGGGCACACCCTGACCTGGGTAGCAAAGCCAAAATGGCAGATGCTTCTGTTCAGGAACAGGCTGGAGCAGGATTAGACAGCCTGACACCGGAAGAGTATAGCCATTTTCATTCTCTTAACCAGGCGTATCAGGAGCGGTTTGGCTTTCCTTTCATCATTGCCGTTAAAAACCATACGAAAGCCAGTATCCTGGAAGCGTTTAAGCAACGGTCAAAACATACGGTTGAGGTTGAAAGGGAACGGGCAATCACAGAAATTACCCAGATTGCATGGTTCCGCCTGCTCAATTTGATTCAACAGCCATAACCAAAAAAGAACCCGGCAGCCCCCCTGCCGGGTTGAAACATTCGTACTTGAGGAATGTATATCTTCATAAGATACCCAGCGAGAAGGACGCTCTAACTCCCCCGTGTGCGCTATCTTACCAGGTGATTCTTGTGCCACCTGATTGGGTGGTTAGGTAGGGTCAGGACAAGCAGCTTAAGCCTCTTGTTACCATACGGTTGGCTATTGTGTCCTGAGCCGCTTGTTTGTAGCGATCACTTTAATATTGAGGGTTTCCATGCTGATTCCGCCCGGTTTTTGCCAGCGTTCCGTCATCACCCAGCTTGGGAACATGGTTTATTACACGGCTGAGGCAGGATTTTGGTTGGCTGAGATCGATGATGCCTCAAACTCGTTGCCAACCCTGGTATTTCTACATGGCTTTGGTGGTGGCTCCTCTGCCTATGAGTGGTCAAAGGTTTACCCAGCCTTTGCTTCCGAATATCGAATTCTGGCACCCGATCTGATTGGCTGGGGACGCTCCGAGCATCCTGCCCGCAGCTACCAGGTGACCGATTACATTACAACCATCACAGAGTTTCTGGAGAAGACCTGTGGTGAACCCGTTCCTGTCATCGCCTCTTCCCTGACGGCAGCCATTGTGATTCGCGCTGCGATCGCCCGTCCAGACTTGTTCAAATCCCTGATTCTAACCGCCCCTGCCGGACTATCAGACTTTGGCGCAGATAGCCGTAGTTTCTTTGCCCAACTCATCAGCACACCGATTCTGGATCGGTTGCTTTACAGTGTTGGAATTGCTAACCCCGCTGGGATTCGGAGCTTTCTAGAACAGCGTCAGTTTGCCCATCCAGAGCGAGTCTACGCCGAAATTGTCGAGGCATATCTGGAGTCTGCCCAACAGCCCAATGCTGAGTACGCCGCGCTTTCCTTTGTCCGCGGAGATTTATGTTTTGATTTATCGTTTTATATCAACCAGCTAACAATCCCAACCGCGATGATTTGGGGTGAGCGATCGCAATTCACCAGTCCCGAAATTGGTCAGCGACTTGCGACTATGAACCCTGAAGCAATTCGCGCCCTGCAAATCCTGGAAGAGGTCGGCTTAACCCCTCAACTTGAACTGCCAGCCGTCACTATTGGGCTAATCCGAAGATTTCTGGCACAACTGAGTCAGTAGAGACAGGATCCGGGGTATCGGGTATCGGGACCCAACCTACCACCGTATCGCTCGTCAGTTGCCTGCTTTAAAGTAAAAGTGGATCACCCTAGCCACTATGAAACGGTTTACCCAACTTTTCCAGCAGGTTGATGCCACAACCTCCACCAATGAGAAAATCAGAGCGCTCCAGCAATATTTTCAGGAAGAAGAACCTGCCAATTCCGTCTGGGCACTGTATTTGCTATTAGGAAAGACTCGCAGACGGTTGATCACCTCCAAAGTGCTGCGGGATATTTTTCTGCAAATTTATGACATTCCCGAATGGCTGTTTGCTGACTGCTACGCTCACGTAGGTGATTCAGCCGAAGTTATTGCCCTGTTGTTACAGGCGACCCCACTCAAAGCTGAGCAGGCTCCCCCCTATTCCCTGAGGGAATGGATGGAGGATGTTATTCCCCAGGTAAAGGAGGTCAAGTCAGAGGAGGCTCTAAAAGACCGGGTTCTGTCCTGGTGGGCTTCTCTGGAACAGATGGAAGTGTTTGTGCTGAACAAAGTATTGACTGGGGCATTTCGGGTGGGGGTGTCCGAAAAACTGGTGATCAAGGGGCTATCTGCGGCGTGTGGCGTGCCTGAACCCGTGCTGGCGCATCGCTTGATGGGCGACTTTACCCCGACAGAACAGTTCTATACTGCTTTGACTCAATTAGAGCTGGGAGAGCCGCAATCGCCGAGTCAACCCTATCCCTTCTTCCTTGCCTCTCCCATTGAAGAAGAAAAATTTCAGTTAGAAACCTTTTCCCAGTGGCAGGCAGAGTGGAAATGGGACGGCATTCGTGCCCAAGTTATTCGCCGCGCTGGGGAAATCTTCATCTGGTCTCGCGGCGAAGATCGGGTGACAGAGCAATTTCCCGAACTGGCAGAGTATTTTTTGACCATACCCGATGGTCTGGTGTTTGATGGTGAAATTTTGTGCTGGCAGGACAACCGACCTTTGAGCTTTAACCATCTTCAAAAGCGATTAGGGCGAAAACGGGTGCCCCAGAAAATCAGGGAGGAAAACCCGGTTCACTTTATTGCCTATGACCTGCTAGAGCACAATGGGCAGGATATTCGTGAGCAACCTCTGCGCGATCGCCGCACCCACCTGCTCCAGATTGTCAATCAACTCGATTCTACCTACGTCACTGCCTCGACCAGTCTGCCGTTTGAGTCGTTTGAGGACTTGCGATCGCTAAGAGCGCAGTCCCGCCAGCAAGGAGCAGAGGGACTGGTGATTAAGGCAAGTGACAGTCCCTACCTGGTCGGTCGCAAACGGGGCTACTGGTGGAAGTACAAAGTCGATCCCATGACCCTGGATGCCGTACTCATCTACGCTCAAGCAGGCAGCGGCAAACGCGCCAACCTGTTTACCGACTACACGTTTGCCCTGTGGGATGGGGAACAGCTTGTCCCCTTTGCCAAAGCCTATTCCGGCTTAGACAATGACGAAATTAACGAACTGGATAAGTGGATTCGCAAACATACCGTCGAAAAATTTGGTCCTGTGCGTTCCGTTGAACCCTACCACGTTTTTGAAATTGGTTTTGAAGGGATCGCCCAATCCAATCGCCACAAGTCCGGAATTTCAGTCCGGTTCCCTAGAATTCTCCGCTGGCGCAGAGATAAACCCGCGATTGAAGCTGACACACTTCAGAATGCTTTGATGCTGATGGAAGGGGAGGGGGGAGGGGGGAGGGGTGAGGGGTGAGAAGACATTCAATTCGTCGGGTTTAGACCTCGGAGGTTTTGAAAACCTCCGAGGTCTGGCGGCTCTGCCAACAACTAGCAACTAACAACCAACAACCTTCCCTCCGCCCCCCTGACCCTCTCTTCCCGTCCTGGTAAACTTTTGTAAATTTGCTTTGTTCGGCTTGTCCTTTTGCTTCATTCCATCAAACTATGGTAGAAGAACCCTTTTGCAGCAGGCTATGTCGCTTAGACAACCATCCTCTCAGCAATCGTCACTTAAAAATTGCAACGGGAAATTAACTTCAACTGTCGCTGATCAGCCATCCGGGAAAAATCAGTTTCTTTCTCCTATTTTTGAACAGGCGGCTGATGCGATCGCCCTGGTGGATGATCAGGGAGGCTTTATAGAAGCCAATGCTGCTGCTCGTAGGTTTTTTGGGCTAACTCAAGAGACTTTGCTCAAAAAAAACCTGACTGATTTCATAGCCACTCCACTCCACCATCAAAAGTGGCAGGAAGATCGAGCGGGAAATCCACTGCCCCAGGAACTTTTGCTGTCCCGTGCGGATGGGCTTCAACGAAATGTAGAGTACACCCTGACCCCTAACGTAGCTCCTGGCAGGCACCTCCTGATTCTGCGAGACATTACCGAACGCAGAGACCGTATCCAGGACGAACTGAAACAGGAACGGCAGCGAGTTGAGTTAGAAGTGAATCGCACCCTGCAACAGGAAATCAATGACCGGGTTCAGGTAGAAGAAGCTCTGCGCCAAAGTGAAGCACAATTGCGCTTGATCACCAATGCGCTGCCAGTACTGATTGCCTACGTGGATAATCAACAGCAGTATCGATTTAATAACCAGGCTTATCAGGACTGGTTAGGGCAGTCTCCTATTGAGATTAATGGATGCCATCTCCAAACCGTCTGGGGAGAAGACTGCTATCAACGGATACAAACCCATGTAGAGGCAGCTTTAGCGGGGCGGGTTGTCACCTACGAAAATGAAATTATCGTCAAAAACGGTACCCGACGTGCGGTTGATGTCACCTATATTCCTCACTTTGATGAGCAAAAGGCAGTCCAAGGTTTTTTTGCCCTGACCAGCGATATTAGCGATCGCAAAGCAATTGAACGGATGAAAGATGAATTTATCTCCGTTGTCAGCCACGAACTCCGCACTCCCCTGACATCCCTCCACAGTGCTTTGAAAATCCTCGCGACGGGACGACTGGGCACCCTCTCCAGGGATGGCAAGCAAATGCTGGAAATCGCAGACGATAATACAGAACGTTTGGTTCGGCTGGTCAATCACGTACTCGATCTGCAACGGATTGAATCTGGCGATGTCACGATGGAGAAACAAGCCTGCAACGCCGCCAACCTGGTCATCCAGGCAACAGAATCGATGCAGTGGATGGCACAACAACATGAAGTTACCCTTGTAACCAGACTGACCAATATCCAGATCTGGGCAGATTCTGACTCCATCCTGCAAGTATTAACCAATCTGATTAGCAATGCCATCAAGTTTTCACCTGCTGGGGGCAGCATTTGCCTGACTGTAAAACCCCTTGCTTCAACAGCGCTGTTCCAGGTGCGTGACCAGGGACAGGGCATTCCGACGGACAAACTGGAAAGCATTTTTGAGCGGTTTCAACAGGTAGATTCCTCTGACTCACGCCGAAAGGGAGGGACGGGTTTAGGGTTAACGATTTGCCGCAAAATTATCGAGCAACATAACGGCAAAGTTTGGGCAGAAAGTAAGCTGGGGAAAGGAAGTACATTTTGTTTTACCTTACCAGCTTTGAGTACATGAGCCATCGATCCTATGACTACCAGATGCCTTTTAATCATCGATGACGAAGAAACGATTCAAACCGTGGTTCAGTTTGGCATCCGCATGGCAGCCGGTTGGAAAGTGCTCACTGCCAGTTCGGGTTCCAACGGGATTCAAACCGCCCAGGTCGAAAAGCCCGACGTGATTTTGCTGGACGTAGTGATGCCTGACATGGATGGAATCGACACCTTCAGGGCACTTCAATCTCACCCTGAAACCGAGGAGATTCCGGTCATCTTCTTAACGGCAAAGGCACAGGCAACCGAAAAACGCCAGTTCAACGATCTGGGAGTCAGCGGTGTGATTACTAAGCCCTTTAACTCGCTGGACTTGCCGGAGCAAATTTCCAAGATTTTGCATTGGTGACGCGGTTATGAAAATCTTACTGATCGAGGATGATGAAGCCATCATTGCAGCCTTAACCAAGAAACTGACTGACTACAATTTTGTGGTGGATGTAGTCAAAGATGGAGAAAACGGTTGGACTTACAGTTCAACGTTTGAGTATGACCTGATTTTGCTGGATATCATGTTGCCCAAACTGGATGGGATCAGTTTATGCCAGCGCTTACGGGCAGAGGGATATACCACCCCCATTTTGTTCTTGACCGCTGAGGACACCAGCACCGCTAAGGTAAAGGGACTGGATGCCGGAGCCGATGACTATGTGGTAAAACCCTTCGATATGGCGGAGCTAATCGCCCGGATTCGGGCCCTCCTGCGTCGGGGGAGCAACAATCCTTTTCCCTTACTGGTGTGGGGCGATTTGCTGCTCAACCCAAGCACCTGCGAGGTGACTTATAACGGTCAACTCCTGAACGTGACGACTAAGGAATATGAACTGATAGAACTGTTACTAAGAGACAGCCACCATGTCTTTAGTGCCGAAGAGATTTTAGACCGTCTCTGGTCTTCAGAAGATTTTCCAGCGGAAGCCACCGTGAGATCGCACGTCCGGCGGTTACGTCAAAAGCTCCAGGCAGCAGGTGCCCCCCATGATTTCATTACCACTCTGCATGGGCGGGGGTACTATCTCAAAGCACCCATGCAGGAGGCTGTGCCCCAGTCTAAGATGGCGTTTCCCTACAGCACTCTCTCAGGCGATCGCCCCAGCAGCAAGCTTGATCCATCGGGTGCCTCCCTGTCTGGTGACCAGCAAGATGAATACCTGGCATTTCTCAACGAAACCTGGTCAACCACACAAAAAACTAGCCTGGAGCAGTTAGCCACCCTGGCAAAAGTCGTTAAGGATTTAAAGGCGCTATCCCTCAGCCGTCAGCGCCAGGAACAGGCACAGCAAACAGCCCATAAGCTGGCAGGAACGTTGGGTATCTTTGGGTTGGCAAAGGAAATGCAAATGGCACGACATCTGGAGCATTTGCTGAACAGCGCCACTCCCCTACAACCCAAATATGCTCCCCTGATTGAAACGCTGATACAAGACTTGCAGCGAGAGATTCGCAAAACGACTTCAATCCATTCATTCCACCTTATTTCTGAGCATTCAGCACTATTATTGTTGGTTGATGCAGACCCTGGTTTGATCCAAGCCTTGACAGCGGTAGCAGCAAACCGGGGAATTCGCATCGAGATCGCCTCAACCATTCTCGAAGCAGAACAACGACTAATGGAAGAATCTCCTGACGCAATTTTGCTACGCTGGTCTTCTATCCCCTCCCTGGAGTTGTTGCAGACAGTCTCCTCCCATTACCCCACCCTACCGATTCTGGTACTGGGACAGCGGGGCGAGTTTACCGAACGCCTGGAAGTCGCACGGCGGGGAGGCAAGTTTTTGCTGGAAGAGTCTGTTACACCAGAGCAAATCATGGACTGGGTGGTGCGATCGTTCAATAGCCCAGAGGTAGAACCTAAGATCATGGTGGTGGATGACGACCAGGACTGGCTTCAGACCCTACCTGCCCTGCTAAAACCCTGGGGATTTAAGATTACGACCCTGGCTGACCCTGAACAATTCTGGGTGGTTCTGCAAACAGTCATGCCAGATGCCCTGGTGCTGGATGTCAACATGCCCCAAATCAATGGGTTTGAACTTTGCCAGGTCTTGCGTAGCGACCCCCACTGGCAGCGGCTACCTGTATTATTTCTCAGCATTCTGACCGATCCTAAAACCCAGAATCAGGCATTTGCAGTAGGTGCCGATGATTACCTGTGTAAGCCTGTCATGGGCTTCGACCTGGCTAAGCGAATTCTAAATCGCCTCCAGCGCACGAAAGTATGGGCAAGCTAACCCTGCACACGCTTTGCATGGGGCATACACCAATGTAAGATAACGATTCTCTGCCTCAAAATTCCACCTGACTCTCGCCCAACTAGTGTTGCAAACACTAAATTTTGCAACATGGGGGTTTGGGGGCTTCGCCCCCAAGAAGGGGTTCCACCCCTTCACCCCTTACAAAATTTTCGTTTTGCTGTACTAGTGGTCTGTCAAAGGGCGAGGGAACAGGCTTTCTACCTCCCTTCTCCCTGGGGAGAAAGGTTGGGTCTGATCGTTCGGTTGCCCCCTACCACTTACCACCTACCCTCCTACTATGCCTAAATCCCCTGAGACATCCCTACGCGAACAACAACAACCTCTGATTCATAAACTGGCAGACTGCATAGAGGAAACCTGGAAACAGAACCTTGAACTATCTCCCTATGCTGTACCAGAGGGCTTGGGTTACGTTGAGGGTAGCCTGGAAGGCGATCGCCTGGTGATTGAAAACCATTGCTACCAAACTCCTCAATTTCGGAAACTACACCTGGAATTGGCTCAAGTTGGCAATTCCCTAGATATTCTTCACTGCGTCATGTTCCCCAATCCAGAGTATGCCCTACCCATTTTTGGGGCAGACCTTGTGGGTGGACGGGGCACGATTAGTGCCGCCATCGTCGATCTTTCCCCCGTTAACCGCGATCGCGCCTTGCCAGAGAATTATCGTCATTCCCTTTTGGCATTACCAGCGGTGAACTTTTCCCAACCCCGTGATTTACCCCCATGGGGCGACATCTTTTCAGAATTCTGCCTGTTCGTGCGTCCGGTCGGCAGTGAAGAGGAAGAAGCCTTTCTTCAACGGGTTAGGGAGTACGTAACACTTCATTGCCAGATTGCCAGGGCAGAACCCCCCCTCGTTTCTCACCTGGAAGTCGATAAAGTACTGGCAGGACAGCGGTACTACTGCATGAAACAACAACAGAATGACAAAACCCGCCGTGTTCTAGAAAAATCCTTTGGCTCTGAGTGGACTGAGCAGTACATGACAACGATGTTGTTTGATTATGTGGCTTAGAGAAGTTAGGTGTCAGACTTCGCCATGATCTCAGCCGCAAAGAGGCAGGTGCCCTCCCCCTCTCAACCTTATTTTGTAAACATCTCTCAGCAATCTCTCGTTTAATTAGCAACAAGACATTAACAAAATTAAAGATTCGCGTCTTTTGTTAAGAAAAGTAACTCAAAGTAAAGAGAGGTTACAAAGCCAGGAAATTGATAAAAACCTGGAAACGCAATCTGCCAAAGGTTTTTCCTGGGCTTGTAACACTTCTTAATCGACTTTTTTCTAATAGGCTTTTTATTGCACAAGATTTGCACAATTAGGTTGCTTTAATCATGGTGGTTCAAAAGGCACTGGATCCTTGCCTTAAACCCAAGGGTTCAGATTTCTCGAAACTTATTGATGGCTTTTTTATATTGCCAAGCTGATGAGTTTTGGTTCGCTGTTATAGATATTTAATGTCTTGGGCTGTAAATTCACGCTGAACTGGCAAGTAGTATTAGGACTGAAATCCTCTGATACGGAATCAAACGAGAGCTAATCTCATGGTTTTGCTTGTTTGCTTTAGCAACATTTACGGTTCAATGTCTAGGGCAGTGTTCTTCTTTTGAACCAATTATGCTCAACCAAAATGATTAGGAGATTTTGGAATGCTAGACGCGTTTACTAGAGTGGTTTCTCAAGCAGATACCCGTGGCGAATACGTAACCGATTCTCAGATCGATGCGCTGAAAAATATGGTGTCTGAAGGCACCAAGCGCCTGGATGTTGTGAACCGGATTACCGGCAGCGCTTCTGCGATTGTTGCTGATGCCGCACGGGCACTGTTTTCAGAGCAGCCCCAGTTGATCGCACCCGGTGGTAATGCTTACACCAACCGTCGGATGGCTGCTTGCCTGCGCGACATGGAAATCATTCTGCGCTACGTCACCTACGCTATCTTCACTGGCGATGCCAGCGTTCTGGATGATCGCTGCCTCAATGGCTTACGTGAAACCTATGCGGCTCTGGGTGTTCCCGGTGCTTCTGTGGCAACAGGTGTCAACAAGATGAAGGAATCTGCTATCAGCCTCGCCAACGACCCCAACGGTGTTACCCGTGGCGATTGCAGTGCTCTGATGTCTGAACTGGGCAGCTACTTCGATCGTGCTGCTTCAGCCGTCGGTTAAATTCCGATTCGTCATAGTCATTCGTGATTGAGTGTTAACTCCTGACCAATGGCAACTGGCGAGTGACAAATGGCAGATAACACATCCTATTCGTCAACTTTGCACAATCATTGAGGTTCATTCAGTATGAAAACCCCTTTAACAGAGGCCGTCGCAACCGCAGATTCTCAAGGACGTTTCCTCAGCTCTACCGAAATGCAAGTTGCTTTCGGTCGTTTCCGTCAAGCTGCTGCTAGCCTGGATGCTGCTAAGACCCTGAGTTCTAAGGCTCAATCCCTGGCTGACGGAGCCGCTAACGCTGTTTACCAAAAGTTCCCCTACACCACCCAGATGCAGGGCAACAACTACGCTTCTACCCCCGCTGGTAAAGCAAAGTGTGCACGTGACATCGGCTACTACATCCGTATGGTCACCTACTGTCTGGTTGCAGGCGGTACCGGTCCTATCGATGACTACCTGATTTCTGGTCTGGCTGAAATCAACAGCACCTTTGAACTGTCCCCCAGCTGGTACGTTGAAGCGTTGCGTTACGTCAAGGCTAACCACGGTCTGAGTGGTGACCCTGCTGTGGAAGCAAACTCCTACCTCGACTACGCTATCAATGCCCTGAGCTAAGGGTTTCCTTTTGCCCAGAACAGCAGAATCCTGTTAATGCTGTACTTCCTGTATGAGCAGAGTTCTGAAGTTCTGGGCACCGTTTTGTATTGGGCATTATGATCTCAGAAATGGCAAGTTCTATGGCGGATTGGTAGCTAGAATTTGAACCATTTATCCGCGCATACCTTGTCGAAACTATGGGCAAATTGGTGATTAGCTGGAATATTTAAGTAAAGCTTTGGAGAAGCGATCGCTCCCGATTACCAGGAGGGTTGAAAATTTTACCAAGTTCTCAACGTTGGGCGTAGACTGGCTGGCAATACAGGTGATGATCGAGCGTGACTCCATTCGGGTAAGGGGACGCAGGCAGATAGCGGACGGACACCCTTAGATTGGGCGCAGCAAGCTTCAACGGCTTAATCAACGGGGTAGTCGGGTGGTCAACGTTTCTGTGGTTTGATTACGGTAATGGTGCTCCGTCGGGTGAAGTTGTTTAGCCATCAGGCTAAATCTCAGGGCGCTAAAAGCTGCGCTATTGGTGCGTTTATGTCGCGTAATGCACCCTACCTTTTATAGGTAATAAATTTGTTTTGAAGGAGAGTTATTTGTGGCAATAACAACGGAAGCTTCACGTTTGGGAACCGATGCCTTTAGCGATGCCTGCCCAATGGAACTGCGTCCTAACTGGACATCTGATGATGCCAAACAGGTCATTCAGGCGGTCTATCGCCAGGTGTTGGGTAATGACCATTTGATGGCATCGGAGCGCCTCACCAGTCTTGAGTCACTGTTGTGCAGTGGTCAACTTTCTGTGCGCGAATTTGTGCGGGCGGTTGCCAAATCAGAACTGTATAAGACCAAATTCTTTTACCCCAATTTCCAAACGCGGGTCATTGAATTGAACTTTAAGCACCTGTTGGGTCGCGCGCCCTACGACGAGTCTGAAGTGATCGAGCATCTAGATCGCTATCAGAATGCAGGCTTTGAAGCAGATATCGATTCTTACATTGACTCTGCCGAGTATGAGGCAAATTTTGGCGATGCCATTGTGCCCTACTATCGAGGCTTCTCAACTCAAATGGGGCAGAAGACGGTTGGGTTCCCTCGGATGTTCGCGCTCTACCGGGGTTATGCGAATAGCGATCGCTCCCAACTGGCTGGCTCAAAATCTCGCCTTGCGACCTCCCTTGCGAAGAATAGTGCATCGCCTGTAATTGCCCCTTCCGGCGGCAGTGAAGGCTACGGCTACCTGCCATCAGCCAAGGGAACTACCCCCACCCGTGTATTTGGTCGGGCAACCCCTGGAACTTCTGCTCGCTTGTATCGCATTGAGGTGTCCGGTGTTAGCCTACCGAGATATCCCAGAGTTCGCCGCAGCAACCGGGAATTCATTGTTCCCTATGAACAGCTATCCACCACCCTCCAGCAAATCAACAAACTGGGAGGGAAAGTAGCAAGCGTGTCTATTGCCCAGTAACCGAGTTAGAGCGGCGTGATAAGACTTACGCCGCAGTCTACTAGTGGTTTGTCAACTTTGTGTTGGTGAGTCTGGGATAGGAAAGGGGTTATTATTTTGGGGTTTTCAACTCACAAACTAATTCTTGACAGACCACTAGTGCTTGTCTCTGTCCATTTCAGAATTTACGATTCAGACTACTACAGGAGATTTTTTAGCCATGAAAGGACAATCTGCCTTAACAGCAGCATCGGGTTCAGCCTCTAACAACCGTGTCTTCGTCTACGAAGTTTCGGGTCTAAAGCAAAATGACCAAACCGATAAAAACACCTATCCAGTTCGCAACAGCAGCAATCTTTTTTTCCAGGTTCCTTACAGCCGCATGAACTATGAGATGCGCCGCATCACCCAATTAGGCGGCAAGATTGTCAGCATCCATCCTCTCAATGCAAACGGTTCAACCGCTCCTAAACCGACTAAAGCTGAAAGCAGTGATGCTTAGTAGAAGGTGAATAGCAAAAGTCGATCCCAACTGTTGATGCAAATGAACAGGATAGAATTTCATCAAACCCTGAAGTCTATTTAACCCCTGCTTTGGATTGAGTCGCAGATTTGCAGGCGTTTTCCAGATAGGCTTAAAAGCGGGTACACTGTCGTTGAGTATGTCTCAAACAGGTGCCCGCTTTCTGTCGATTACCCGAAACCGCTTTCAACTTCAGCATTCAACCTTTGAGAAGGGCGATCGCCATCCCTCAATAGGTGAGATATCATTCCAGCTATCTAAAAGCCGGTGGGAAATTACAGTTAGCATGACTTTTAAATAAAACCTTGAAATCTGAGAACTTGGGTTAACCCAAGACCCTATACTCAATATTTGGGATGTCAGAAGATCACCCATTTTCTCTCCCTAGCACGACCTAAACTCGTTTAAGAAAATGCAAACCTACCACTATTTGCTTGCCAGCCAACGCTTTTTGACCGAAGAAGAACCCCTGGAAGAAGTTCTGCGAGAGCGTACCCGCTACTATCAGGAGCAGGAAAAAGAAACCGATTTCTGGCTGGTCAACCAGCCTGCTTTTCTAGAAGCGCCAGAAATGAAAGAAGCCAGGGCAAAGTGCCCCCAACCTGCGACTGCAATCATTTCCACCAATGCCCAGTTCATTACCTGGCTCAAATTACGGTTGGAATATGTGATTACCGGCGAATTTCAGGCTCCTTCTGAAACCATTCCTCAACCGTTAGCATCCTTAACAACTGCATCCTGATCGGTTGGGGAAATCTTCAGTAGAATAGTGCTTCAAAACTCTCCAGGAAAAAAGGGCTATCTACTGTCCTCAGACCCTGAAAGGAAGGTCCCATGCACCAAACTACCCAAGCGTTGAAAGGTTTAGTGCGGCTTACACTATTTACAGCCGCAGGGCTATGCTTTGCTCCAGGGGTGGCATCCCAGTTTCCACTCCCCCCTTCTGATCCCAACGATCCTGCCTCTGCCCAAATTTCGCCCTATCCAACCTGTCAACCGCCAAGCCCCGGAGAGTACCTCCTTTTGGTTAAAAGTAGTACCGTGGAGAGCCAGGATCAAGTACGCCGGACCTTGCCAACCAGTGCCCGCTCCAATGTTTGTAACTACCTGGATGATGTAGTGACTCGTGTTAGCGGCTTCACTACGGTCGATACCGCCAACGCCTGGGCGCGTTACTTAAATGAATCGATTGGGTTATCTGCTTTTGTCGCCCGTCCATCAGAAGGGGGACCTGATCATGCCATGCCCGTTTCAGCAATCCCAGTTCAACCAGCGGGCACCGATGCACCGTCTGATGTTGCCCTCTCTAAAACGCCCACTCAGTCCACTGCGGCTTCTCAGTTTTCTCCCAGCTTCACCCCCAGGTCCTTAGGAGCAGGTTATGCGGTTTTAGTGAATTACTTTAACCGCCCAGAATTATCACTTCAGGTCCACCAGATCCTCAGCCAGGATGTTGGATTGGTGTCCTATGGGCAGCGCCCCTATTTACTGGCAATCCATACAACTGACCAGGCTTCTGCAAATGCCATTTTACAAAAGCTTACCGATCGCGGTTTATGGGCAATGGTGGTTGATAGCCGACGAGTCACGCTGCTACGTCAGGCAGTCAATGTGAAGCAGCCAACGGCGCAAAATTGATCCAGTCCTTGTTGTAGACAGCGGCGCAGATGGAAAATGAAACCCTGGGGGATCGATCTTAACCATTTGTAACCCATTCAGTGATAAGCTTGTCTGTGGAATTTCAAGAGCTATCTTGAACTCAAAGCTATCAAGAGTGATCTTGAACTCAAAGCTATCAAGAGTGATCTTGAACTCAAAACCACCATAGCGAATCACAGAGTAGGGCGTGAGCATGGTCACCGCAGAGAAGACAAGTACTGGTTTTGTTACACAAATTATTGGTCCCGTTGTGGATATTAAGTTTCCCAGCGGTAAGATGCCAGAAATTTACGACGCATTGAGGATTGAAGGGATTAACCCAGCAGGGCAACAGGTTGAAGTCACCTGTGAAGTGCAGCAGTTGTTAGGCGATCGCCAGGTGCGAGCAGTCGCCATGAGTTCTACCGATGGCATGGTGCGGGGCATGGAAGTTTCCGGCACAGGTGCTCCCATCAGCGTCCCCGTGGGCACTGCAACTCTCGGTCGGATCTTTAATGTCCTGGGTGAACCTGTGGACAACAAGGGTCCAGTAGACATGTCCAAAACCATGCCTATTCACCGGGAAGCACCCAAGCTGACCGAACTGGAAACCAAGCCCTCCGTGTTTGAGACGGGCATCAAAGTGGTCGATCTGCTCACCCCCTACCGGCGTGGTGGCAAGATTGGTCTGTTTGGTGGGGCAGGAGTTGGCAAGACCGTCATTATGATGGAATTGATTAACAACATTGCGACCCAGCATGGTGGAGTGTCTGTATTCGGCGGAGTGGGTGAGCGTACCCGTGAAGGAAACGACCTCTACAATGAAATGATTGAGTCTGGGGTAATTGATAAGGACAACCCTGGCAACTCTAAGATTGCGCTGGTCTACGGACAGATGAACGAACCCCCCGGTGCCCGGATGCGTGTGGGTCTGTCTGCGCTGACAATGGCAGAATATTTCCGGGATGTAAACAAGCAGGATGTGCTGCTCTTTATCGACAACATCTTCCGGTTTGTGCAAGCGGGTTCTGAGGTGTCTGCGCTACTGGGACGGATGCCTTCTGCGGTAGGATACCAGCCCACTCTGGGTACAGACGTGGGCGACCTGCAAGAGCGGATCACCTCTACCCTGGAAGGTTCCATCACTTCGATTCAGGCTGTCTACGTGCCTGCGGATGACCTGACCGACCCCGCCCCTGCCACTACCTTTGCCCACCTGGATGGAACTACAGTACTATCCCGTGGTCTGGCTTCAAAGGGCATTTATCCGGCGGTTGATCCCCTCGGTTCTACCTCTACCATGCTTCAGCCCAGCATTGTGGGTGACGATCATTACGGTACTGCCCGTTCGGTACAGTCCACTCTTCAGCGCTATAAAGAACTGCAAGACATTATTGCTATCTTGGGACTGGATGAACTGTCTGAGGATGACCGTTTGACCGTTGCCCGCGCCCGCAAGATTGAACGTTTTCTGTCCCAACCGTTCTTTGTGGCAGAGGTGTTTACTGGGTCGCCTGGTAAGTATGTGGCTCTGGACAAAACCATTGAAGGCTTTCAGCGCATTCTTTCCGGCGAACTGGATGATATGCCAGAGCAAGCCTTCTACATGGTGGGCGACATTGATGAGGCGATCGCAAAAGGCGAGAAGCTGAAGGCAGAAGCTAAATAAGGGAATGGGGAATAGGGAATGGGAAATGGGGTTTTCAAAAGTCTACTCCCAATTCCTGACTCCCCATGTAGACAATTCATTTTCCAACGCTCCATTCAAAAACTATGGCTTTAACTGTTCGCGTTATTGCTCCCGACAAGACTGTGTGGGATTCAGAAGCGGAAGAGGTGATTCTTCCCAGCACCACCGGGCAATTGGGCATTTTGTCGGGTCATGCTCCTCTGTTAACGGCTCTTGATACCGGCGTAATGCGGGTTCGCTCTGACAAAAATTGGCTCCCCATTGCGCTGATGGGTGGGTTTGCAGAAATTGAAAATAACGAAGTAACGATTCTGGTTAACGCGGCTGAACGGGGCGAAACTATCAATAAAGAAGAAGCCCGTGCTGCTTTTGCAGAGGCAGAGGCAAGGTTCAACCAGGCGCAGTCTACCGACGATCGCCAGAAGCGAATCCAGGCAACTCAGGCGTATAAGCGTGCCCGTGCCCGTTTTCAGGCAGCCGGTGGCATGGCTTCGTAGATTCTGCAAGCTGGATCTTCAGTAACATTGACGAATGATTTTATGGCGATTGCCTCATATTAAGGGGGCGATCGCTTTTTTATGTCGGAAAGGGCTATCGTGCCTTTAGAGAAGAGGGAAACGCTCAGACTGGTAAACTCAGGAATCGCAAAAACCACTAAGATAGACAGAGCAAGGCTAAATATCAACTCATCAGACCATGAATGACTCCATCCAGAGTGTGAATGTTTCTGAGCAAACCTCCGAATTGCAACAGGCGATCGAACTGGTAGAAACTTTACCCATAGAAGCTCAGGAAGTTCTGGTAAAAATCATTCAAAAGCGACTACACCAGCGGCGAAGAGCAGAGTTGCTACAAACTGTTTTAGAGTCTGAACGAGATTACGCCGAGGGTAATGTTCACCGTGGAACTGTTACAGATCTTATGGCGGAGCTAGATGATTAATGGATTTAGTCTGGACTCCTGCCTTTAGCCGAACCTTTAAGCGGTTGATCCGACAAAACCCACAACTCCGACCTCAAATTGAAGCTGCTCTTGAGCAATTACTTGAAAATCCCTTTCATCCGACTCTAAAAACACACAAACTTAAAGGTGATTTGCAAGGACGGTGGTCATGTTCTATCGATTACAACAATCGGATTGTTTTTGAGTTTGTCACTAATTCTGAGTCTGGTGCAGAAGAAATTTTGCTTTTGGCTCTTGGCTCTCATGATGAAGTTTACTAAGTCATAGGGATCGATTTCTGAGAGAGATCGCCCCTTTTCCACCAGGATCCCCTTTTTCTGCTGGAAAGCGGATCTTGTTACATTTGTCCTCCCTCAAGAATTTCTTAAGGGTTGGGTACCAAGCAAGCGTAAGATAGGGGAGGTGTGACTTAACCACTGAACCGTGAAAGCAATCTCTCTCCTTGGCTCCACCGGGTCGATTGGTACCCAAACATTGGATATTGTGACCCACAATCCTGACCAATTCCGCATTGTGGGACTGGCAGCGGGGAGCAATGTAGAAATGCTGGCACAGCAGATTCGCCAGTTTCGTCCGGAGATCGCGGCAATTTGCGACACCGAAAAACTCTCTGATCTGAAAGCAGCGTTAGCAGATCTGGCTCCCCAACCCACTCTTTTAGCGGGCGAGGAAGGGGTGATTGAGGTTGCCCGTTACAGTGAAGCCAATGTAGTTGTCACCGGGATTGTGGGCTGTGCCGGGTTGTTACCGACGATTGCGGCGATCGAAGCCGGGAAAGATATTGCTCTGGCAAATAAGGAAACCTTGATTGCCGGGGGACCCGTCGTACTGCCCTTGATTCAGAAACATGGCGTTAAGCTTTTACCGGCAGACTCAGAACACTCTGCGATTTTTCAGTGTCTTCAGGGAGTGCCTGAGAAAGGTTTGCGTCGGATTTTGTTAACGGCTTCCGGCGGGGCATTTCGCGATTTACCTGTAGAAAAGTTAGCGCAGGTTACGGTTGCTGATGCACTGAAACATCCTAACTGGTCAATGGGACGCAAAATCACCATTGACTCTGCCACCCTGATGAATAAAGGGTTAGAAGTTATTGAAGCCCACTACCTGTTTGGAGTGGACTATGACCAGATTGAGATTGTGATTCATCCCCAGAGCATCATTCACTCCATGATTGAGTTGCAGGATACTTCTGTCCTGGCACAATTGGGCTGGGCAGATATGCGTCTACCCCTACTCTATGCCCTTTCTTACCCAGAGCGGATTTACACCAATTGGGAACCTCTGGATCTGGTCAAAGTGGGGAGCCTCACCTTTCGTGAACCTGATCATCAGAAATATCCCTGCATGAAACTGGCATACGCAGCGGGTCGCGCAGGAGGCTGTATGCCTGCGGTACTGAACGCCGCCAATGAGCAAGCAGTTGCGCTGTTCCTGGAAGAAAAGATTCAATTTTTAGATATTCCCCGACTAATTGAGCTGGTGTGCGATCGCTACCACTCCCATAATCGTTCCAATCCTTCCCTGGATGACATCATTGCTGCCGATCAGTGGGCACGCCAGGAAGTGCTAACTGCCAGTCAGATGGGTGTAGGGTGTGGGGTATAGGGTGTGGAAATCATTCTATTTCTGGCAGCGATCGCCGTTGCTTTTATCATCTTCACCTGGCTCGTTAAAATTGCCAGAGCAACCATCAGCACAGCGCTGACGATCGCCATCATTGTACTGGTGTTGCTTGCCTTTGGTATTGGTCCCGCCCAGCTCTGGCAAGAACTGACCCAACTATTTCAATCATTCTGGAATTTGATCACAGGCAGCAAATAAATCTTATCCCGCTGCTAATTTTGCCAATGCTTCCCTAACGGGAGGTGGCAATTGACGCAGGATTTTACCTTTTTCCTGGTCCACAGCCACCAGTGAAACCCGTGCAGTGACAAATAGAATTAGCCCATCCAGCGATTGAATCTGGTAGTCCCAGTTGATTCGAACTCCAGTCATTTCTGCTATGCGCGTCTTGACGATCGCACTCATACCCATCAAGACTGCCTGATGGTAACGGATGGAAAGCTCAACCACAGGCATCTCACAACCCATTGTCACCAGGTTTGCGTAATCAACCCCAATCGAACGCAGGCACTCAATCCGCGCCTCCTCCATCCAGGCAACATAAGCCCCATGCCAAACTACGCCAGCATAGTCCGTATGATGGGGATGTGCCGTAACCGGGTATTCAAACCAGTGAATCGAAGAAGCCTGGAGCGCATTTTCGATCGCCACCGTTGGGGGAAGTTGGGGTTGATTCTGGGGATTACTTGCCATGTCATCAATGAATATTAAAAACCGTAACTTTATATTAATGCTTACATTAATGGTTTACTTTATTTAAGTTGCTGAGTGAACTAATTTTAGTCAGGTTTTGAATGGACTATAAAAACAGTAATCTACTGATACAAATTAACCGTTTTCCTGAAATTTAGCTGTCTGACAGAGTTCTATTGAGTGAATGAGTGTAATAAAAATCGTTACAATTCACTTTCGTGGGGGTAATGATTTTAACTGGGAAATATGAGGAAGATGTGAGGAAAATACTGGACATTTTTGTATGATTCTAAATGGAATAAGCAGTATGAAAATATCGTTTGTTGAACACAGGTGAACGTATAATTGCTGATTAGAAACATCTGCTAAGGTATGCGCTGAAATGAGTGGTGTGAGCGACTGTATTGCACATTGAATGTATTACACATCCTAACGTTACTTACTTCGGCAGAAGTTTGAACTCTGAAGTTTGAACTTTAAAATTCAAACCAGTTCGGCTTGTTTTAACGAAACTCAAGAGGCAAAGCGATGATAGAAAAAATTCTTCTGGCTGATTCCGGCACCGGACACTCCGAAGAGATGCTCAAAGCCTTGATGGAAATTCCTTCGATTCAGAGGGCGAACGTCACTGTCCTGCATGTGGTTCCAAGCCAGGTTACTGCGGATGCAATGACAGAAAAATGGGAAGCTGGGGGACGTTTTCTAGCCAACGCGATCCAGTCCCTCCACCTGGATCCCAGTCACGTTAATGCTGTTCTGCGCCAGGGAGAACCCAAAGACATCGTTCTCAAAGTCGCAGATGAGATTGATGCTGACCTGATTATTATGGGTTCCCGGGGTCTGGCTCGTATCGTTTCAATTTTGGAAAACTCCGTCAGCCAGTATGTATTTCAGCTATCTTCTCGCCCCATGTTGCTGGTCAAGGATGATATCTACGTGAAGCGGATCAACCGCATCATGGTGGCAATGGATAAATCTGACTCGGCGAAGGAGTGCCTCAAGCTTGCCCTGTTCATGCTGAGAGATATTAAAGGTGGGCAACTGATTCTGTCGCACGTCGATGCCGATCAGGGGAGTAAGCATCAAGAGCTGGCAGGGGCTGAGGCAGAGCGTGATCCGGTGCTATCAACGGCTGTTGCCGAAGCTAAACGCCTGGGAGTGGGCTACCGTTGCATCAGCAGCACAGGTAGACCCGGTGAAGAAATTTGTCGAATTGCCGAGGAAATGAACGTAGACTTGCTGATGCTGGGTTCTCCCGATCGCCGCCCCTCGATCGCCAAAGTGCTTCCCGACCTGGATCGGTTGTTAGGGGTTTCGCTTTCAGATTATGTGCGAGTCCACGCGAACTGCCCTGTCTTGCTTGCCCGCACAGAAGCCTCATAGGGAGGTGAATAGGTGGATGGGTAGATAAGTAGATGAGTGTTATATCTACCTCCTAGCCCCTGCCCATCCACCCCTTCCTAGTACTCTGTCAAATTCAATTTGGTAGGTAGCGAATACCCAGGAATTCAATGATGTCTAAATTTTGAGGGTCTACGACCCGTCAAATTTTTCCTGACGGAACACTAGTTCCTGGCTTCACAAAAAGTCGTTATGATGAAGCCCGCAAGCTAGGAATTTCTGGTATGTTTCCTTTGATTTCAATCCCCGTTTTAGCTCAAGCTACTCCTGCTCCCACCCCTACTCCCACGCCTACCCCTCAAGAGATTGTGGTTCCCCAAACCGTGCGGGCACTACCGGGACAGTTAGACTCTGTTCTGGTGTTTAATAGCAACAGTCCAGAACTGGTTCAAGAAGAAGGGATTCTGCTTTCGACTTTTCCGGCACAGGGAATGAGCACCCCTTCAGCTCATCTGAATTTGGCGTTTCGTGACCGTTTTGATGTTTTTGCCCACCACATTGCAAAGGCAAAGACCCCGGAGGATTTACGGACTCTCTACCTGGGCATTCTGCTCCACAATCCGGGATCCCAACCCGTTACGGTTGATATTTTGAATGCAGCCAGCTACCTCAGCCAGCCGGATGCACCTTTCATTGAGCTACCAGCTTATGTGAATAACCCGCTGGGTAAGGTTTTTGCTGGACCAGGTAGCCGCGCCACCGATGATGTTCTGCGAGGTAAGCGCCAGTCAGACTTTCCGGCTCAAATTGTGGTTCCACCCGGACAAAGTGCCATGCTGTTGAACCTGCCGATTCCAGTAAAAACGCTAGACCCACCCATTAATGGACGTTCTACTGTAATGCGTCTATGGAGCAGTGGTCCGGTCTATGCTGCCAGCTTGGCAACGTTTGCCGCCCAAAATGCCGATGGGAGTGAACAGGCTCCTACCCTGGAAGCGTGGCAGACCTTGCTGGAAACGGGAAAACTGGCGGGACCCCGCGATAAAGCCCCTACCCCTCCGGAGCAGACCACCGGGCAGATTATTTACGGTCGGGTTGCCGGGGTTTCCAGAGGCTCCCAGTGGCAAACCCAAATTGTGGATAATCCCAAAGCACCCATTTCAGACTGGTATCTCAGCATTCCCAAAGCTGGGCAAGCGTTTTCCTATGGACTCAGTACGCTAGTCGGTGGCAGATTGGGCACGGGGCAAGTGGAAACCGCTCCGATGATTGCCCGTTATCCAGATACGGCTTACCAGGCACACGGAAACTATGCCATAGAGTACAGTCTCACCTTACCCTTGCGGAACACAACGGATCAGACGCGGACCGTTGCGATCGCCCTCGAAACCCCCATCAAGGAAGACCAACTCTCTAAAAATGGACTGCGTTTTTTTGAACCCTTACCCAGGCAGGTGTTTTTCCGGGGGACTGTGCGAGTCCGTTACACCGACGACCAGGGTTTACCCCAGACCCGCCATGTCCATCTGGTGCAACGGCGGGGACAGCAAGGAGAACCCCTGGCATTGATGACCATGCAACCGGGCGATCGACGTCTTGTCCAGTTCAACTTTCTCTACCCACCCGACTCAACTCCGCCGCAGATTTTGACGGTTAGAACGGAAGGATGAAGGATGGAGGATGAAAGTTGAGAGTTGGAAGTTGAGGAATGGGTATTGTTTGTCATTCGTCCTTTGTCATCTGTCATCTGTAAGTACCAGTGACTAATGACCAATGACCAATGACCAATGACCAATGACCAACAGCCCCTCACCCCTCACTCACTTTCAACGCCAGAGTTAATCCATCTCCAATGGATACCTGACTAACCATGACGCGCTGATCTTGATGAAGTTTTTGGTTAAAGGCGCGGATTTTGTTAGTGCGATTGTCCTGGACAGTTGGATCGGCTACACGCCCTGACCAAAGTACGTTATCGATCGCAATCAGCCCCCCTGACCGCACGAGTTGCAGCGATCGCTCGTAGTAATGGTCGTAGTTGCTCTTATCGGCATCAATGAATGCAAAATCAAAAGTGCCAGCCTGCCCAGTTGCCAGCAGCCAATCCAGGGTTTCTAGGGCAGGTGCAAGGTACAGGTCAATTTTGTCGGCGACTCCTGCCTGTTGCCAGTAGCGACGAGCGATCACGGTGTCTTGCTGATTCACGTCACAGGCAATCACTTTGCCATCAAGCGGAAGCGCGATCGCAACTGACAACGTGCTATAGCCTGTAAACACCCCCACTTCCAGCGTTTTTTTGGCTCCCATCAATTGCACCAGTAGTGCCATAAACTGTCCCTGCTCTGGTGCAATCTGCATTCTGGCTTGAGGGTGCCTTGCTGTCTCCTGCCGAAGCTGACTCAGCACTTCCGACTCTCGCAGAGAAATGGACAGCAGGTAATGGTAGAGATTTTGATCCAATCCAATGGTTTGATTTGTCAAGCAGGGAGAGAAGTTTGAGTTAAGAGTTTTGAGTTTTGAGTTGAGAATTAAAGGGGGTGAGTTGGACTTTAGCGATTCAAAAGTTTGCCAGGTTTCAGCCGCATCAAGGTTTCATGGAATGACCAGGAGTTAAAGTCCGATGATGGATTTGAGGTGTCCAGATTTACAGCAATTTTCATTTGTGTATGCAACACAGAACGTTGGTTGTGCCTTAATATAACGGCATTCATTGTGTGGCACTCGTCTAAAAACTGCTGTAATTCAGACCTCCGAGGTTTTTGAAAACCTCGGAGGTCTTGGGTGGTCTGAAAGTTACATTGACTAAAGTCCAGAAGAATCAGAAGTGCAAGGCGACTGAGCATCGTTTCCACTACAGCCCCTTTTCGTCCCTTATCCTAACCCTTCGGGAACGGCAGAGCCGTACATTCTTCATTCTCAACTCTCAACTTTCAACTCCGTCCCTCCCTTCCACAGTAAGCTGATTTAGGTGACTTGAAGCAATCCACTATGGCAACTATCAACGACAACTATCTCAAACTCAAAGCGGGCTATCTGTTTCCCGAAATTGCGCGGCGGGTAAATGCGTTTGCAGAAGCGAACCCCAGTGCCAGCATTATTCGGTTGGGCATTGGAGATGTGACAGAGCCGCTACCGGAAGCTTGCCGCATGGCAATGATCAAAGCGGTGGAAGAAATGGGCGATCGCTCCTCTTTCAAAGGTTACGGTCCAGAGCAGGGGTATGCCTGGTTGCGGGAGAAGATTGCAGCAAGTGATTTTCGGGCAAGAGGCTGCGAAGTGGATGCCTCTGAAATTTTTATCTCCGATGGCTCCAAGTGTGACACGGGTAATATTCTGGATATTTTTGGTGATGACAATACCATTGCGGTGACTGACCCGGTTTATCCCGTTTACGTCGATACCAATGTCATGGCAGGACACACTGGAGATGCCAATGACAAAGGCGAGTATGGCGGCTTGGTCTATTTACCCATCACAGCAGAAAACAACTTTACGGCAACGATTCCCTCCCAAAAAGTCGATCTCATCTACCTTTGTTTTCCAAATAACCCTACTGGCTCCACCGCTTCCAAAGAACACCTCAAGGCGTGGGTAGACTACGCCCGTGCCAATGGTTCCATTATCTTCTTTGATGCGGCTTACGAAGCCTTTATTACCGATCCAGCGATTCCCCATTCCATCTATGAAATTGAGGGTGCGAGGGAGTGTGCGATCGAGTTTCGCTCCTTTTCCAAAAATGCAGGCTTTACCGGCACCCGCTGCGCCCTGACCGTGGTACCCAAAAGCCTGACAGCAAAAGCTGCTGATGGATCTGATGTTGAGCTGTGGAAACTCTGGAACCGTCGCCAGTCCACAAAATTTAATGGCGTATCCTATATTGTGCAACGGGGAGCCGAAGCCGTTTATGCTCCTGAAGGACAGGCACAGACCAGAGCGCTGGTCAGCTTTTATATGGAAAATGCCTGCATTATTCGAGAACAACTAACCGCTGCCGGACTTTCCGTTTACGGTGGCACCAATGCTCCCTACGTCTGGGTAGAAACGCCCAGTGGTCTCTCCAGTTGGGACTTTTTTGATAAGTTGTTGCATACCTGCAACGTGGTGGGAACTCCTGGTTCCGGTTTTGGTGCCGCTGGTGAGGGCTACTTCCGCATTTCTGCCTTCAATAGCCGCGAAAATGTGGAAGAGGCGATGAAACGGATTACGGAAAAGTTCAAAGTGTAGTTCAGAAACCGCAAGATTAAAAGCAAGATAGCGGTTCCAACTCTGCTGAGGGACATCCCATACGCCCCATCCCTGTTTAACAAGACGTATCTCCCTTAGGGATGTGCCCCCAAATAAAGGACCCGCTAGACAATCTGCTCCACGATGGATTCCCGCCTGCGCGGGAATGACGTTGGGACTTTATTAATTTGCGAGTCCCTTAAGCGGGAACTGCGATCGCGATCGCCCTCTAGCGATTCCATACAGATTGTGAGAAAGGATTGCACAGACATCCTTTCTCACAAATTTTCCTGTTCTCACAAAATCATCCAAAATTCCTCGATCAGCAAGAACAATCGGCAAACGCTGACGTTTTAATCAGCAGTCGCGCCCAACCAACCCCTCCCCGATCGCGTTTCCTTGCTGGGTGAGGTCCATCTCATCTGTTTGACTCAAGGATTCTACGGCTACTCATGGACCTGACTGGATTCAAAAACGCTATATCCCAATACGGTAGTGAATTACACCACACGAAAGTAACGAACGTCATTAATTAAGAAAGTATGAGCAGGCTTCCAGGTTTGCTGATTGGGTCAAGCTAAATGGCACTCATTCAAGCATAAAACCTCTGCCGAGATCCCCGAAATGTCCAAGATTCCAGGGATTTAACAGCTTCTTATTTCAGTGACATGGGAGCGTCGGTGAGTTTCCTTGCAGGCATCAGGAGACATGATAAAAACCATTCTGGTGATTGAGGATGAGGCACAGACCCGCGATATTTTTGTGCGATCGCTGGCGTTTGAGGGGTTTCGCGCCCTCAGTGCAGAAAGTGGCTCAATTGGGGTGAAACTGGCTCAGATCCATTTACCCGACCTGATTGTGTGTGACATCATGATGCCGGATCGGGATGGTTATGAGGTGCTTTCCACTTTGCGGCAGAAAAAGGCAACTGCCGCCATTCCCTTCATTTTTCTGACTGCCAAAGTAACCATGACCGACCTGCGGCGAGGAATGGAATTGGGAGCCGATGATTATTTGACTAAACCCTGTACTGTAGAACAATTTTTAGCCGCGATCGCCACCCGTTTAGAACGTCAGCAGACCTTAGAACACTGGTATACCAGCGACTCAAGTAAAGTTAGCCGTGCTGAACCACCAGAACCCCATTCGTCCCTAGATCCAGCCGAAATTTTTCCAGCCTGCCCGAAACTGGAGCCGGTCTTTCACTTTATTGAGACCCACTATCCCCAACCCATTAGCCTGAGAGACGTTGCCCAGGCAGTTGGTTATTCGCCTGCCTACCTGACCAATCTGGTGCAAAACCTGACCGGGCGCACCGTCAAGCAATGGATCACCGAACGCCGCATGGTACAAGCGCGTGAATTGTTGTTGAAATCTGCCCAGTCCATTGGGCAAATTGCCGAAACCGTTGGTTATGCCGATGCCAGCTACTTTATCCGTCAATTTCGCCAATTTCATGGAGTTTCTCCTCAAGTCTGGCGCAATACATCAACGGCAACCGTTGAGTATCAGGCGGGTTAAGGGGAGTGGGGAGTTGAGAATGGGGGACATCTTCCGAAAAAAAGTCCTACTTTATCAAAAACTTCTCTAATGGTTTTCCCGAAAACGCCTGGTACCTTACAAGCAAGCTAAAACTTTCTCCTATGGAATCGTTTAGGGTTTTGAGATTCCACTCATCTAGAAAGGCAACGCGATAGGAGCGATCGCCTCCACCCAATTGCAGCACTTTTAACCTGTTCCACCTGACCTGAATTTGGATTCTTCTATGGCAGTTCAAACGACCGATTCATTCGAGTTAACGCCGACTGAGTTACGCTGTCCATGCGGGGGAAGCCACCTGCCCCAAGATCACTGGCAATTTACAGAAGGGATGCCTTCGGATCCAGTCGATTACATTGATGATCTGGTAAAGATGGGGATCTATAAACCAGATGCCCTCACCCTGGCAAATAGTTTGGCTGGGGCAGAATTTCGGAAAGAGCTATTTTTACAAAACATTTCCGGGGGCAACGAGGTCAGACGCAAGTTCTGCGAAGAATTGATTCAGGAAGCGGGAGGACTGGAAGAGGCATTTACCGCTGCATTTGGACCCCATGCAGCAGAGTTTTTTGGCAACACCATGAAGCGGGGCAGCTACAGCCGCCGCGAATTCATGAAGCGAGTGGTGGTGTCAGCCGCGCTGGTGGGAATGGCAAGCTGTGCCACTAATCAGGAATCTTCGACCACCCAATCTTCTCCAACGGCGGGCGGTGGCAGCGGTTTAGAGAAGCAAGAGTTGACGATCGGGTTTATTCCGATCACCTGTGCCACGCCAATCGTAATGTCTGAACCATTAGGGTTTTACGAGAAGCATGGGCTAAAGGTAATTGTGAAAAAGATGCCTAACTGGGCAGCGGTGCGTGACTCTGCGATCGCCGGGGAACTGGATGCCTACCACATGCTCTCTCCGATGCCGATCGCCATCACCATGGGGCTGGGTTCTGCCGCTTTCCCCATCAAGCTTGCCAGCATTGAAAACATCAACGGGCAGGCAATCACCATTGCGATGAAGCACAAAGATGCGGTGAAAGGACCCGCAGACTTTAAGGGTTTCACGATCGGGGTGCCCTTCCCATTCTCAATGCACAACTTATTGATCCGCTATTACCTGGCAACCGGCGGACTGGACCCCGACAAAGACGTGCAGATCTTCCCGGTTCCCCCGCCAGACAGTGTGGCAAAGATGTCTGCTGGAGACCTCGATGCCATGCTGATGCCCGACCCCTTCAACCAGCGAGCCGTCTACGAAAAGGTTGGGTATATTCACATGCTGACCAAAGACCTGTGGGATGGACATCCCTGCTGCGCCTTTGCCGCCAGCCAACAGTGGATTGATGCCAATCCCAATACCTTCCGGGCAGTCAATAAGGCGATCGTCGATGCCGCAGGTTATGCCAATGACCCCGCAAACCGGCAAAAGATTGCTGCCGCATTGATTGAGCGCAAGTACCTGAACCAGCCCCTCCCCGTTGTGGAAGCGGTTTTGACCGGTAAATTTGAAGATGGACTGGGCAATACCCTGGATGTGCCCGATCGCATCGGTTTTGACCCCTACCCCTGGAAGAGCTTTGCCAAGTGGATTTCCAGTCAACTGGTGCGCTGGGACTTGATGACCAAAGACAAGGCTGACTATGACAAGATCGCCAACGAAATCTTTCTCACGGATGTCGCTGCCGAGTTGCAGAAAGAACTGGGTCAAACACCTCCGACAGAAGTGCAGCGGGTTGAGACCTTGAAATTTGACACCTTCGACCCCCAAAGTCCGACGGCTTATGTCGATGAGCAAATCAAGAAGTTTAAGGTTTGAACCTATGACTGATCACTCCATCCAGCCTGCGATCGCAGCCCGACCCCGATTGGCTGGGCTGACCGTCAATCAGAAAGCGGGTTTGCTATTTGTCCTCATCCTGGCAGTTTTCCTGATCGTATGGGAGGTGGGGGTCAATCTTAAGTTGTTCCTGCCCATCATGCCGTCTGCCAGTCAGACGTTACAGGACTTTTGGTTCTGGGTCACGAACCCCTTCTTTGACTATGGTCCCAACGATCGGGGGATTGGTTGGTTGTTGATGACCAGCCTCCAGCGAGTAATTGTGGGATTTTTAATCGGCTCGGCGATCGCGATTCCGGTCGGAGTTTTAACCGGGCTATCCCCCGTGGTTTCTAAGGCGGTTGACCCATTTATTCAAATACTTCGTCCGGTTTCACCCCTGGCATGGTTGCCGCTGGGGTTGGCACTGATGAAGGATTCTGAAAAGACCGCTCTGTTTGTGATTGCCATTTCCAGCATTTGGCCCACCCTGGCAAACACTAAATTTGGTGTCAGCAATGTCGATCCAGCCTACCTGAACGTTGCCCGAACCCTGGGGGCTTCCCGTTGGCGCACAATTCGTAAGGTGATTTTGCCTGCCGCTGCCCCCAGTATTGTGGCTGGTCTGCGGATCAGCTTTGCGATCGCCTGGTTGGTCATCGTTGCCGCTGAAATCCTACTCAGCGGTGGAATTGGTTACTTCATCTGGAACGAATGGAACAACCTCAAAATCACCAGCATCATCACCGCCATTTTGGTGATTGGCTTGGTTGGCTTAGTTCTGGACTGGTTGTTTGGTCTTTTGCAAAGCTGGGTCTCCTTCGGGCAGAGGTAACGGAAAGAGGTAATCACCATGCAAACTATTAACCCACTCACAAAACCCGTGGAAACAGCAGATCATCTCTCGATCCAGGGCATCTCCAAGGTTTTCCGAGGCAGACAAACCTGGATGGATAAGGTCAGGAAACGAACCTCCCAGGACTTTGTGGCGATCGCAGACATTAACCTGGAAATTGAACCCAATACCTTCGTTTCCATCATCGGTCCTTCCGGCTGTGGCAAATCTACCCTGCTCAATATTATTGCCGGACTGTCCAAGCCCTCTACTGGCTTCATCACTCTTGGTGGAAAACCGATTACCGCACCCGGGCCCGATCGGGGCGTAGTCTTCCAAAGCTATGCCCTCATGCCCTGGATGACAGTTGCCGAGAACGTTCGGTTCGCCCTGGAAACCGTTTACCCCATCATGCCCCTGGCACAGCAAAAGAGTATTGTTCACGAATTCATCGACCTGGTGGGTTTAACCGGAGCCGAACGGAAGCATCCCCATGAGCTTTCGGGTGGCATGAAGCAACGGGTCGGCATTGCCCGCGCCCTGGCAATCAACCCCCAAATCCTGCTAATGGACGAACCATTTGGGGCACTGGATGCCCTCACTCGCGGCTTCCTACAGGATGAAATTGAGCGCATCTGGGAGCAACAGCGCAAAACCGTGGTTCTGATTACCCACAGCATCGAAGAGGCACTCCTGCTTTCCGACAAGATTGTCATGATGACCCGTGGACCCGCCGCCAGAATCGCCCAGGTCCTGGACGTGCCCTTCCCCCGCCCCCGCAAACGCGAAGAACTGGATCGCTACCCCGCTTACCACGAAATCAAAGCAGAGATGGAACATCATCTCTCCCGCGAAACCCGTGCCGTAGAAGAATCGCGGATTCAGCAAACAGTGGTGTGAGGAGTTGAAAGTTGAAAGTTGAGAGTTTTACAGATCGCAGATACCGTGCGAAGGCTCAAGGCTAAGAGGAAAAGGATAATTACTTACTACCCAACTTTCAACTCCTAATTCTCAATTTTCAATTCTCAACTCTCAATTTTCAATTCTCAACTTTCACCTCCCACCTCCCACCTACCCAAGGAGCCACCATGTCAAACGTTGAACTACTTGAAATCACTGAACATCTGTTAGCCGCTAAGAAAGCCAAAGGGGTGAGCTTTAGCGATCTGGAGCAAGCCGTTGGACGAGATGAAATCTGGATTGCAGCCGTTTTCTACCGGCAGGCAAGTGCCTCTGAAGATGAAGCCAGCAAAATTCTTCATGCCCTTGATCTGAGCCAGGATCTAATTCCAGAGTTAACTGCCTATCCTGCCAAAGGATTGGGTCCGCTGGTGCCGACTGACCCGCTAGTCTACCGCTTCTACGAAATTATGCAGGTTTATGGAATGCCGATGAAGGAGATTATTCATGAGAAATTTGGCGATGGCATTATGAGTGCGATCGATTTCACCCTGGATATTGAGAAAGAGGCAGATCCCAAGGGCGATCGCGTCAAGGTCATCATGAACGGCAAGTTTCTGCCCTATAAGAAGTGGTAAGCCATTTCAATAACGGGCACACTTAAACCAGGTTTTGCGTCAGCAGGGAGTAGAATTGTCCGAGGACAAATGCTCCCTGCTTTGCGTTGAGCGGTTCACCAAACTCCTACACGAATGCATCATCACTCCATTGACTGTCCCCACCATGTCCACAGGGATTTGTCTATCGATCCCAAAACCAAGCAGACCCAACTGGCGATCGCCGTCCTGTTAATTGGCACCTTTGCCATCGCAGAATTTGGCATTGGGCTGGTCAGTCATAGTCTGGCACTGGTTGCAGAGTCGGGGCATATGGCATCGGATAGTCTGGCACTGGTGTTGGCACTCCTGGCAACCTGGATGACCCAACTACCCAGACTGGGAGTTGCCAGTAAGCCCGATTGGGAAACGGGGGCAGCCCTGATTAATGGCGTCGCCTTAGTGCTGCTGGCTGGCTGGATTGGGTGGGAAGCGATTGAACATTTGCAACTGCCACCAGCAGAGATCGCCAGTCTGCCGATGTTACTGACTGCCTGTGCTGGAACGGTTATCAACGGTATCAACATCGCGCTTTTGCATCGGGGTAGCCGCCATGATCTGAATCTGAAAGCCGCTTTTCTACACGTTTTAGCTGATACTGTCAGTTCAATTGGAGTTGTGGTGGCAGCGATCTCGATCGCGCTGCTTCACTGGTTTTGGGTAGACGGAGCCATCAGCCTTTTCGTCGCCGGATTAATTTTCTTGAGCGCTGTACCCCTGGTGCTTGAAAGCCTGAAAACCTTACTGCAAACTAGCAAGAAAGAGCGTGAAAAGGAGTTGAGAGTTGAGAGTTGAGAGTTACTAAACTTCATCCCTCATCCTTCATCCTTCTCTCTTCCCCCTCCCATTTTCCCTACAACCGTGCAAAACTTGAGACATCAGGGCACCCTAGCGAAAGAATGCCGCTCCTTCCAAGGTTTATTGTCTAAACCTGCTTAATTTTTATCTAATTTGTTAACCTAAACGCGGTTTTTTCATCCTCACACCTCACACCTCACACCTATCCCTCTTACTTCCCCAACCCGTGCATCTACCAGCGCTGACCTCCCAGGCTGAATCTGAAACGACCTGAACTCTGTTTGCCAGTACAACCCTAATGGAAAACGATCTGCTGTCATCAGAACTAAAGGGACACCGTACACTGGCAACGGTCGTATTTACCGATTGTGTTGGTTTCAGCGCTCGCATGTCAGTCAATGAGGATCACACCCTGGACCTGATTCGGCGTGACCTCAAACTGATGAAACAGGTCTGCGATCAGTATGAGGGGCGTGTCCTCAAATCGACTGGAGATGGCTTGCTGATGTGCTTTATCAGTGCCGTCAAAGCGGTTGAGTACGCCATTGAAATTCAACATCGTCTGATTGAGAAGGCAACCCAACGCCCCCCGGAAGATTCTTTACAGCACCGGATTGGAATTCACCTGGCAGATATCTTCATCAACGAAACGGATGTCATGGGCAATGGTGTCAATATCGCTGCCCGCTTGCAAACCCTGGCAGAACCCAGTGGAATTTGCATTTCCCAAACGGTCTATGATGTCGTGAAGGCTGGGATGACCCTGGAAACCCGGTATCTGGGTCCTCAGGAACTCAAAAACATTCGGGAGGTCGTCCCCACCTACAAGATTATTCTGGACTCCAGTGCCGAGTCTGCCGATCCCTACGCCGACACCATTCGTAGTCTGGAACAGCATAAAGATTTTTTGCGGATCAAAAAATTACTGGTTTATGCCTGCAAAAACGCCTGGGAAGGTGACTCAAACCGTCTGGCAGCCATGAATTTGCGAAACCTGCTGCAAGACGTTCTCAGGCTTGCCCCTACGCCAGAGCGGTTGCAGCATTACCTGGAAGCAGCCGTCAAAACCTTAAGCAAGCCAGCCGAGTATAGTTTGGTTGCGAATACCGTGGTCGAAGAGGTGAGCAAGCTTTATTTCAACTTGCAGCAACAGACGCAGTCGAGCGAGTCTAACTCCCAGCCCGTTACGGATGCGATCGCCCCCCTCGGTCGCCCCAACACCAATCACTTGATTTCCCTTTACGAACGAGTTGCCCAGGAGCTTGAGCAAACGGGCAACCAGCAGCGGATTAAAAAGTTAATTTATTACATCTGCCGTAGACGCTGGGAAAATGACACCGAGCAGTTAGACCGGGTGCGGCTGCAAGACCTGGTTGCCGAACTTTACCAACTCGTTCCGACCGCCGATCAGTTACGCAACACACTCAACGAATTCATCCACACCCTGAGCAAGCAAGCAGAATATACGCTGGTTGGCAATGCAATTACCAGCAAGTTCCAACGCCTTTACCTGGCAACGGAAACCAGTGACCTGACTCAAGCCAATCCCGCTCCCATCCCGTTGACTGAGGAAACCGTTTTCAATATTCCCGATGGAGCCTCAGCACTTCAACCTGCGCAACAGTTAGACTATACCGAAATTGCTGCCAGACTGGAGCAAAACCCCAACGCTATTCGGATTAAGAAGCTGATTCTTTACGTCTGTCGGCGGCAGTGGGAAAGTAATCCAGCAACGCTGAATGGCTATCCCTTCGACGAACTTCTGGAAGAGCTGTTTCATCTAACCCAAACCCGTGAGCAGCTTGTGCTAGCGCTGAATGCGGTTGCCCGCTCACTCAACAAACGGGAAGAATATGCAGTGATCGCCCGGGCGATCGTGCATCAGATGAGCCATCTATATCCTGACCATGAGGAACCCGAACCCGAACCGCTACCAGAATCAGCCCTCATACTTGAACCTGGAACTACGCCCCCTCCTGTAGCAGAAGTCAGTTCCACCACTTCGCCCCCAGTAGACCTGGAAAATCTGGAGGATTTAGCAGGCTTGGGAGAAGGACAAGATGCCATAGAAGGGCAAGATGCAATAGAAGGGCAAGACTCGGAAGATGGGTCAGACTCCCATTCTCCCGATCCCTCGCTTAGTGCGGTCAATTTAGAAAATCCCTTAGACAATCCTCAAAAAACCTTCACTAGCCTGTTTGACTATCGGTTGGGGATTATGAAGTACGCCAACCCGTTACGGGCAAAAATTCTCCTGTTCTCCGCCCTTCATGGCGACTTTGGCTATAGCAATCAGGACTGGCTCAACTTGAAAATGCATGAGTTAGATGGACTCATGCGCCATCTTTTGAGAACCTGCAAATTCTACACAGACCTGGAAGCGGTTCTCTATGGCACTGCCCGACGGCTGAGAGAACCTGAAGAAAACATTCAGACAGCAACCGCAGTCATTCGCTGCCTTCGTCCCCTTTACCTGTTTCGCCATTCAAGCCAGGACATCAATGATCTCACGGATGAAACTGGCATTAGTCTCGATGACTTTGAGGAAACTACGCTGGAAATCGCCCCTGCCAATGATGAGGATGAGTTTACCTGCCAGATACTAACCTCTGCCAATAGTCCAACTCATATTACTGAGTCGCCCAGTGCTGAAACTTCCAAACCACCATTCACCTCAACCAATAAAGCGATCGAGTCCCGTAGTACTCAGTCACCATCCAGCATTAGCCAGCCTGAAAAGGACACCCCAACCCAAACCATTTCCAACTAAGCTTTTCTCCAATCGCCTTCAACTCAGGGAACCACAGATTAAACTTCTTACAGAAGTCAGTTGAGGGAACGAATGGACGCGAGTGAGCTACTGCAACGCTATCAAGCAGGGGAAATCGACTTTCGAGGAATCAACCTCAATGGTGCTGACTTAAGCGGTGCTGACTTGATTGGCGCAGACCTGAGCGGTGCAGATCTGGCAAACGCAACGCTGATCTTTGCTTACCTCAACCGGGCAAACCTGAGCAAGGCAAGCCTGATGGGAACCAGGTTAAGCGGTGCAAACCTGAGTCAGGCAGACTTACTGAATGCCAAGCTGCGAGATGCCGACCTGCACGGTGCAAACCTGTACGGTGCAGATCTGCGGGGAGCCGACATTACTCTGGCAAATCTGCTAGATGCCAATCTGATTACGGCTGACATGAGGAGTGTTAATTTGAGTGGGGCAAACCTGCGGGGTGCCTGCCTGCGAGGGGCAAATCTGCGGTTTGAAAAGCGTTGCTATGCTGGGGCAAACCTGCGCGGCACTGACCTGCGTAAAGCAGACCTGCGGGGCGCAAACCTGACCGGAGCAGACCTGACCAAAGCCGATCTGCGGGGCGCAAATCTGAGTGAAGCCAGCCTGCGGGAAACGAATCTGACGGGGGCAAACCTGACGGGAGCCTTCATGAAAGGAATCTTTTTAACGGATGCGGTATTGACCGAGGCGCACCTGAGGCAGGCAAACCTGGTGGATGCCAAGCTAGAACGGGCAAATCTAACGGAAGCCAATTTGGCAGCCGCTGACTTGACTGGGGCAAACCTGACCAATGCTATTCTCAGCAAGGCAACCCTGACGGAAGCAACCCTCAAACAGGCACGGCTAAACCGGGCAGATCTGAGCCGGACTGACCTGCGACGGACTAATCTGATCAGTGCAACTCTAATTGATGCTTACCTGGGGCGGGCAGATCTGCGGGATGCTGACCTGACAGATGCCAACCTGGCAAAAGCAGAACTCAGCAGCGCCAACCTGAAGGGGGCAATACTTCAGGGGGCGACAATGCCGGATGGATCGATTCATGAATAGGGACAAGTATCGTTGTCGCCGGTCTATAGAACAAAAAAGGAGGCTCCGGGGAGCCTCCTAAAACTCAGGTGAAGAAAAATTAGCGTTGCGATAACCGTTTAAATCGGTTTTAGAATGAAAAAGTTGTCCGAATAACACCAACAAACTGGGTAGCGTTGTCGTTGTTATGTTCTGGATTCAGAAGCACAATGATGCCTGGCGTGATTGCGATATTTGGAGTTACCCGAAAACGATATAAGCCTTCCAGATGGATTGTAGTATCGTTATCCTCACGGGTAGCCAAATCGTTGTCGATGACTTTGGGAGGAACACCCACAATAATGCCGCCCAGGTTGCCCTTCTTACCCAGGTCAGGGAAGGCTAAGAATCCAGCCCCATTTAGGAGCGTTGCGTCATTATTACCATTTTGCTGAGTTGCCCAGGAGTAGCCAAACCAGCCACCTACAATGAACTGGGGACTGAGTTTCCACTGGAGTTGAGCGGAAACGGTATCTGAGGAGGTGGGTCTACGAAGGGTTGCACTTGAACCAAAGGGATTGGCAGCAAATCCGCTACCAGTACTGGACGTAATATTGACCTCGTTGCCAGGGAAGTAGTCGCGGGTATAGGTAAACGCCAGGTCGATGGTTTTGGTCGGCTTGATCACAACCTGTCCGAGAGCTGTAAAGGCACCATTAAACAAACCATCTTTCGGACTGGGTACGTTGCTGTTTGTATCAGCAATGTACCCCCCCTCAAGGGTAAGAAAGCTACCGAACTTATAGGCAAAGGTAAAACCTGCTCCAGCCGCACTGCTCCGGTATATCGGGTTGAAACGCCCAAACCGAGATAACGCACCACTGCCACTGCTTGCAAAGGGGCTGAGCGTGCTAACCAGTCCATTGTAAAACTCGTTCCCGGTCGCATCTACCTGAATCCGAAGATTGTCGCCAACCGGGAAGCGGTAGTAGACCTTGCTAACGTCAACCTGGTTATTATTGTCGCCATCAAACCCCAGGCGGGTCATGTTGGTTCCTGTGAAAGCACCAGAAAAGGGCGTGACATTGCGTGCCTGCATCCGGATTCTTAACGTATCCTTGCCGGTGAAACTGCTATCCAGGTTGAGTCGAACCCGATTAACAAAGATCGGTTCAGTTTGGTCATCGCGTAAGCGTCCTTCGTTACCAGCATTAATTCCACTTAAAAATCCATCGCTACCATTGCGAGTAGCACGATCGCCGAAAGTGTCAGCGACCGCAAACACCACTTCACCCACTAGCTTGGTTGTGGTAGAAAACTGCTGTCTTTCTAGCGTGGCAGTGCGAACTTCCAGTTGATCCACCCGACCGCGCAGGACTGCCAGTTCAGCCGCGAACTCTTCCTGAAGCTTTTGCAATGCCAACAGGTCTTCTTTTCGTACCAGGTCAGCCGTTGCAGCAGTAATCAATTCATTGATCCGGTCGAGGCAGGCATTGACCCCAGCGGCAAACTCGTAGCGGCTGAGGGCACGATTGCCGCGGTAGGTGCGATCGGGATAGCCAACAATACAGCCGTAGCGCTCAACCAGGGATTGTAATGCCTGGAACGCCCAGTCTGTAGGTCTGACATCGGTCAATTGGGAAACAGAGGTGACCTGACCCGATACGGTCTCAAATTCGTCGCTGCTGTAATCGGCAACCTTCTCCAGGGTAGACAGATTGGTGGACAGCGTTGAGGGAGTAGCAGAGTCTTGATTGACCAAACCACTTTCAGCTTGTTGTGCCAAGGCAGAGTTAACAAATACCGTTGCCCCTAAAATTGCCGGAGCAATGAATAAGGTGCTGCGTATTACACGATGCATGTTTCTTTCCTCACATCCAATAACTTCTAATACTGCTTCAATTCGGTAAGCTCTACCAAGTAAAAAGCCTACTTTTCCAGCGATCGAATAGAAAGCTAAAACAACAGAAAAGGGCTAATCAGCCATCTTGTAAATGGATACACTTATAACCCTACAACCAGAGCCGTTAATTGAAAACAAACAGAAAAATAATCAGCCGTTAAGGACAGTTAAAGATAAGGTTAAATCGTAATTTGTGGCTGGATTTTCACAAAGCTATTGGGGATTTTGGAGACACCGACTCTTCCTCTATACTGCCCTGACAATTTTTAGCTAAAGCTGTAACCGACTTCCCCAAGGGAATTAAAGACAAGTCAGGACACTTTGACTTCAGAGAGTTTTGTTATTCAGGTTTTATTTGAAAATCATCACACTTAAATAGGATCTAACTGGATTAGTACATTCAAATAAAAATCCCCTACTAAGATTCGTGCAGACAAAGGGGAGTAGGATGGCTTGAAGTCTAAACCCCTATTTCTTTACCATTTGACGACAATTTGTTAACTAAAGATTAACCTTACTATATTATTTTTACCCCGTATAAGCTTTTACATCACAGACTCTTAACCTTGGGCATGTATCGTAACTAAGTTGACATTTCTTACGCATGTGTAGCTTCACGGAGTAGATGGTTTATGGCAATTAACGCACTGAAATCTAAGCTCAATCGCTTTACGGTTCTGGGTGCGATCGCGGCATCAGCTACGGCAGTTGGTCTTTCTGTACCGGCGGTTCAGTCCCAAAGCATCGTTAAAGTTGACGGCTCCAGCACCGTTTACCCAATTACCGAAAGAATTGCAGAAGGGTTTCAGAAGACCGGAGCAGCGAAAGTTACTGTAGGTGTTTCCGGTACAGGCGGTGGCTTCAAGAAATTCTGTAGTGGGGACACAGATGTTTCCAATGCTTCTCGCCCCATCCTGGCAAAGGAAATGAAGGTGTGTGCCGAGAAAGGCATTAAGTATATTGAACTGCCCGTGGCATACGATGCTCTGACCGTTGTGGTTAACCCCGCGAATACCTGGGCAGGCACCCTGACGATTGCCCAACTGAAGAAAATGTGGGAACCAGCCGCTCAGGGTAAGATCACCCGCTGGAACCAGGTTGAGCCAAACTGGCCCGATGCACCATTAAAACTATTTGGTCCCGGTGCTGATTCTGGAACCTTTGACTATTTCACAGAAGCAGTCAACGGAAAGTCTAAGCAGAGCCGGTCTGACTTTACGGGTAGTGAAGACGATAACGTACTGGTGCAGGGCGTTTCCCGTGACAAGAATGCACTGGGTTACTTTGGTCTGGCTTACTACGAAGCAAACAAGAGCCGTTTGAAAGCTGTGGCAGTGGTTGATCCCAAAACTGGAAAAGCGGTTTTGCCCTCCAAGCAAGCAGTCGAGAATGGCACCTATTCACCCCTGTCTCGTCCTATCTTCATCTATATCAATGCCGAGTCTGCAAAGAAACCCGAAGTCAAGGCATTCGTCGAGTACTACATGAAGAATGCCCAGGCAGCCGTCAATGCGGTTAAGTACGTCCCACTGACCTCTGGAGACTACACCAAAGCATTGGCTCGATTCCAGAATAACCAAGTTGGCACCGTGTTTGGTGGTAAGGAAGAGATTGGAGTGAAGGTAGGAGAAATTTTGAGCCGCACTCCTCAGTAGGGAAGTTTCCGAGCTTGGGCATCAGCTTGGTGCTCAGTCAGTTATCCTCGCACCGATTAGTGTCTGACCCAGAAGTCGGTTTCTGTGACTGGCTTCTGGTTTATTTTCTCAATCCTTACTGCGATCTCAATTACCAGAGTGGTTTACGTCAGTTGGCATCACTGCAATCAATCCCTATAGCTTTCTCATTCCTGACATCTATCATCTGACACCTATCACCTGACACCTCTTCCATGACCGATCCCTCTCTACCCATTGCCCGATCTACCCTGTTCGCTGAACGCAAAGTAAACCGTGAACTGAGGGAACGGGCGATCGCCACTGTCCTGTTCCTTGCCGCTTTCACATCGGTAGCAACGACAGTCGCGATTATGTGGATTCTGGTCAGCGAATCCGTCCAACTGTTCCAGCACATTTCCCTATGGGAATTTCTTACTGGTACCGAGTGGGCACCCCTGTTTGATCCGCCCCGCTACGGCATTTTGCCCCTGGTGTGTGGAACGTTAGTCACCTCTGCGGTCGCGCTGTTTGTTGCCATACCCCTGGGAACGATCGCCGCCCTTTACCTGACGGAATTTGCCTCTCCCAGACTGCGTGAATCCGTTAAACCGATTCTGGAACTATTGGCAGGCATTCCCACCGTGGTCTATGGCTACTTTGCGCTGCTGTTTGTCACCCCCCTGTTGCAAATCCTGCTACCTGAACTGTCGGGCTTCAATATGCTGAGTCCGGGACTGGTCATGGGTGTCATGATTACCCCCTCCATTAGTTCCATCAGCGAAGATGCGATGCGAGCAGTTCCCATTGAGTTGCGCGAAGGCTCCTACGCCACCGGAGCAACCCGATTTCAAACCGCCTGGAAAGTCGTGTTTCCAGCGGCTATTTCGGGCATTTCAGCCTCCTACATTTTGGGTATTTCGCGAGCAGTGGGGGAAACCATGATTGTGGCGATCGCTGCCGGACTACAACCCATCATCACCCTCAATCCCCTCGAATCCGCTGCCACCATCACTGCGTACATCGTCCAGGTCAGCCTGGGTGACACCCCCCACGGCACCATCGCATACCAAACAATTTTTGCCGCCGGTCTAACCCTGGTTTTGATTACCTTGACCTTTAACATCATCGGCTACTTCTTAAGCAGACGTTTTCGAGAGAAGTATTAGAGGGGAATGAGGTATCAGGTGAGCGGATGAGCGGGTGAGCGGGAAATACCATCAACTCAAAACTCAAAATTTTCAACTCTCAACTCTCAACTCTCAATTCTCAACTTTCAACTCTTCTCCCCCATGACCGCAGAGAATTTACAAGAACAAAATCAAGCGCGAGATTTACAGGAACTGCGAGCTGACATTGATCGCCGTAAGTTGTTTAGTGCCCTGTTTGCTGTGGTGGGATTGTTATCCATTCTGGTGGGGTTGATTGTGATCCTGGCACTGGTGCTTCAGTTAGCGGTACAGGGGGTGCCCCGTCTTTCCTGGCAATTTTTTACTTCATTTCCCAGCGGCGACCCGGAGATGGCAGGGATTCTGTCTGCCTGGGTCGGAAGTTTTTTGGTGATGCTGGTGACAACCACGGCGGCAGTGCCCTTAGGAGTGGCAGCGGGTATTTACCTGGAAGAGTATGCCCGTAAGGATTGGTTGTCTGCTCTGATTGAAATCAATGTCACCAATCTGGCAGGGGTGCCCTCGATTGTCTATGGTCTGCTGGCGCTGGGGTTTTTCAACTACATTCTGAACCTGGGTGAGAGTATTCTGACGGCTGGGTTAACCCTGGCGCTGCTGATTCTGCCCGTGGTGATTGTGACCACCCGCGAGGCACTACGGGCAATTCCTGATAGCCTGCGTGAAGCGGCTTATGCATTGGGAGCAAGCAAGTGGCGGATGATTTGGGATCACGTTCTGCCCTACTCGGCTGGCAGCATTCTGACGGGAGTGATTATTGGCGTGTCGCGGGCGATTGGGGAAACCGCTCCCCTAGTGACGATCGGTGCCCTCACCTTTATTGCCTTCCTGCCCCCTGCCCCCGTTCAGCCAGAATTTCCATTCATCTCTCTAGAGTGGTTGAAGTCGCCCTTCACCGTCATGCCGATTCAAATGTTCAACTGGGTCTCTCGCCCTGAAATTGAGTTTCAGGTTAATGCTGCTGCCGCTGGTGTGGTTCTGATTTTTATGACCCTGTCCATGAATGGTCTGGCAATTTACCTCCGCTATCGTTTTCGGAAAGGGATCAAATGGTAGAAGAACTGTCCAAATCGTCACACCGCCTGAGCGCAATTCAACCCAAAGCCCAGGTCAAGGATCTGAGTTTTTACTACGGCGGCTCGGTTGGCATTCTAAAGCACATCAATTTGAAGGTTGCTAACCATCAGGTAACTGCCCTGATTGGACCGTCAGGGTGTGGCAAAACCACACTGCTGCGATGCTTTAACCGGATGCATGACCTCTATCCCGGCAACCGTTACGAAGGGGAAATTCTGCTGGACTCCAATGTCAACATTCTGGATCGACGGGTTGACCCGATTGAAGTCCGGATGCGAATTAGCATGGTGTTTCAGCGTCCAAACCCGTTCCCCAAGTCAATCTATGAAAATGTGGCTTACGGTCTGAGGGTGCGGAATGAGCGCAGACGGGGAGCGATCGACGAAAAGGTGGAACAGTCACTCCGGCTGGCTGCCCTCTGGGATGAAGTCAAAGACCGTTTGAAAGAGCCAGCTTATAACCTGTCTGGGGGGCAACAACAGCGGCTCTGCATTGCCCGTGCCCTGGCAACCGATCCCGAAATGCTCTTGTTTGATGAACCAACCTCGGCGTTAGATCCGATCGCCACTGCCAGCATTGAAGAATTGATGAGCAATCTCAAGCAACACGTCACCATCTTGATTGTGACGCACAGTATGCAGCAGGCGGCGCGGCTTTCAGACTACACCGCATTTATGTTTTTGGGTGAACTGGTGGAGTTCAATGATACGAAGGCTCTGTTTAACCATCCCTTAAAGAAACAGACCGAAGATTACATTAGCGGGCGTTTTGGCTAGAGGTAGGAAGTTGAGTATGGCTAATTTACTGCCTTTAAAAGCCAAAAAACTGCCATTTACCTTTGGTTTTTTATGGCGACCAATGCTGGTTATTGCCCTGGGATGCCATGCCATGCTTCTGTTTGCGCCCCTGGGGGAGCAGAAAAAAGCACCCCCCCAGGCGGATGAGAAAGCGGTTAAAATCACCCGCATTCCCAAAACAAAAACAAATCTGAACCAGCCTCCAAGATCGGCTGCAAAAACCAGACCCGTGGTGAAACGGCGGACAACTCCGGCTCCACCTCCGGCAATTGTAGCCAAACCTTCCCCCACTCCTTCGCCAACCGCTAGCCCAAACCCAACGGGTTCTCCCACCGCCAAGAACGATAAACCTGGTGGAGCGGAAGGACCTAAAGTGGATGAGGTGACGGAAGCATTTACTGAGCCTTTTACCGAATTTGTTGTGATGCGGACTCAGGTTGATGGGAGCGAGATCCCAGAACCCCTCCGTGCCCCAGCCGATGCTCCCGTAACGGCTGAACTGTTCCCCGATCCCAATGCTTTTTTCTCTGATCCGGTCAAATTAACGAAGCGGAAAGGGTTGGTGGCGTTCGATTGGTTCAGTCCAATCAAGCCCGATATCCTTTTCTATGAACATATTGAGCGGATCTATAAGGCGAAAGGGTACACGCTGACGCTGAAGGGAGAGTATGGCGGTGGGGAGGTGTACGAGTTGAAAAAGGGAACCGATGTTCGCTACTTAAACATCGTGCCCACGGGGGACAAAACCGGGACACTGATTATGGTGTGGAAGGATTCACCTGTGCAATGATTTTCACCTGTGGAACTATCAATGATGGATACCCAAATGTCTGTTGCAACCAAGAATCCACCTTCTGCTTTCAGTATCCTCTGGCGACCGATGCTGTTCCTGGCATTGGGTTTGCACGCTTTTTTTCTGTTCGTGCCGCTGGGCGGCGCTCAGAAGGAGTTGCCTCAGGTAACGGAGCAACCCGTTAAATATAATCGGCTACCAGATTTGAAGCCCACAACTCAGAAACCTGCTCAGAAACCCGCCCAGAAAGCGGTCACAAAGACAAGTCCACCCGCTCAGCAGAAAGCGATCGCCCCAGTTCCACCTCCTTTGACACCCCCCAACCCAGCACCCCCCCCGTCCTATCAGGCACCGGCTGCTGAAGCTTCGCCCTCCGTTGAACCAAGTAACTCAACCGATTCAACGAATTCTGAGGAGGCAACTCCTTTGGCACGGGTAGGGTCTACTCCCATACCGGGAAGTTCTCCAACGGCTGAACCAACAGACGCTCCAGACTCTGATGCTTCAAACACTGACTCTACGGTAGCCGCCAGCCAACGCCGAGGTCTTGACTCGGATACTCAAGCGATCGTGGAACGATTGCAAAATCTGGAGAATGGTCGCCAGATTACGGACAAAGATAAGGTTGAGGACTTATTTGCTGATGGGGAAGCAGCCAAATTTTTCACAAATCCGGAGAAAAAAGAAGGTAAACAGGGCTTAATCGGAGTGGAATATTTACTGCCCCAAAATCCCGCTGAGGTAGTTGAGAGCCTGACCCAGCTTTACTCCGATTTCACCTTAAAAAAGGTGGGAGAGTATGGCGGTGGTCCAGTTTATGAAGTCAGGCGGGATGACTACGTGCGATATTTCAATTTGGTCAAAGGTAAGGAAGACAAAAGTACTTTGATTGTTCTGTGGAAGGACTCACCCGCTAAAACTCATAGCAAAAACCCTGCGGCAGGCAATATTTAGGGCAATCAGGCGATCGCACTTTAGGGACTCGCAAATTAATAAAGTCCCAACGTCATTCCCGCGCAGGCGGGAATCCATCGTGGAGCAGCTTGTCTAGCAGGTACTTTATTTTGGGGCACATCCCTTACGACTTTTGCTCTACGGCAAGGGAAACGCTGTCGCCCCCAATGTCTCGCATAATTTCTAGCAGACTGGCAACTTTGGCGTAATCTAGCTTCTGGTCTGCCTTGAGAACAATGATGCCGTTGGGATGGGTATCCAGATAAGCAGACATTTGCTCCGCCAGTTGGTCAATGGTGGCGGGTTGCCCCTGTACCAGAATTTGCCCCTGGCTATCCATCCCGACGATCATCATATCCGTTGCTTTTTGTTCCTTCACGCCCAGTTGGGCAGAGGGTAGGTCAACCTTAACTGCTGACTGCTGCCCGGTGAGGGTCATGGAAATGATGATGAAAAAGGTTAAAACTGTCATCAGCACATCCATCATCGGCACCAGATTAACTTCTGGTATCCCTGCATTGAGTTGCTGTCTTCGCCTCATATAGCGTTTCCTTTCTGGGTGAGGTACATCTCATCTATTTGACTCAAGGGTTTTGCGGCTATCCATGTACCTCACTGGATTCAAAAACGCTATAGCCATGCTTTCAGTCTTTAACCTTCCAGTGCCAGGGAAACGCGATCGCCCCCCACCGTCTGCATTTCACCTAATAATTGAACCACCTGATCATACTTGAGACTGCGAGAGGGCTGTAAAAGTACGGCTCCCTTGGGATTCTTCACCAGATAGTCCTGCATGGCTGCCATTAGTTGATCCCTGGTAACGGGAGTTTGGGCGATCGTAATTTGCCCGCTGGCGTTCAGATCCACAATCAGTGGCTCTGGCAATACTTCCTGGGGAGAAGGACTGACCTGATTGCTGGGAATCGCCACATCAACGGCTTGCAGGTTTCGCAGGGTTGCCGTAATCATGACAAAAAACGCCAGAATCCCCATCATCACGTTCATCATTGGGATCAGGTTGATTTCTGGAATCGCTCCGTACTGTTCTAGCTTTCTTCTGGATGACATCCACTACTCCGGTTCGTACCACACTTGGCGATAGATGAGTTCCAGTTCATTTCCCAGGTCAGAAAAGTAATTCATTTGCTGGGACTGGAGGGTCACAAATAGACGGTAAACCAGCAGTGCAATAATTGCCACAATCATTCCTGCTGCCGTGGTAATCAGCGCTTCACCAATACCGGCTGCTGCTTTGGTTGCCTGTTCACTAGTGCCACCGCCCCCAATGTTGAGATTGCCAAAGGTGGCAATTAGACCCGTTACCGTACCCAGTAGTCCCAACAGTGGTGCCACTGCCACAACAGTTTCCAGGAGCTTGTCGCCCTTCCGCATCTCGACAAATTCCTTGTCCCCCACAGACTCCATCGCCAGTCGAAAGGTTTCAGGATTTGGCTGATTTAACCTCAAAGGGGCAAGCAGGTAGCGCCCAATCGGCAAATCCTGGGCTTGTTCAGCAATCTTGCTAGCTTCATCCAGATCGTAACGAGCGGCTTCCAATACATCGTGGGCAATTTGAGCCTCACTTCTCAACAACCGAATCCAAAAGATTCCCCGTTCCAGGGCACAGGCAACCGTTGCTACGGATAGTCCCACAATCGGAACCATCACCGGACCGCCTTTTAATACGATGTCGAACAGTGTAGACATATCATTCTAAACATTGAGAAGGCTAGAAACACGAACGAGGCTGATGGAGGTGCCTAGACTGGAAAATTTTGCTTGTCCTACTCCCTATACTGCATAGGGAATAGAATTGGACATCCTGCTAGAATACCTGAACCACAAAAGCGATCGGTTAAGAGCAGGTAAGGAAAATTAAATCAAAATATTAAAACCATTCAATTCCTGATTAACCGTTTCCGTTAATCTACCAGGACTTCATCATCACCAGGACGGTTAGGGTCTGGAATATTTTCTGTGGTCACGGTTGGCTTCGGTTTTGGTGGGGCAGCGGCGGCAGGGGAATCATTGGCACTTGCCTTAGTTGCTGCTGGTTGTCCGGTAGGAGCGGATGCGGCTTTGGGATCTGCGCCAGCGAAGACTCGCTGCCAGTTGACATTTCCAACCAGATCAACCATGACCATGATGGTTTCGGGCTGATCCTTTTTAGGGGATGGTTTCGCACTCACCTGAGCCACAGGTTGGTTGCTTGACTTTGGTGGAGAGGGGGTTGCCTTAGCCGTTACCTGGATGCCTCGCTTCAGTACCTTGCATTCAAAGCGATCGCCTGGTTTCGCCGCCCGATAAATGCTCTTGCCACAGTCGATGGTTGCCTGCCCAACCTCTTTTTCCAGCGTTTGTTGCATGGAAGTCTGAAGATCCACCAGGTTGATCAGACCTTTCACACTGGGTACACTCCAGCGAACGGAACCCTGCTCATCCTGTTGGGTGACGGGGATGGCAAAATTGCCCTCAGGGTCTAAAACACCCACACATTCAAAGGTTTGCCCAGCTTCCGATTTAACCCTATCCGGGCATACAACCTGCTTCAGGGAAACTCCACCTTGCTTAATGATGTCATCCTGAACGGTTTCCGCAATTTTGTCAGTGTCCAACCCACGGCTACAGGCGGTTAACATGACCGCACCTGCTATCAGCACCATCTGACGAACCCAGGTTGATGTTTGTCTGCTAACCCCATTCACAGTTATCTTCTCCAGCGATCGCCCCAATCTTAAACTCAGAGCGACTAAAACTAGAGCTACTATCGCATGTTTACCAACGGTGATTAGTAAAGAAGAGGTTAAAGCGATAGGTCTTGAAAGATAATCCGGTCCGCTGCCTGCTCTTCTGGCGGCTTCGCCTTAACGCTTGCCTGGGATCGATGGGGGATCTTACCCGCTGCAACCTGCTGAGTGTAAACCTCAAGGGCACGGGCGATCGCCTTCAGTCTCCGGTGCTGGTCATGCTCAATCTGTGGTTCACTATTGCCCAACCCCGGTGCATTCCACCCATCCAGATCGGGATCCCAGTAGGACTTGACCCGCGCCCACAGCACAGCATCCTCATCTTTCAACCCCATCTCCTGAGCTTTTTTCAACCACTCCATGTATCCCGGTTGTCCCAGTGCAGCCAAAGGAGCCTGGTTTGCCAGATCAATTCCGTTTAGCTCTTCCAGCAGTGTCAGGGTAATCCTCACCGCTTCAGCCCGTTGCCGTAGCGTTTCTGCCTGTCCCTGCAACCGCTGGAGTTGATGGGCATCCGCTTCCTCTGGAGTCGAGCATTGATACTGAGCTTCCCGACAGTGCTGAAAGGAAAAGCTACCCAGGTTCCACACCCCATTACCCGGATCGGAATGTCCATAGTAGGCACTGGTTTTGCTGCCATCAGGGGCACGGGTACCTTCCGCATGTCCGACGGTTCGGGCGACCAGGGAATCGGAGTTGCCGTGGAAGAGAGAGGGAGGAACAGAGGGAGGAGAAGGGGAGATAGGGGAGATAGGGGAGGAAGAGGGAGAGGGAGGGAGGGGAGGGAAGTCGAGAATGGGGGAAGGGGGGAAATTGGGAGCGAGGGCGATCTCGTCGGGAGAGGGGGGAGGCGTTTCAGAAAGAGAATTTTCTGCGGGGGCAGGAGGTTGGCTTGCTTCGGGGTTCGCCAGAAAAGCGAGGGGATTCGCCGGAGAAGCACTTTTGGGAACCGAAAAGTCGATCGCCCCGGTACTGCTGGCGGCATGGGCATTGGATGAGATGCCCAGACTAACGGTAAAGCAGCTTAAAGCAGCCAGAAATTGTGAGACTTTCATGGTTACTGAGGCTTGGTGAGGGTACGACGGAGAATAGCTTTGGCAGGTTCGACGATCGCCCAGGTGCCGTTGGGCTGTTTACGGAGAGCAGCAAATTGCAGCGATCGCCCTCGTCCAATGGCATCCCCCTGCTTGACCATTCCTAGACGAGGACGATTTAGTCCACACAACCGAAACAGGTAGGCGGGCACCTCAGAACTGGAAAACACAATGCAACCGCGCCGCTCTGGCTTTACCTTTCCGTTAAAGGGAGCATAGACACTGCTGCCATCCAGCGCGATAGAAATATCGCCCAGTCCACCCAGTACCAACCGTCCATCAAAGCGATCGCCCGGTTGCAGTTCCCAGGTTTGATACAACTTCAAGTCAACCAGCGGTTCTGGCTTGGAGGTATGGCTACATCCCACCAGCAGTAAAGCAATCACGCCTGTAACCGCCCCTGCCCAATGAGTCGTTTTAGTCATCCACGCTAGAAACCTGTCAACCATTCCTTGACACCTAATACCTAACCCCTGACCCAATCAATGCCGAAAACTAAACGAATAGCCCGCATACTGGTCATCTTCATACAGAACAACCAACCAGGTCTGGGGGTCAAACGCCAGTGGATACGCCTCCCGTTGAGAAACTTCACCAGCTCTTAATTGCAGAGTTTGGAGCTTACAGTAAGGCTCTCTCACCACCTGAAGCACCTGCTCTTTGCCAGAACCTTCCGGGACAGTCAACAATCGGGATAACTGCTCCCTTGATAACACCGTCCGCGACTGCACTATCTCCTGGCAAATATCTTTAGTGGGGGCAACCTGGGGTAGTAGCCCGCTGGGGTCAATCAACATGCCAAAAGCGGCAACCACTGACCCACCTGCCAGCATATATTTAACATTCGCAGGGTGAGATTTACGACGATTCATCATGGCTAATCCTCGAAAAATCACTAAACATTCCAGACTCAAGACAGGGCAAGCCGGGACTGTCCCATGCCCACCAGAAAAGGTCTAACTCCCCAGGCTCTAACGAATTTAAAGGTAGCGATCCGCAGTGTCAGTCAAGCAACTGGGAACCTGACCCATTTAACGAAATCCGCTCCGGTGACAAAGGCATCCGCCGAAGACAGTGAATTTAGGGGAAGAAAATCAATCTATCGATATGGTACACTAGTACTATAAAGTTGGCAAAAAAATCGCCTCTTTTACCTAAAATCTTTCCTACACAACAATCCCTTGTAGAAATACTCAGGCAGAGCATCTTTACAAGGGATTTTTCTCTATACCGATGTTTCTGGAACCTTAGTATGCAGCTTGATACTCAGGGGCGATCGCTGTTTTTTTCTTAGTGTAAATTTCCTTCAAGTGACGCTTCACCGTATTAACTGTAATAAATAGTTCACCCGCAATCTGCTGATAACTAAAACCAGCACGGCGCAGCAACCATACTTCAGCCTGCCGGGGAGTCAAATTGTAGAGGAGTGCTTCCGCCAGTGCCCGATTTTGGGATGATTGGCAACGATCCTCAAGCAAAACAACCAGGTAAGGACGTTGGGGATCTTCCAGCATCAACCATCGGACTCGAATTCGATAAACTCTAGACTGGCTCAGAGTAACCTCAGACTCAATCACAACCGGCTGATCGGAATAAACATCACGGCTGTCAATCAATGCCTGACAGTTCCGCCAAATTTCTGCGGGAATTGCCTGAGCAACAGGTTTACCCGGATTCATTTTTTGGCAAACGCTATGGGCATAGTAGTTGTGATAGACCAACTCACCTTCATCAGAAAGAATCATAATGCCATCGGTCATTCCTTCCAGTACCCCTTGTAGCAACATGGGATTCATTGGGGTGGTGGGTTCAGTTCGCTCTAGTTGACTCAGCATGTTTCCTGGGGGGCTAAACAACAAACCAAGTGATGATCAACTGGGTCGCCAGGTAGGGGATAGCTTCAGCAATCCAGGCAATCAAAGGGAAAAAGAAGAAAAAAACATCCAGGAATGACCTCACAAGTTCTAGTACGTGCAGCAGAAGTTCTTCCTGGATGTGTTGAAACTTTATTAAGTTAATTAGATCGTATAGAGATGGCTCATTTATTTCATCATCCCTCTCTGCAAATTTAATTACCGACAACCGCTAAACAGGATTGCTGTTTTATGCAATCCCCATTGCCATTAGCCCTCTGATGCCACCGCAGACAAAACATTGCCGCAGGCTATAGGCAAGTTCCGTCTGTGTAGTCGCACCTATCCTACGGGAACGCTTTGCCAACAGTCGCCAATACTACCTGGGTCTGAACCTTTAAAGTACGCTCTAGAAATGCTTTAAACGGCTGAAAACTTTCTCAAACAAATCGTTTCAACCGCTGAATCAATTGCTCGGCTGACAGTACGCCCTCAATTCGCTCAACAGCTTGTCCTTGCTTAAACAGAACCAGCGTTGGCAAAGCATGGACCTGATAGGTAGATGCTAATTGGGGATATTTCTCTGTATCGATTTTGACGACCTTTAATTGATTTTTCATCTGGCTGTTTACCTGCTCAAGAATGCTTGCCATCATCTGGCAGGGACCACACCAGGTTGCATAGAAATCAACTAAAACTGGCAAACTAGAACCTGCTAACATTTCCTCAAAGCTGCCAAATTGCTTTTTAATGATCATCTTTGTACCTCTGCTAACGAACCGATTCACCTAATACTCTTATGCTAATCGGAGCTAGATATCTCAGCAGAGGTCGGGGTCAGGGGGCAGAGAATCTTAGATGATAGGCTTTGAGGTAACCACTCAGCCGAACGATAGTAAGTGGTAGGGCGCAAGCCAGTAGTTGAGTGGGCAGTGGCAGTGGTCGGTAATCTACTGTGCTACTTTTGATTTGCCAAAAAATAGCCGCCCTTTTACTAAGGACGGCTACGGTTATCAGTAGTCACAAACGGAAATCTGGATACAGTAACCTACTTTGCACTTCGCACTTCACACTCCGCCCTGTCTGATTAGACATCGTAGTAGAGCGCAAATTCGTAGGGGTGAGGACGAATGCTCATTGGAATCACTTCGTTGTCTAGCTTGTAGCTGATCCAGGTGTTAACGAAGTCCTCAGTGAAAACACCACCAGCGGTCAAGAACTCATGGTCAGCTTCCAGGTTCTTCAGCGCATCCATCAGTGAACCGGGTGTAGAGGGCACTTTTGCCAGTTCTTCAGGGCTGAGATCGTAGATATCTACATCCAATGGAGAACCCGGATCAATCTTGTTTTTGATCCCATCAATACCAGCACACAGCATTGCAGCAAATGCCAGGTAAGGGTTACAGGAAGCATCGGGACAGCGAAACTCTAGACGCTTGGCTTTGGGGTTATCGCCAGAGAGTGGAATCCGGATAGATGCAGAACGGTTGCCTTGAGAGTATGCCAAGTTCACCGGAGCCTCAAACCCAGGAACCAGACGCTTGTAGGAGTTAGTGGTGGGGTTGGTCAGCGCCAGCAATGCCGGAGCGTGCTTCAGCAACCCACCGATGTAGTGCAGGGCTGTTTCGCTTAGATCTGCATAACCGCCTTTGCCATAGAAGGTGGGTTGACCATTGCTCCAAATAGACTGGTGGCAGTGCATGCCGGTACCATTATCGTTAAATAACGGTTTGGGCATGAAAGTTACTGATTTTCCATACTTCTTAGCAACGTTCTTGATGCAGTATTTGTAGGTCATCAGATAGTCAGCAGCATTGACCAGGGAAGCAAACCGGAAACCTAGTTCGCATTGTCCACCAGTGGCTACCTCATGGTGATGCTTCTCAATGGGCACGCCACATTTTGCCATTGTCAGCAACATCTCAGTTCGGATGTCCTGCAAGGTATCGGTGGGTGCCACTGGGAAGTAGCCTTCTTTATACCGGGGTTTGTAGCCCAGGTTGCCACCGGGTTCTTCTCGACCAGAGTTCCACCGTCCTTCAACGCTGTCTACAAAGTAATAGCCTGAACTTTGGGTCTGGTCAAACCGGACATCGTCAAATACGAAAAACTCTGCTTCAGGTCCAAAGTATGCTGTGTCGCCAAGCCCAGTTGTTTTTAGATAATCGAGCGCTTTCTGGGCAATGGAACGGGGGTCACGGCTGTAGGGTTGACCTGTACGTGGCTCTACGATGCTGCAAATCAGGCTCAGAGTTGGCTCTTCCATGAAGGGATCGATCCATGCAGTGTTGGGATCGGGCACCATTGCCATATCTGAGTCATTGATGGCTTTCCAACCCCGGATACTAGATCCATCGAAGGCAACACCATCCGTGAAGCTGCTCTCATCGATCATGTCGTGGTAGAGCGTCAAATGCTGCCAGATCCCTGGCATGTCGATGAACTTCAGATCGATCATCTGGATACTATCTCGCTTGATCCATTCCAGAATTTCCTGCGGGGTTGTCATGAATTACTCCTTGAGTGCTGTACGGTCTCTAGTCTTTAAAACAGGGATAGAGACAGAAGACAATCTTTATCTGAACGCTTTAACCCTGAGGGGATGGCTTGTATTGAGGAATTCACTACCTCAGTAAAAATACCCCTGGGAGTTGCAGTGTGATTGTATCTGAATCATCCTAGAGACAGGTTTAAGCAGATTTTGTATCAAGAACTACAAAATTTCCCTCTGGCAAGCCAGACTTAAACTTAGATTTAGGGTTGGTGCTTGGGTAGATTAGCAGATTCTAAATTTTGGGTTTGCTGCGATCGCCACATCCCCAAATCAGAATTCCAAATTCCAAAACTGTTGACAGATCCATCCATCGCTACGTGGTAAACTGATGCTTGCGACTGGAGGCGACAGATCCCCAACTCTGCGATTTGGATTCGCCTGCAAAGTCAACCAAGATAGCCAAACTGATTTTATAGAGGACTAGTGGGAGAAAAATTCCATGCGGGATGCAGTAACAAGCCTGATTAGAAACTATGACGTTACAGGTCGGTATCTGGACCGTGACGCGATGGATAACCTGAAGTCCTATTTCAATACAGGTATGGCACGGGTTCGTGCTGCCGCCGTTATTAATGCCAATGCAGCGGATATTGTGAAGCGGGCAGGTTTACAACTGTTTGATGAACAGCCTGAATTGATCCGACCGGGCGGTTACGCTTATACCACTCGTCGGTATGCGGCTTGTTTGCGGGATATGGATTACTATCTCCGCTACGCAAGTTATGCCTTGGTAGCTGGGGATACGGATGTTTTAGATGAGCGAGTTTTAGAGGGCTTGCGGGAAACCTACAATTCCTTGGGTGTGCCGATTGGTCCAACCGTTCAAGGCATCCAAATTATGAAGGATATTGTCAAAGAACTGGTGACAGAAGCTGGGATTGACAATGCGGCAATTGTAGATCAGCCGTTTGACTATATGACCCGCGAGTTAAGTGAAAAAGACCTGTAATTGTTTTTGACACAACACTGGAAATAGGTCTTAAAAAACTGAGTGGACAGGGGCGATCGCCCCTGTCCACTTGTTTTTAAGGAATAACCTATTTCTCAAAATATATCGGGAATTCTACCCAACAGGCTGAGCCTCTGCTTCGCGGACCCAGATAGCATCCCCCTTTTGGGTTTTCGTAATAATGGTGGCATCTCCCCGCCGCCCTAACTTAGCGGCAAACTCCAACGCCTGCTGGCGCGTCTCTACCACCTTAAACAAGCCATAGTATTGACCGTCCACTAAAACCGCCTCCAAGCGATCGTCGAGGTCGGGAACACGAATTTCACAAATCTGATAGCGGCTCTGGTCACTCAGAATTCGACAGGTTGGCGGAGTCACGGACTTGTGAACAGGCTGAGCAGAAGCGCCGATTGACATTTCTGGGACAGCCTCTGGTTCAAAAACCCAGATAGCATAGCCTTTTACAATTTTTGTAATCAGAATTTGATGACCTTTCATGATCAACCGCCGAGAGATTTCGAGCGTCTGTTGTCCAGTTTGGGCAACCTTGACCAGGCTGTAGTACTTCCCCTCAACCAAAATGGCAGCCATGCGATGGCTGTCTCCCGGTAAACGGATATGACAGGAACGGTATTGGCTGCGTGATTCTAGAAGCCTGGGATTTAATGAAGATTTTTCGGTTGACTGGGGGAAGGTCGAAGGCAGCATGGGTAACCTCAGAAATAGCAGAGAGACTCAGTTCTTTAGTAGTCAGAGCTGATGCAAAGGATGAAACGAACTGGTAAATGGGTGATTGGTAACAGGTCATTGGTCATTGGTCAAAGCCGCCGTTGACGATAGACCGATGATTGATTACCTGCACCAGCCTTGATTGTTAAAAAACTTAATGTTATCTGTATTCATATTGTCGGAATCTCCTCCTGACTAAATCCGTGATTTCGCGCATTCTGGACGCATTGGTCGTTTAGACTTTAGAAGTTAAGATTAATTCGCTTCAGGAGAAAGGCACAAACACTTTTTCCTGGGATTTCTACTGACCCTTTACCAACCCTTACTTCACCTCAAAATGGCTCATCCCTGTCACATTATTGTCGCAGGCAACCCGGCAATTATCTATGCCAGTAGGGGCGGCACCCCTGACAAGATTCTTCCCACCCTCAGACGATTCCTTGACAAGTTCTGGCAGGAACGTGACACCTCTGGGGAAACTAGCGATACTCCTGATTGCCTGGTTGCTCAAATTATTGTTCGATTTGGCTTTGAAATTTGCGAGGATGACTTTTCTAATTTGAGAGTGGGTGTACGATACGACCCAAATGTGGAATATCTTTACTGGATATCTCCTGAACGTCAGATTAGCGTTTGGGTACCAGGAGATGCCTATCGAAAAAATTCAGACCTGGGGTTGGATGGCTGCCACAATCTAGCAGAGGTGAGGGGTGAAGGGGGGAGTTAGGATGTGAGGTTAAGATTTACAGCAGTTTCCAGATGAGTAAACCACCATTGTCTGTAGATGAGTGGATGAGTGGATGAGATCCCTCCCCTCCCTCTTCCGCTCTCCGCCCCACTCCAGTCAAACCCTTTAGAATGAGATCAGAGGCACTAGGGCACTCAAACATGGATATTTTGTGGTCACGGCTATTGAGAGTGATTTATCGGAAAGAACCTATTGTTGGGTTTGTAGCAACGGTGGGTGTAGTGGATGCGGCGATCGGTGGGTTAACTGAACACTGGTCATTGCTGGCGGTCGGGGTAGGAACTGTAGGAACGGCGATCGCCCTACGGCTATGGCAGATCCAACGTCGTCAGGTAATGGAGACGGTGAGCCAAAACCCCGTTTATATCCTTCCCCCCGAATCATCTCGCCCCAGTTTGCCTACGCTAACGGCGGCTAAGAAAAATCCTCCTAGAAAATTTTAGAGAAACAAGGATCCGCACCCCGTAACACATGATAGAAACCACGATCGCCAAACCCCTGCTAAAGATTGGTGAAGTTTCCAATCACAGCGGATTGCCAGTCAAAACGATTCGCTACTACGAAGAGATTGGGCTGTTAACACCGACAGTGGAGCGATCGCAGACAGGCTACCGCCTGTTCAATGAACAAATCACAAACCGACTGGCGTTTATTAAACGGGCACAGTCCCTTGGTTTAACCCTCAACGAAATTAAAGATATTTTGCATGTGCATGACCGAGGAGAGCTTCCCTGTGGTGAAGTGAAGCAACACCTCCAGGATAAGGTGGGTGCCATCAGCGAGCAGATTAGAGCACTGGAAACCTTACGGTCAGAACTTGAAGGCTTACTTTCTGGCTGGCAGGAAAGTCCTCCTCCGGGACTGATTTCGCAGACCATTTGCCCGAATATTCAGAAAAAGGGATGAAAGGAGAGGAGAGAGAATATAAGAAACGGCTCCAACTGCGCTCTCAATTTTGGCAACGATAGCGTTGTGCCAGCACAGTCGCGCCATGCCCAAGGTTGCACAAACAATCAGGGCTTGCCTGCTCTTCCATTATTGCCAGTTGCAACCTCTGCTAATTCTTTGACTATCTCCTAACTCTCTGTACAAATACGGCTCTCCTGTTTTCTCTTACTAGATGTTCGTATCAATCTTTAACATCTTCTAATCACAGCCAGGGCTAACCTGAGAATCTAAATTTCAAGTTGTAGAGTAAGAAATGCCTTTTGAGCAGCATTTCTTGCGACTTCTAGCCATCGTCTGATCGGATAAAACAACACTTTTGTTCAAGAAATGTATAAGAACTCACAGATCGTTAAATCTGTAAGCTAGACTGAATTTTACCAGGGAAATCTCCACTGAAAGGCGCAATACTCTTTCAGTAGGGTTTCATGAGTTGAGGAGTAAAACTCAACAATAGACGGTAGCCCTGAAAGCTTTAGACAATAGGTCTGCCGTTGATTCATCAAAGGTAAGGAGCAAGGAAAAAACAGAACTCAAATGTTCAGAAGTCGCATCTAAACTGTTTCATGAGTTCTCTGTTAACCTGTTTTGTTTGTCATGTACAACTGGTCATTTAACTATGACTCAAGATAGATGGCAAATATTATTTTCAAGTGTATCCAAAAGAACCTTGGCTGCTGCATTGAATTGCCCCCTTCATTTCAGTGCTTCTGTCAAACCTTTAGTGACTGATGTCTTAGAAAAACCAAAAGGGTTGCTAAAAAGCAGGATGAATTGAAACGAAGTTTCAAGCTTCCAGTAATCTTTTCACCCTCAAAATCAGCAACGCCGAACCAAAAATAAACTATTAGTGAGGAGAAGAGTATTAGCTCTTCTTGAGGAAGATGGTATGGATTGAAAAGACTTACCAGGCTCCCCCGAATTCCGGAGAAATATTTTTAGGGCGAACATTGCCTTCCTTGCTTGATGAAGGATGTAGTGATGCGCCTAATGCCCAGGCATTTAATCAGTGGACTGAAGCAGGCTGGAAGCCCCTTTCCAATCAAATGTTTCAGTCTGCGGTTGAGGCGGTTGCCTTGGGACTGTTGGAACTGGAATTAGAAAGGGGGAGCCGCATCGCATTGTTAATGCACAGCGACACCAGCTTCTGCATTGCAGACATGGCGTGTTTGCTGGCAGGACTGGTCAATGTGCCAATTGATCTAACCCAAACCCTGGAACATATTCTGTTTGTTTTGCAGCACAGTGAAGCGAGGGCGTTAATTATTTCTAATCAGGATTTGCTCGATCAAATTGTGCCATACCTGCACAATGCCCCTGACTTACAGCAGATTATTGTTGTTGAGGTTCCTTCAAACTGGCAGGCGGCGAGTATCTCTGCGTCTTCGCGTCTTGGTGTTTCTTCGCCACTGGAAGTACTTTCCCAACGGGTGAATCCCGCTACCCTTTCGGAGTCTGCTTGCCTGGATATTCCAATGCTGCTCCACCCAGCCCATCCTGAGCATCCCCATTCCCTGCTGCCCCAGTGTGTCCAGATTTTTTCCCTGGATGACATCCGTGCCAGAGGAGAGGTTCGGGTTTCAGAAGCGCGATCGCAGCAACTAAGGACAGCCTTAACACCTGATCAACTCGCTACCCTGATCTATATTCCCGATCAAGCGGGGCAGCTTCAGGGTGTGATGTTGACCCATGAAAACCTCTCAGCCAATGCCCTAGCCTCCTTTTCCTGCATTGAGAATTTGCAAAGAGGCAACCAGGAAGTGGTGCTTTCATTTTTACCGTTGAATCATGTGCTGGCGCGGTGCATGATTTATGGGCATGTGAGTTATGGGCACAGCATCTACTTTTCAACCCCAAATCGCATCACCAAACATTTAAAGGAACTTCAGCCGACTATTCTGACTACAGTGCCGCTGCTGTTGGAGAAGGCATACGGCAAAATTCTAGAAAAAGGCAACAAATTAAGCTTATTGAGTCGCATCATCTTCCGCTGGGCGCTGCATCTTGCCAGTCGATATGAGCTAGGGCGGCCACCCAAAGGGCGATATGCATTGCTGCTAAAGCTGGCAGACTGGTTGGTGCTGTCCAGGTGGCGGGATGCTTTTGGCGGTCGGCTCAAGTATCTGATCTGTGGCGGTGCCGCCTTAAAAGCTGACCTGGCAAATGCTTTGGCTGCCGCGGGTATTATCCCCATGCATGGATATGGTTTGACGCAGGCAAGTGCGGTTGTGTGTTTCAATCGCGGCAATTATAACCGTGCCGGAACTGTGGGAGTTCCTGTTCCAGGGGTTGAGGTGGAGATCGCAGCGGATCAGGAAATCTTGCTGCGGGGTCCCTATATGACTCAGGGCTACTACAAAAACCCTGAAGCAACTCAAGAAATGATTGATGCCCAGGGATGGCTCCACACAGGCGACCTGGGCACTTTCACGGAAGACGGGTTCTTGAAAATCACCGGGCTGAAAAAAGCCCTATTCAAACTCTCCACCGGCAAATATATTACACCGATTCCCATCGAACAGCGGTTGAAACAGTCCCCCCTGATTACGCAGGCGATCGCCGTCGGTTCTGAGCAAAAATTCTGTGCTGCTCTAATTTTCCCCAATCTAGAAGCGCTGCATAGTTATGCTCTAGAAACAGGAATTGATTTACCACCGGATGCTTTACTCAAACACTCCTGCATCACCAATTTATACCGGGCATTAATTGATGCTGCAAACTGCCATCTGCCCTACTGGGCAACGGTAAAAAAATTCCAATTGATTAATACTCCACTAACGCTTGAAAACGAATTGCTAACAGTTACCGGAGAAATAAATCGTAACCAGATGATCAAAGTTTTTGCCCCGGAAATCAAAGCCCTCTTTAGAGACGAAACCCGCAAAGACAAACTCACTCAAGAACGGGAAATTCTCGGAAAAGCGCCTGTCGAATTATGTCCTCCTGTCCCAGTGTCATCCTGCCCCACCTACGCGCGATCGCTAAATCCCCGCCTGACTACACTGGGGCTACTGCTTGCCAGCCATTGGGCGCTAATTGGTAGTCATGTAGGAACGGGGTAAGAGGAAAGGATGAAGGATGAAAGTTTGAGATTCGGAGTCGAGAGTTGAGTGGTAATCGGTAATTAGGTTGTTGTTTGTCATTGGTCATTTGTCATTTGTAAACACCAATGACCAATGACCAATGACCAATACCCCACCCTCCCCTCACCCCTCACCCCTGACACCTCACCCTAATTAACCCAATGGAGAACTTGAACCATGCACAAACCGTTTCGCACAGCCGCTGTTCTGGGTGCTGGAGTGATGGGAACCCAAATCGCTGCACACCTTGCTAATGCTGGTCTTACCGTGCATCTGTTGGATTTAGCTGCTAAAGAAGGTAACAAAAATGATTTCGTTGAAGGCACCTTCAAAAAAGCACTGAAGCAATCGCCGCCGATCTTTTTTACAGAAAAAACTGCTCGTCGTGTGATTCTAGGTAATTTTGATGACCATTTCCATCGGATTGCTGAAGTGGATTGGGTCATTGAGGCAGTAGTCGAAAATTTGGACATCAAAAAGCAATTGATGCAGCGGTTGGAAGAAACTATTCGAGAAGATGCCATTATTTCAACGAATACGAGTGGATTACCGATTCATGCGATCGCCGAAGGTCGTTCAGAAGCCTTCCGCCAGAGGTTTTTAGGAACCCACTTTTTCAATCCTCCCCGTTATCTCAAACTGCTGGAACTGATACCAACCGCCGACACCGATTCACAGGTTTTGGAACAGATACAGTGGTTTGGGGAAATTCATCTGGGTAAGGGAGTGGTGGTGGCAAAAGACACGCCCAACTTCATTGCCAACCGGATTGGCATGTTTGTCACGATGCTGGGGGTTAAAGCCTGGACAGAGCAGGGTTACACCATTGAGGAAATTGATACCCTGACTGGGACGATCGCCGGTAGACCTAAATCAGCTACCTTCCGCACTGCCGATCTGGTAGGGCTGGATACCTTAATGTATGTGGCATACAACCTTTACCCGGCAATTCCCAACGATGAAAGTCGGGAGATGTTCCGCGTTCCTAAAGTGCTGAAGAAATTGGTGGAAACAGGCACCCTGGGCGCAAAAACAGGGCAGGGATTTTACAAAAAACAAAAGGGAGAAATTCTCTCGCTCAACCCAGGAACAATGGCGTATGAGTCTGCCAGACCGATGAATTTGGGGGACATTGAAGCCATTGGAAAGATACCTGATTTGGGCGATCGCCTGCGTGCCCTCTATGCCGATGCCAGTCGTGCTGGCGCATTCTTCCGCCAGTCTACCCTGGCAATTTTGAATTACAGTGCCAACCGGATTCCTGAAATTGCCGACTGTGTCGCTGATGTCGATCGCGCTATGCGCTGGGGCTTTGGTTGGGAAATGGGTCCGTTTGAACTTTGGGATGCCCTGGGGTTTGAAACGGTGCTGGCAGACATGAGATCGGCGGGTATGTCAGTCCCTAAGTGGGTAGAAATCATGCAGCAAATGTGTGCCAAAAGTTTCTACAAAAACCACCATGTCTACAAGCCAGAACTACACTACACACCTCTAGAAATCTCCTCCGACGAAATCGATTTGACCGCTATCAAAGCCGATCCAGAAAGAGTTCTCTGGCACAATCCTGAAGCGGCTCTGCTGGACTTAGGTGATGGCGTGGTTCTGTACGAATTTCGTTCCAAGGGCAATACCCTCAGCTTGAACGTAGTCAGCGGTTTAGAAGAAGTGCTGAACCTGTTGGAAACCCACGCTTTCAAAGGTATGGTCATCGGTAACAGTAGCGCTCACTTTTCCGGTGGCGCAAACCTGGCAGAAATGGGAATGATGGCGCAGTCCGGTAATTTCGATGCCCTGGTGAAACTAATCATCCAGTTTCAAACCCTGATGCAGCGGATTCACTATTTCCCTAAACCGATTGTCGCTGCTATTCAGGGACGGGCATTAGGTGGTGGTTGTGAACTGGTGATGGCGTGTCCCCATGTGGTTGCAGCGGCTGAAACCTACATTGGTCTGGTTGAACTGGGAGTAGGGTTAATTCCCGGAGCCGGTGGCATCATGCGGATGGTGGCACGGGCAACGGAGCGGGCAGCTAATGAAACCTTGAGTCAGATTCAGCCCTTTATTCAGAAAACCTTTGAAACCATTGCCACCGCAAAAGTATCGGGCAGTGCCTACGAAGCACAGGAATTAGGCTACTTGCCCTGCCATGCCCGAATTGTGATGGATGGAGAACGTCGCCTCGCGATCGCCAAAGCCGAAATCCTTCACCTGTCCTACGTCGGCTACACGCCACCGTTCGAGCAAAATTCCATCATGGTGCTGGGTCGTCCCGGCAGGGCAATGCTGGAGCAAGCCGCTTACATCTTCCAACAGGGCGGCTACGCCAGTGAATACGATCGCTACCTCGCTGGTCGCCTTGCCTACGTCATGACCGGCGGCGAACTCACTGCCCCCTCCCTCGTCCACGAAGACTACCTGCTGCAACTGGAGCGGGAAACCTTCATCCCCCTGTTGGGGCAAACCAAAACCCAGGAGCGGATTGCCCATATGTTGAAGACGAAGAAACCGTTGAGGAATTAGGGAAGGCAGAGGGGGAGAGGTCATTAGGTCATTGGTCATTGGTCATTGGTATTTACAGACAACAAAGGACGAATGCCAAATGACCCATTCTCCATTCTCAGTAACAAGACTAAACAGGTTGAAAATTAACTATGAATGAAGCTTACATTGTTAGCAGTGTGCGGACAGCGGTGGGGAAAGCGCCGCGTGGAACCCTTCGCAATATGCGTCCCGATGATATGGGGGCGATCGCGGTTAAAGGTGCGATTGAAAAAGTTAAGGGGCTGGAACCGGAAAAAATTGATGACCTTATCATCGGCTGTGCCTTTCCTGAAGCCGAGCAGGGCTTTAATTTGGGACGGGTGATTGGTCAGCGCGTTGGCTTACCATCAACGGTGGCTGGGGTGACTGTGAATCGGTTTTGTGCCTCTGGTTTGCAAGCGATCGCCATGGCAACCCAGGCAATAATGACCGGACAGGCGGAGGTGATTGTGGCGGGGGGAGCGGAATCTATGAGTCTGATTCCGATGGGGGGAAATGTACTGGCACCGAACCCCGATTTGGTAACAGAATTGCCCCAAGCTTATTGCACGATGGGTCTAACCGCAGAAAATGTTGCCCACCAGTTTCATGTTTCCCGTGAGGACCAGGATGCCTTCGCGTTGCGATCGCACCAGCGGGCGATCGCGGCAATCCAGGCAGGTCGGTTTGACGAAGAAATCATTCCCATCACGGTTCACGAAACCCTCTACCTGGACGGCAAGCCAAAGACGGTTGAAACCTTATTCAAGGTTGATGAAGGACCCCGCCACGATACCAGTCTAGAGGCACTTGCCAAACTACCTGCCGTGTTTCGGGTCGGGGGTAGCGTCACAGCGGGCAACTCCTCCCAAATGTCCGATGGGGCTGCCGCCACCGTTGTGATGGCTAAACGAATGGTGGAGGAATTGGGCATTCAACCCATGGGGAAACTCTTGGGCTTTGCCGTTGCGGGTGTGCCGCCTGAAATTATGGGCATGGGTCCCGTGGAAGCCGTTCCCAAAGTGCTGAAACAGGTTGGGTTAACCCTGAATGACATTGGACTGATTGAACTCAACGAAGCCTTTGCTGCCCAGTCCCTCGCCGTGATTCGTAAGCTCGGTTTGAACGAAGACATCATCAACGTCAACGGTGGCGCGATCGCCCTTGGTCACCCTCTCGGCATGACCGGGGCAAAACTGACGGCAACGATTCTGCACGAAATGAACCGGCGCAACATTCGTTATGGCTTGGTGACGATGTGCGTCGGGGGTGGCATGGGTGCCGCTGGAGTGATTGAGAATTTGATGCTGTAGGTGGCTTGAGGCAGAGCCGAGACTTTCCCAGCCAGAGGCTCCGCCTCCCTTCATGGGGTTAAAAATCATTGCTTTTGGTAAACGATTATGGTTTCAATTCTATTGGCGATCGCCATTCCCAGTTCATTTCTGGCCCTATTGATATTCGGTTATTTGGGCGTACCTTTATGGCTGTGGACAATTGCTTTTGCCGCCATCTTGGGAGTATTTCAGCCACCCATCTGGGTCTGGGTTATCTTCGGTTTTATCGCGGCGGCTCTCAACATTCCCTTTCTCAGGCAGGGAATGATCACAGCCCCTTTGATGAAGGGCATCAAAGCGCTCAATCTGTTGCCGAATATTTCAGACACCGAAAAGGCGGCGATCGAAGCCGGAACCGTTTGGATCGACGGAGAATTCTTCTCCGGATCGCCCAATTTTCAACGGATGAACCAGGAACCCTATCCAGCCACAACCCCCGAAATTCAGGCATTTCTGGATGGACCCGTGGAACAGGTTTGCCGCATGGCAACGGACTGGGAAATCCATCGCCGTAAAGACCTGCCCCCAGAGGTGTGGGACTACCTCAAACAAGAGCGTTTCTTTGGCATGATGATTCCCAAAGAGTACGGCGGCTTAGGCTTCTCTAACCTGACCTATAGTTCCGTCATGGTCAAGCTGGCTTCCCGCTCCTTTACCCATACCGCAACCGTAGGTGTGACCAATTCCCTTGGTCCCGCCAAACTGCTGCTCAACTACGGCACCCAGGCGCAAAAAGACTACTACCTGCCCAGATTAGCCAGGGGCGAAGAAATCCCCTGCTTTGCCCTGACCGAACCCCACGCCGGGTCCGATGCCGCCAGCATCACCTCAGAAGGCGTGGTGTTTAAGGGGGAGGATGATCGGCTGTATATTCGGCTCAACTTCCGCAAGCGGTATATTACCCTGGGGGCGATCGCCACCCTGATTGGGCTTGCCTTCAAATTGCGCGACCCCGAAAACCTGCTGGGTCAAGGGGAAAACGTCGGTATCACCTGTGCTCTGGTGCCTGCCAATACCCCCGGTGTGATTCTCGGCAAACGCCATGATCCGATGGGAGTGCCATTCTACAACTCTCCGGTTGAAGGGCGGGATGTCGTTATTTCCATTGACCAGATCATTGGTGGGGCAGAACAGGCAGGCAATGGCTGGAAAATGCTGATGCAGACCCTTGCCGCGGGTCGGGGAATTAGCTTCCCAGCGACCTGTACTGGCGTTGCCAAACTGGTGGCTCGTGTCACCGGTGCCCATGCCGTTGTGCGGCGGCAGTTTGGGCTTTCCATCGGACGATTTGAAGGGATTGAAGAACCCCTTGCCCGTATCGGTGGCTTAACCTACCTGCTGGATGCCGCTCGCATCTATACCTGTGGTGCCGTTGATAACGGTGAGAAACCCTCCGTCGTTTCTGCGATCGCCAAATACGAATTCACCGAACTTGCCCGCCAGATGATTAACGATGGTATGGATATCGTCGGTGGGGCTGGCATCTGCCGGGGACCGCGAAACCTGCTGGCAAACATTTATACTGCAATTCCCATCCCGGTTACGGTCGAAGGAGCAAACATCCTCACCCGCACTATGATGATCTTTGGTCAGGGTGCGATTCGTTGTCACCCCTATGTTTATCTGGAAGTGGAAGCGCTCAGCCAGGGAGATGTCTCCGCCTTTGATTATGCCCTCTGGCACCATTTAGGTTTGATGGTACGAAATAGCGTTCGTTCCATTCTCCTGAGCCTATCCCGTGGTTATCTTGCCCGTTCGCCTGTCACAGGTCCTACTGCCCGCTACTATCGCAAACTCGCCTGGGCATCTGCCACCTTTGCCACCCTTACTGACCTTGCCCTAATTGGTTTTGGTGGCTCCCTCAAGCGACACGAAAAGTTAACTGGACGGTTTGCCGATGTCCTCTCCTGGATGTACCTGGGGATGGCGACCCTGCGCCGATTTGAAGCAGAAGGACGGCAACCCGAAGATTTGCCCCTGGTTGACTGGGCAATGCAATACACCTTCACCCAAATTCAGCAGGCATTCGAGGGCATCTTCAGTAACTTCAATCTCCCACTGGTAGGAACCATTTTGCGGGCACCTGTTTTAACCTGGTGGCGATTGAATCCCATCGGTGGGATGCCAACGGATGAGTTGGGTAGTCAGGTTGCTCAGCGATTGCAAACCGTTGGCGAAGGGCGCGATCGCCTTACGATCGGTATCTATATCCCCTCCCATCCCGATGAAGCACTGGGTCGGCTGGAACAGGCATTCCGACTTTCCCTCCAAGCAGAGGCAATTTTCAAAACCATCAAAGCTGCCAGCCGCGACGGAAAACTACCCCCAGGGAAACCCGAAAAACTGGTGGATATCGCCCTAATTGCCGGAGTGATTACTCAGGAATCTGCCGAACTGATTCGGGAAGCCGAAGCCGCCCGCAACGAAGCAATCCAGGTCGATGCCTTTACCCTGGAAGAGTACCAGCAGGGTAGCCAATCCACCCCCCACCCCGCTAGGGCACTCATGCAACATCCGACGGTTAATGTTCTTCTTCAGAGCTAAAGAAAATGTAGTGGAATAGCACTGATTTACATCGATTTTTAGATGAGTAAACCACGATGGTGTAAATGAGTGGTTGAGTGGATAAGTACGCCTTTGGCTTAGGCAAGGAGAAATATAGCCATAGCCACCTGATTTAGGACGGGGTGCAGGGGTGGAACCCCTAGCTGGGGGCAGCGCTCCCACACCCCCTTTAACCCCCAATTTACTAAGCAACCTGGCGATAGCTATAGTTGTAAGCAACAAAACCTTTGCCCAGCCGCGCAAATCTTTGAGATTTTGGGGGCTAAAACTTGTTAGTTCAGCGCTGTGCAAATATAGTGTGATTTGGTTTCCCTACTCCCTACTTCCCATTTCCCCATGCGGACTCTCCAACTCCTTTCTGGACAAACCGTTCCCGTTCTTGGTATGGGAACCTGGCGCATGGGCGAGAGTGCCAGGAACCGTCAGACTGAAATTGACGCTCTCCGCCACGGGTTAGATCTGGGTTTATCTCTGATTGATACTGCCGAAATGTATGGGGAGGGTGGAGCAGAGGAAGTCGTAGCGGAAGCGCTTCGACCGGGGAAAAGTTCGACTAGTGCCAATCGTCGTTCAGAAGTTTTTTTGGTCAGTAAGGTCTATCCCCCTAATGCTTCCCAGCGAGGAGCGATCGCTGCCTGTGAACGCAGCCTCAAACGATTGAATACAGACTACCTGGATCTTTATCTGCTGCATTGGCGTGGTTCTGTTCCCTTGGTAGAAACCCTGGAAGCCTTTCAGACGCTTCAAGAAGCAGGCAAAATTCGCAGCTATGGGGTGAGTAACTTCGATGTAAAAGACCTGGAGGAAGCCGCTGCCTTAAAGGGGGGAAATTCTATCGCAACCAATCAGGTGCTCTACAACCTGACCCGCCGGGGGATTGAGTTGAATTTACTTCCCTGGTGTCGGCAACGCAACATTCCCATCATGGCTTATTCCCCGATTGAGCAAGGGCGGTTGCTGAATCACCGGACACTCCAGGCGATCGCTCAAACGCGCGGAGTAACGACGGCTCAAGTTGCGATCGCCTGGTTATTGCATCAACACAATGTCATCGTAATTCCTAAGTCCAGCCACATTAGTCATGTAGAACAGAATCATGCTGCCCTGAATCTAAAATTGAGCGCTGAAGAAATGGCAATTCTGAACGTCGCCTTTCCCCCACCTGCTAAACCGGTCCCTCTAGAAATGTTGTAATTCCTGCCCTCGGTGGGGTGTTCACCGAGCCACCAAGTATTAGCAGTTAGACTGCTAGGGTTGCATCACTTGCCGACTCAGCGGTTGCCCAGAGCGATTGTACAAAACCACATCCCACTGTCCGGCAGCACTGGACTGGAAAGCAATGATATTACCATCGGCGCTGATGGTGGGATGACGGACATCAGCTTTCAGGGTTTGGGTTAGATTGCGAAGTTGGCGGGTATCGCGATCGTGCAGGTAAATATTGGACTGCCCTTCACGGATGCCCATGAAAACAATGAAACGCCCATTCTCAGAAATCGCTGGGGTTGAAGCCAGCATATCAATGGCATTCAGCCCAGGAAGTTCAATCAGAGAATGGGTCACCGTGTCGTACAGGTAAATATCCTGGCTACCCCGGCGATCGGATGAAAAAACCAGATATCGTCCAGACAACCTGGGGTTGGACTCCGAAAAAAGGCTATTAAGGCTACGTCCGCCTGGATCAAAGGGAAAACCGATCAACCGGGGACTGCTACAACCACTCAGCAGGGAAGGGAGGAGAAACAGAGGTAAAAAACGGCGGTGGGACACGGTAAGACCTCTCAAGGAGATGCCCCCGGAGCAGGACGAGATCGCTGAAAGTCGGGAATATCGAGTTCCACATTAGGTCCCCGATCTAGCACCTCAATATCCCACTGTCCACGAGTGCTGGTTTCAAACACAATATAGCGCCCATCAGGACTAATGCTGGGGTTACGAAACCAACCCCGGTAGCCGATGGTAAGAATCTGGGGTCGCTGGGTTGCGCGATCGTAAATTTCAATTTCGGGTCGAGCGCTATCGCTGGCAATATAAACAATGTAGCGTCCAGTGTAACTGAGGCTGGGAGACTCGGCGATTGCATCGCGACGATTTAACCGAGGCAAATTTACAAACTGCCGTTGCCTCAGGTCATACACCAAAATACTACGGCTCCCATCCCGATTGGAAACGAAAGCGACATAGCGACCATCTCCGCTCAATGCTGGCTGTTCATCGTTGTAACGGCTATCCAGTTCAGTCGAAGTTGTCGGAACCTCTGGCTGGCTACAAGCTGTAATCAACCCTACTAAGCCAAAACCAGCAACCCAACCCAACCATTGCCAGTTTCTCTGCCAGCTTGAATGGGTAGAGGTTGGCATCAATCTGCCTTGTCTACCATCCTTCATAGCTTATCCCTGCCCCTCGCCATCTGGAATCGTTAGCAATTACGCTAAACCAATTGCAAACTAATATTCGCTCCAGTTATCGTCCTCGTTGTCTACCGGACGGTAATCAACGTACTCAGAAGAAGACACTTCGGCATCCATGCCGCGATTACGGGATGGAGCAGACTCTTCATTAGGGGATGGGCGAGAACGTCGGGGGCGGCTAGAACTAATGGATGGATCACTTGAACGAGGAGAACTACTACGGGGACGAGGGGGTCTGTCCTCTCTAAAGTCAATCTCATCAGGAATGTCAGAATATCCTGTCGAACGCTCAGGGCGGGGACGGGGTCTACTGTTATTACGACGGGAACGCTGGCGCAGCCTATCCTCTGAAGATTCGGCTGGTCCTAATCGTTCTTCACCACTACGACTAGAGCGCCGGGGGCGAACATCTTCGTCATACTCATCTCGTCTGGGGCGTGGCTCACGACTACCGGGAATCCGGCGTGTCACTGGACGCTCATCATAGGGGTTCAATTCTTCAAATTCTGCCTGATAGCGATAAACCTGGCTCACCGGGCGTTCATCATCCACAACGGGAGCACTGCGTTTTGCCTGTTGAGTGGTAACACTCCGCAAACGGATGCCATCGTAGGCGTAAAAAATAGCCGAGCCAGCTAGCAGATATTGCAAGAATTGCAGAATGGGGTCAAGCCGCCATCCCTGAAAAAACAGGATGCCACCACTCAGTAATGAAATAGCTGCAAAGAAAATGTCGTGGTCCCGAGCAAGCGCTGGACGCTGAGATCTTAATAGATAAAGGGCAGCGCCTGCCACTGCAAGCACAATCCCCAAAAAGCTGCCCGGATTCAGCGCGAAGTTTACCATCCCATCTCTCCCCTTAAGTACTTCCTATAGTAACGAGTGAAGCCCCGAATCTCCAAGTCTATACAGGCATACACTCGCAAAACTGACTGGGTACTGCCTTCCCTTTATACCCAATAAACAGACTGACAGAAAAAGGATAACCCATCCATTTCAGACTTTTACTCAAAGCATTCCCAAAATAAGCCATTCGATAATACAAAAACCTCAGCCAGATGCTTTAAAGATAGACGAAGCCATCTTTTGCCCGACTGAGGTTTCACGCATAAATTGATTATCGAGAGTTGGAGCATCAGTAATAAATCCCATCCAAGTTGAGAACTGGAGATTTTTCCCAGGAAAACCTACAGGTTTCTAAATTGGTGAGGTTTAAGTCCATCGAGATGAACCTACTGAGGCTTAAAGTCCATGTAAAAAGCCTTAATCGTCAAAACCTGGTTTATTGAACCCAATCAACTGAACCCAACGAAGTTTTCAGATAAGGCTCTTAGAGAGAACGTCTAACTTTATCCTTCTGGCTGATAAATACCAGCGCGGTCACAATTGGTCCAACCACAATCACGAACCCTAAAAGCAGGCTCCACAAGAAATTTGCTAAAGACGGAGTCATGGATTCCTTTGCCTCTATCAACAACCGTTTGTCCTCATAATTTTAACGGTCTGTTACGCACTTGAGAAGCGGGGAGGCAAAGGATTTTAGAAAGGGGGGGAGGGGAGGGGGGAAGAGGGTTGTTAGTTGTTGGTTGTTACTGGTTAGGGAGGGAGGCGAGAAGGGCAGAAGAAGGGAGAGGGAGAAGATGAAGGGAGGTAGAATAGGTAGGGTAGACCTGTTTACATGACTTAAAGATTGAGGGATTGGTTATGGATGTTCTGGCGATCGCTTCCTGGACGTTGGGTCCCTTGCTTGCACTGATGACACTACTCTTCATCTTTCGGATTGTGCTGGCATGGTATCCCCAGATCGACCTGGCGCAATTTCCCTTCAACCTGATTGCGATCCTAACGGAGCCTTTACTAGCACCTTCTCGAAAAGTCATTCCTCCCCTGGGTGGAGTGGATATCACCCCTATCATCTGGGTTGGCATTGTCAGCTTGCTGCGGGAGATTTTGCTAGGGCAACAGGGGTTACTAAAGATGATGTTTTAGCCTCTGGTTTACTATGCTCAAAGCTCCCCAGACCTCCGAGGTTTTGAAAATCTCGGAGGTCTAAGCTTGCTATATTCTTCTAGCAACTAAAACCCAACAACCAATAACTAACAACCCCTTCCCCCTACTCCTCCTGCTTCATCATCTGCTCGACAAAGTTCGTATACACGTCTCCTCTTTGAAAGTCTGGGTTTTCCAGGATCTTTTGATGGAAGGCAATGGTGGTCGGTAAGCCAGTGATGGCACATTCGCGCAGGGCGCGGCGCATGCGACGAAGGGCGGCAGGGCGATCGCTGCCCCAAACGATCAGTTTGCCGATCAGGGAGTCGTAGTAGGGGGGAATTTCGTAATCCGTATATACATGGGAGTCCATTCTGACACCGGGGCCACTGGGTGGCAGATAGCCGCTGATCCGACCAGGATTTGGGCGAAAGTTGTGGTCGGGATCTTCAGCGTTAATGCGGCATTCAATTGCATGCCCCCGAAGCACGACTTGATCCTGAGTCAGGCTCAATCGTTCTCCCTGAGCAATCCGAATTTGCTCGGCAATCAGATCTAAGCCAGTGATCATCTCGGTAACGGGATGCTCAACCTGAATGCGAGTATTCATTTCCATAAAGTAAAATTCACCAGATTGATCCAGCAAAAATTCGACGGTTCCCGCACCGACATAGCTGATTGCCTTTGCCGCCAGCACAGCAGCAGTGCCCATCTTCTCCCGCAGGATTGGGGTCAGGGCTGGGCTAGGGGCTTCTTCCAGTAACTTCTGATGCCGCCGCTGAATCGAACATTCCCGCTCACCCAGGTGAATGACGTTGCCGTAACTATCTGCAAGGATTTGAAACTCGATGTGACGTGGTTTCTGGACAAACTTCTCCAGGTAAACACCGGGATTACCAAAGGCGGCTTCTGCCTCTCCCTGGGCAGCGGCAAACAGTTTGCTCAGATCCCCCTCTTCATGCACCAGGCGCATCCCCCGTCCGCCGCCGCCAGCAGTTGCTTTGATGATGATGGGGTAACCAATTTTATCGGCGATCGCCCGTGCCTCTGCTTCATCGGTCAGCAATCCAGCACTACCGGGCACGGTAGGCACGCCCACTCGCTGCATCGTTTTTTTCGCCGTGGATTTGTCACCCATAGCGCGAATTGCCTCAGGGGAGGGACCAATAAAAACGATTTGATGATCCGCGCAAATCTCGGCAAAGCGGGCGTTTTCTGCCAGGAATCCATAACCTGGATGGATAGCGGTAGCATTGCGAGTCAGGGCAGCCGCAATAATGTTTGGGATGTTGAGGTAACTTTTGCTACTGGGAGGTTCACCAATACAAACCGCTTCATCTGCCAGTTCTACATGAAGGGAATGGCGGTCAATGGTCGAATGGACAGCAACGGTAGCGATCCCCATCTCCTCACAGGTACGGAGAATCCTTAAAGCTATCTCTCCGCGATTCGCAATCAAGATTTTTGAAAATTGCATCTTTTATTCATTCATTCCGTATTCAGTAGAATAGACGGTTCCGAGGATCGCTTGGAAGGGGATTGGGCAAAATGATGCGGGATCAGGGGTGAGAAGGTGGTGTAGGGGTGAGGGGTGTTAGGCTTCGACGTAAGCGCTCAGCCGAACGGGGTGAGGAGGGGGACTAAAACTCAAAACTCTTAACTCTAAAACTCCTTTGCCCCTCTGCTCTCTCCTGCCTAAAGTTCTACTCTTCACATTGACAGTCATCCTGTAGGTGAAACATAACGGCAGGCGCGAGTCCGCCCCAGAGGGGGGTATTCACATTTGCAGTTCTGAGGGCATCAGCGGTCCAGGAGTTGCAGGTCTTAAACATGGAGTATTTGCCGTTGGCGGCATAGAAGCCGCTCTCACCATCCTGTCCGTTTCCCAGGCGGAGCTTTTTACCCTGGGAATCTGCTTCAAAGGAAGCCTCTATATATTTCATGAGTGCCAGGTAGTCAGTCTGGCTGAGGCTGAGACATTTGAGCTTTTCACCGGCATAGTGGGGAACAGTGGAATGACCTTTAACGAACATGGCGGAAGGATTTTGCAACAACAATGCTCGGAGGGCGCTGGTGTAATTCATTTCTGACCAGGAAGGCGTTTCCATGTAAAAGATACGATCGCCCCATCCAAATTGGAGATAACGGTAATCTCTGGCTGAACGATTACCCACGTTGTCCAGATCCAGGTGTTTACGCCAATCGAAGGCATTAGAGGACACCGGGACAATCAGGTTTGTATGCATCACATCGCCGGAGACGTAGATTTTAAGTCCGCAGTCTCCTTGGGGTGGAAGGCTACCCCACTTGCGGGGGGTGATGGCTGCGATCGCCAGCACAACCAAAACCGTCAAAATGCTACCAGACACGTACAAACCAAACCGCCTTAGAACAACTGCGTAGTCCATCCACAAATTCTTTTACATGAATCCATCATGCAGCCTGAAAAGTTGATTTCTGCATTACATAAAATTAACTTCTGTATAAAGCTTTTGAGGTGAATGGAACAGAGACGCAGAGTTCTATGTGCTGATAAGGGTCAAATTCAGCACTTACCAGACTAAGTAATAGTGGTGCGAAAGCCAAATTTGCCCTCTCGCTGCCCTCTACCAAGGGGACAAGAAGCAAGAGTTGTAGCTCACTTTTTCTACAAAAAAAGAAGTCAGTTTAAAAATCCCTCTCCTGTGGGAGAAGGATTTGGAGTGAGGATAAACTGATTCACAAGGGTTGCAATGCTAATCAAGAGGCAAATCTACAGCAAGCAAATTTAATTGGAGCAAACCTCCAGTCAGTCAGATCTGTGTGGAACATTTGAGCCAAGAATTCTGCTGGAAATGGCGCTTGCCCTCACTAACTAACAATTCGACGCTCAAGATACTGCCCAATCATTTGCTCTTCACCGGCACGGGAAATGATTGTCTGTCGAGTTCGGTATTTGGTACCTATTAGCTTAATCTCTTCTTCAAATGTCGATCCGCTGTACTCGGTTCTTAAGCGCATGGTGTTTTGATCGGGGAAGGTGAATAGGGCAGTGATGGGTTTAGTGGTTGCAAAGCCGCGATCGCGATACAGCTTCTCACCCAGCACTCCAAACACCGTAGAACCCGTCAGTTGCTTCTTGCTAGGTCCGGCATAGTTACTTTCCCAGGTGGTTAATGCTCCGCAGACCATTGCCGCCTGGTCAGTTAGCTCGTGCACTTGAGCAAGACGTATTAATTCAGCGTTTCCCTGCTCCAGGAAGCGAACAGTCAACGAGCTTACAACTTCCTGGGTTTCGCCATTATGCAAGGTGTAATAACGCCGCTCAGAATGCCAGTCACCCTCCGATCGCCGGAAAAAATCATTTACCAGAGCTTCTAAAGATGTCTGTGTAGGCTGAATCGGGAAAGACATGGACATGAACCTCATGAGAGTAGTAGTGACATATCAATCAATGCACCTAGTCAAGCTGGGTACAAAAAACGTTACATTTCCGATACCATACTACCTTTTTTCCAGGAATTGAGAAGACTATACCGCCTGTCTTTATTCTAAAGAAGGCGCAATAGGTTGCACACCCTTGGAGATCTTGAGTGGATCCGGCAGAATAGATTCTGGAAACTCCATACTCTGGAAACCGCAGACGCTGGAAATTTCACCATTCAATTTAGGATCGCTATAGCGCCTGCTCAAGTAAACACTCTGGAGGTCTTGATGGACTCCATTCAACAGTTTCAGCAATTTTTTGATGCCTGCGTGGGTACCTGGATTACCGAACGTACTTACCACTACTTGACCGATCAAGTGGTTGAGCGATCGCATACCGAGTTTGTGATTCAAGCGATTACTTCAGACATTAAAACAAAAGTTTTGTCAGATAACGGGTACGCGATGCCTGCCAAAATTGATAGTCTGCCAGGGTATCACCTCGCCTTTGAAACGGTATCCGAAAAGGGTGAAAAAGCTGCCCATGCGCTGAACATGCTATTTGTTTACCAGCCGTCTGGTTCCCTGATTTTAGAAGGGGACTATCTGCGCGATCGCGCCTATGAAGAATCTCGACCGATGATTGCCCGGTTTCGTTTCGATCCAGAAAAGCGAGAATTGCTGATGACCACAACTTACACCCGTGTGGTGTCAGTAGACTCTATTACTCTGATTAATCCCCATTTACGTATCCGCCGAATCCTCAACTACCGTCGTCCAGATACCGGGCAACCATTAGAGGAAGTTGTTCTGGTAGGCTTTGGAGTTGAACAAAAAGCAGCCTGAAAGCGCCTGATCACCCATTTTCAAATAGCTATGGTTGGGGCGTATTGATTTGATCAGATAGCTCCTCAATCATAGAATGAAACGTTACTCTACTGGTCTTGCCTGATGCGTAAGGTGATTCTTTTCATTGCCTGTAGTTTAGATGGCTACATTGCCAGAACTTCCGGTGAAGTAGATTGGCTGTTTACAGATCAGGACTACGGGTATAACGAATTTCTCAAGCGGATTGATACAGTCATCATGGGACGACTCACCTACGAACAGGTGTTAACCTTTCGTGAGTATCCCTATAAGGATGCTGAAGGATGGGTCTTTTCCCGATCGCGCAACGGAGGAAATCGGGATGAACACGTACAGTTTACCTCAGACAATCCGACGCAGTTGATCACTCAGTTGAAGCAACAACCGGGAAAAGACATCTGGCTAGTCGGTGGGGCTGAACTAATTCAGTCCTTTCTGCAACAGAATTTGATTGATGAGTTTATCATTTCAATTCTCCCCATCATCCTGGGTGACGGTATTCCATTGTTCCGTGCGCCTCTACCAACCCTGAACCTGAACTTTCAGCAAGCTGAAACTTTTGATACTGGACTAATCCAGCTTACTTATCACAATAGTCCCAAGCGCTACACGGCTAAATAACGACGCAGGAAGCTTTCCAAGGTTTCTAGCTGGAAGCCAAAAACAGACTCTAAATGCTCAGTCTCTGCCGCTGAACAGAAAAACTCATTTGCCAGTAAAGTCCGCAGGGTGCCTAAGGATGTCCGTAATTTGGGATTAAACCATCCGATCGTTCCCCGCACTCCATCAAATGCCAACAGGGGCGGATTTAGAATCAGCGGATCCCGATTAAACACCCGGCTAAAGATTTTCGGAATTTCTCCCCGTTTTAAGATTTCAGGACCCCCTACGGGCAAAATTTGGTTTCGTGCGCCTTCCTTATAAACTGAATCGATCGCAATTCGTGCCAGATCGTCAGTGCTAACAATGGATGAACGGTTCTGCGGATCGCCAATCAACAGATAGATACCCGTCTGCCGGAAGCGCTCCGCCAGCGGCAGCAGGTTAGAAGCAAACCCAGAGGGACGCAAAATCGTATAGTTCAAGCCACTGGCTTGCAAATACTTTTCCACTGCCCGCTTTGCTTTAAACACTGGGGCATCCTCGTATCCTCGATCGGCTCCTAGAACAGAGATAAACACAAAGTGCTGCACCCCTGCCGCTTTCGCCTGGTCAATCAACTCAATATTTGCCTGGTAGTCGAGCGATTCCGCATCGCCGCCAGAGGTCTCATTAGAGCCGTGGGCACTGATGACATATTGCACACCCTGGCAGGCTTTTTCGATATCGCGATCGCGAAGCAAATCCCCAATAAAAATCTCTGCGCCCCGATGCTCCAGTTCTGCGTGATGAGATGTAAGCCGGACAAACGCCCTTACCGGCAATTCCCGCTCACGCAGTAACCGCACCATTCGACGACCCAGCCCTCCGGTTGCTCCAGTAACTAAAAACATGGTTGTTAGTTGTTGTTGATTGTTGGCTGCTATCTAAAGCTAACAATTAACTCCCACAGATTGCACAAAAGTTAGTACTTGAGATGTAGGTTTAGGTGGGGCAACAGAATAAGTGTGATATAAAAAGAAATTCTTCCATTTCAACTCCAATCGAGGAGTTCATTTCGTACCAGGAACTATCGTTCCGATACTCATCTTTTTCCCATCTCTGTTTCCATGCCGGAAATCCGCTTTCAAATTTAGTGGCCCGACGGGTCCTCAGGACATCTGCTATTCGCCTTCCCTAGTGGTTGAAGAATATTTCACACCGGGCAATCAGTATGCATTAGAGGATTTCGTCGAGCGATCGCAGGCAGCACTCCGCATTGCCAGCGATCGGGTTCAGGCAAAGTATGAATTTCCCTGTGGATTGGCGTTAGGGCAGTGACAGACAATTGAGGCAAAAGCAACCCAATATCGCCAATTCTCCCAACCCGTTGTGCAGTTTATCCATTTTCTTAAATAGGCACAAGCCTTCAATCTTAAGAAAAAGCCTCGCTCTACGGAGTTCTAACCACCAGCGGACAGTCTCTCTTCCAATCCAGATAGGAACGCTAGGTACATCTGCATAGATAGCAATTCTTATTCAAATGAGGCAAAGCCCGTTGGCAGAGGATCGGGAATGTACCTCATACCTGGGAAAACCACTTTACAGCAGTTTGGGGAAATTCTTCAGGTTGTTTGATTGCCCTTAATAGAGCGGTGAATAAGCCGGCAGGGCCACAGGAACGCCCCACAAAGACTAACTCCTGCAATGACGGCAACCACTTGCCATTCCCCAGGGGATGGTTCATCCGCGGATGAAGAATGCGCCTCTGCATTGTCATCTAATTCTGATACAGAACGAGATAGCTGACTGGCAGCATTCACCCCCTCAATCACGGCTCCGATGAAATACGCTATCAGGGCAATGCCTAGCCAGTGGTTCATGATGAGGTTAGCATCCGGGGGGAAATCTGGGAAAGGGCGATCGCTGACTATATATTAACGACTGCCCTGCTCAATGGTTAGTTTCCCTTCAGCAATATCACGAATCAAAGGAAGTTTTGCATGGATGTAACGATCAAGGCTATGGGCAGCCTGGGCATCAATCGCCTGCTGAGTTTTGAACCGATTGAGAAGCAATTGGACTAAGGCAGAGTCATCAAACTGAAGCAGGGTGCTGACTTGTGTAGACTCGATTACAGCCCAAAGCTGTTGCATCATTCTGGCAGTCACCATGAGTCTTTCCTCTTAAGGATTTCTTTATATTCCCATCCTTCCCCAAATTAGGATTAATTTCTGTCCTATCTGTTATGAATCAACACACTCTTTCAGACCATTAGATTCAGACCATTAGATACTCACGCACTTGACCCCGGTTTCGACGCAGGCGAGTCAAAGCTTGATTCTCAATCTGGCGTACCCGCTCACGGCTCAACCCCAGGCGTTGACCAATTTCCTGTAAACTTTGTGCCTCGTTGCCCGCCAACCCAAAACGTAACGTAATCACTTCCTGCTGACGCTGGGGTAACTCTGCCAGTAATTTTTGGATATCCTGGCGGAGTGCCTCAGTCGTTGTGTAATCCTCAGGGGTGGGGCTGTCATCTTTCAACCATTCCACCAACTCTGTTTCCTGATTCTCCCCAAATCGAATCTCCAGCGAAATGGGTTGGCGGGTCAGGACCAAACATTCTCTAACCTTAGAGATCTCCAACTCTAAAGCCGTAGCAATTTCTAATGAGGTTGCCTTCCGCCCAAATTGTTGAGACAGGTGTCTTTGAGTCTGCCGAATTTTGCTCAGCCGATCATAAACATGGATGGGGATACGGATGGTTCGACCCTGTTGGGCGATCGCGCGGGTTATTCCCTGACGAATCCACCAGTAAACATAAGTCGATAATTTATAACCTTGTAGAGGATCAAACTTTTCGATACCCCGCTCCAAACCCAGGGTTCCTTCCTGAATTAAATCCAAAAGCTCAACACCTCGTCTCTGGTACTTTTTGGCGACAGAAACTACCAGGCGCAGGTTTGCTTCAACCATTTTGCGTTTTGCCCGCTGTCCACTCGTCAGAACGGAGGTTAACTCCTGCTCCTCCAGGTTAGCTTCCTGTGCCCATACAGCAGTGCTGGGTTCACAACCCGCTGTTTCTGTCAGGGTGTCGCGCATCCCCCTTAAAGCCATCATTTGCTGAACTTGCTTACCATAGGTAACTTCCTGGTCTTTGGTCAGTAAAGGGATTTGAGCAATTTCAAGCAGATAGGTTCGGACCATATCTTGGCTTACATTCACAGTCCAACCTCTCTTCTTTGAAGGAACTTTTCTCAAAAATGGGAGCTTGCTAGGCAGACAGTCCCTCGATCCACTCGGCATCTAGATTCACTACCCCAAACAGAAAGCGTGAATACATTGAGCAGGTGCCTTCATTATGAGCGATATTGCAGCAATTCAATCGATCGCCGATCTCGACGGTAGTCTTTCATAGATCCTGTGCTAGGCTACTATCACAGATTATTTTCGGCTGTGTAATTCGTTTTTTAAGCGTTTCTCCGAATCTAACTCTCTGCACGCTCTGATTCTGGAGATAATTCATGTCTATTTACGTCGGAAATCTGTCCTATGAGGTCACCCAGGATGATCTCACCCAAGCTTTTGGAGAATACGGAACCGTTAAGCGGATTCAATTGCCTACTGATCGGGAGACAGGGCGTTTGAGAGGGTTTGCTTTTGTAGAAATGGAGACTGAGGCAGAGGAAGAATCTGCGATCGAAGCCTTAGACGGAGCCGAATGGATGGGGCGTGACCTGAAAGTGAACAAAGCCAGACCCCGCGAAGAGAGAAAGCCTTCAGGCGGTGGGAACTGGTCAAACAATAATCGATCTTCTCGGCGTTACTAGCGGCTGGAATCTAAGGATTGTAACTCTGTAGTCTTGGAGGGCAGGCGAAGAGTCTGCCCTTTTTTTAGGGTTTGCACAACCCTTATTAATGCGATCGAAGTTCAGTTCATTGACGAGGAAACAGGATGGCTCAAGTAATTCTGGGCGAAGACGAAGGAATTGAGTCAGCTTTACGGCGGTTCAAGCGAGTCGTTTCTAAAGCGGGGATTTTTCCAGACATGAGGAAGCATCGCCATTTTGAAACACCAATTGAAAAGCGCAAGCGAAAAGCCATTGCCAAGCATAAGCAGCGCCGGAGGCGGTCTTAATGAATATCCAGGAGCTTCTGAGTCGGTATGCTGCTGGGCAAAGAGATTTTAGAAATCTGAATCTGATGGCTGCCAATTTGAGGAATATGAATTTAAGGGGTGCCAACCTGAGCGGTGCCAACTTGACTAAGGCAAACTTGACTCGCACCAATCTGGCAAATGCAAATTTGACCGAAGCGAACCTAACCGGAGCAAACTTAACCACCACCAATTTGAGTGGGGCAAATTTAACCAAGGCGAACTTAAGCGAGGCGAACCTGGATGAAGCGATCCTGAAGCACGCCTATCTACAAGGAGCGATTTTACCAGACGGGATCAATTATGCTGCCATCTCCGATCGCCTCAGAACGTCTTCTTGAAAACCAGGGAACCAAATTGGTTCTTCCAGCCAGGGGCAGCTCTGCCATCGCGGCGGCTTCAATTGTCAGAGCAACCAGGTCTTCCCGCTCCAGGTGGTGAACGTTTTGTTTTCCGCAAGCGCGAGTGATGGTCGTCAGTTCCATCGTTAAGGTCTGCAAATAGATTTTGAGATGGCGAGCACCTACTTCGGGGATCAAACGCTGCTCCAGTATGGGATCTGGGTAGTGATTCCGACCGGGCATTTGTCCGCGTGGCAAGGGTGACAGTAACCCGGTGCCGTTGCGATCGCGGCATAATCCTCAATCGCAGAATGGTACGCACCATCCTTTAAGTGGGGAAGTTTTTTCTTGGCACCCAGTCCACGAATTTCATAGAAACTGTGGGCAGCAGCGTTGTGGATGTAGTTGAGGATGGAGCGATCGTAACCAGCCGATTCTTCGAAAGAAAGGGATTGATTGGGTTGAGGATTGTGTGTACTCATAAACAGATGCAAACCAGAACTTTTATTCAGCCAACCAGCACAACTCTTCGCCGATTCCCTGTTCCTTGCTGTATAAAACGTCTCAAAACCTTCTGCCACTGGCAGGGTTTCACGATATTCTTGACTTAAAGCCTATCGAAACCTTCCTGGGTTCAGTTCTAGTAGTCTGCCAAGCAGATTTTGAAGGGTTGCAAACCCTTCAAACCACCGCAAATCGGTTTTTCTGGGTTTAGATTACCAGGCAAAGTTCCTTTGGTGAACCACTGGGCTTTGACCGTTAAGGATTTTTAGATAGGCTTTTAGCCTGTCCCTAGCAGCGTATGGAGAAAGCAAATGCAGACAACGGCAGAAGAGAAAACGAATCCTCTTGCTGGCAAACCTGCTCCTGAGAATATCCTGATTGACGTTGAGAAGCTTTTAGACGAGTATTACACGATTCATCCCGATCCTGAGAATCCCCTCCAGCAAGTTAGTTTTGGCACCTCAGGACATCGTGGCTCATCTGCCAATGGAACATTCAATGAAGATCATATTCTGGCAGTTTCTCAGGCGGTGGCAGAATATCGCAAAAGCAAGGGGATTGATGGTCCGCTCTATATGGGAATCGATACCCATGCCCTCTCCATCCCTGCTCAAAAGTCAGCTTTAGAGGTTCTGGCAGCTAATGAGGTCGAGGTCTACATTGCCGCTGGGGAAGGGAACGCTCAGTTTACCCCTACGCCAACCGTGTCCCATGCAATTCTGACCTATAACCGAGGTAGAGTGGATGGTTTAGCCGATGGCATCATCATCACTCCTTCCCACAACCCCCCGGCTGATGGTGGCTTCAAGTATAATCCTCCCTCTGGGGGACCCGCGGGGACAGAGATTACCAAATGGGTACAGGCTCGTGCCAACGAGTTGATGGCAGCCAAAAACCGGGATGTCAAACGCATTCCCTATGAGCAAGCGCTCAAGGCTTCCACCACCCATCGGTTTGACTTTATTACGCCCTACGTCAACGATCTGGAAACGGTTGTGGACATGGAAGCCATTCGTGCAGCGGGGATTCGGATTGGGGTTGACCCCTTGGGTGGCTCCAATATCGGTTACTGGGAGCCGATCTCCGAACGTTATGGCTTAAACATTACCGTTGTCAACCAGGTCGTTGACCCCACTTTTCGCTTCATGACCGTTGATTGGGACGGCAAAATTCGGATGGACTGCTCTTCTCCCTACGCGATGGCAAGCCTGGTGAAGATTAAAGATGAGTATGATATTGCGTTTGGTAACGATACGGATTCCGATCGCCACGGCATTGTCACCCCTAGTGTGGGCTTGATGAACCCCAACCACTTTCTCTCTGTTGCCATCTGGTATCTGTTTACTAACCGCAGCGGCTGGTCATCCACTAGCGCGATCGGTAAAACCCTGGTCAGTAGTAATATGATTGACCGGGTTGCGAAGGAGATTGGGCGGCAAGTCTGTGAGGTGCCGGTTGGCTTTAAGTGGTTTGTCGAGGGGCTGCTGGATGGCTCCTTTGGATTTGGTGGTGAAGAAAGTGCCGGGGCTTCCTTCCTGCGTATGAATGGCACCGTCTGGACAACCGATAAAGATGGTCCAATTATGGATCTGCTGGCAGCCGAGATTACCGCCCGAACCGACAAAGATCCTGGTTTGCACTACCAGGACTTAACAGCAAAACTGGGCAAGCCGTTTTACAAACGTATTGATTCTCCAGCAACCCCTGAACAAAAATCTCGTCTGGGTAAACTGTCCCCAGAGGATGTCAAAGCAGTGACCCTGGCGGGGGATTCGATTACTGCTCGGTTAACCAATGCACCTGGCAATCAGGCGGCGATCGGAGGCTTAAAAGTAACCACAGAAAACGGCTGGTTTGCCGCCCGCCCATCGGGTACAGAAAATGTGTGCAAGGTCTATGCCGAAAGCTTCAAGAGTGAAGATCATCTGGAGCAGATTTTGCAAGAGGCACAGGAGATTGTTGCGAATGTGGTTTAGTTGGAAGGAGTCATTGGTCATTGGTCACTGGTAGAGCAATCTAGAAGTTTCGCAACGTAGATTGGGTAGAGCACCAGCGAAACCTAACGCTTCCAATGCCTTGATGTTGCAAAATTAAATGTCCACTACAACTAGTGGTCTGTCAAGAATTACTTTGGGGGTTGAAAACCTCCAAAGTAATAACTTCTTTCTAAATCCCAGACTCAGAAATTCAAGGCTGACAAGCCACCAGTCAGTAGTCGTGCGAATTTTAAGGAGTTAGAAGCCCTAAGGTTGCTTATCTTACGGGGTTTTTGACTCCTTTTTCAGGGATTGAATCTATTTACGATTCCTGCTCCCTATGCTCTACCACCCTCCGCCCAATTCCTGACACGATCCCCTTCGCTACAAACCATTAAAAACCTTAAGGAAACATAAAAATCCTGGAGAAAACCTGAAATTTTGTTACTTTCCTTAACAGGAAAGGTTATAATTGTTAGATATCCTTAATATATTTTTTGGGCATATGTCCCAGCAGATTGTTCTTGAAAAAGTTCCTTCGACGACCTTGCAACAGTTGCAGGCTGAAAACCTTGAGCTTCAGAAATATTCTTCTGCTCAAAGGTCTGTGATTGAATCCCTGGAACGCCGAGTGGGGCGATCGCTGCAAGCTATTAAAAATCACCTCAGCCCAATTGGCGGTTCGCTACAAGACTATGCTGGTTGGGATACGCATTTGGGTTTGATGCAGCATGAAATCAATAGTTTGTGCGATCTGATTGCAGATGCGATGCTATTGCAAAAGCTAGAAGCTGGCAGAGTAGACGTTCGGCTTGAACCGATTGATCTTTATCCCTTGCTAGAATCCGTCACCCGCCATTTACTTGACTCAAGGAATGGCAGCACAACGCGGCTCATTTGTGAAATTGCTCCAATATTGCCCTTCATCCTCACCGACTGGGAATTGACCGAAGCCGTTTTAACCGAGCTGTTAGCCAGAAGTCTGAAATATTCCGATTCCGACTCTCTGGTGGTATTAGCAGTAGACTCGGCTGAGGAACAGGTACTTTTGCGTGTTACGGCTCAAAGATTTGCGCCCCAGGGCGATCGCGACTTTGCAACCGAAGTGCTTCTCTGCTGTCGCCAGATTGAAATCCAGAACGGGCAAGTTACCTGTCAACATCATGCCAATGGTTTACAAACGGTTGTTGTGACTCTCCCAGCCGCTTGATAGGTGATAGATTACACCTATCACCTATCAAGACTACCTAAATTTTCACCCCTTCCACCACACTGACAAAAGTTGCTGTTGGTACAATGCGCGTCAAGCGGAATCCAGCAGCCTTAAACAGTTCTTGATATTCGGCTTTGGTACGTTCTTTGCCGCCTGGACACATGACCAACATATTCACATCCAGCAGCTTGCCCATAAATGGGGTGTTGCCAGGGGGAATTACCTGTTCAACCACCAGTACTCTGCCGTTTTCGGTCATTGCCCGGTGACAATTTTTCAGGATGGTGATGGAACGCTCATCATCCCAGTCGTGAATGATGTGCTTCAGCAGATAGGCATCAGCTCCAGCAGGCAACGATTCAAAGAAACTGCCGGTTACCAGTTGGCAACGATTTGCCACACTCTGCCCAGCAATCATGGGCTTGGCTCTTGCAATCACCTCCGGCAGATCAAACAAAACGCCTTCCATGTGAGGATTGGCTGCCAAAATAGCGGTTAACAAACTACCATGCCCACCTGCAACATCAACGAGCTGAGTAATTGAAGAGAAATCATAACCAGCAACCACAGCGGCAATTTCTGTACTGGAAAAGCTGGTCATTGCCCGGTCAAAAACCATTGCTGGCTCAGGATTTTGAGCGTAATACTCAAATATATTCATGCCAAACAGGTTTTCAAAACCGCTTGCTCCAGTCTGAATGCTGTGCAAAATATTGCCCCAGCTATTGTAATGTTCGCGATCGCCCATCATGATGGACGCATCCTTGACGGAATCGGGAACATCGCTCCGCAAGCAGTTAGCCAATGGGGTCAGCTCAAACTGCCCGGTTTCGGTTTCCGCAAAAACGCCCACACTGGCAAGCGCACGCAACAGACGGTAGAGAGCTTGAGGATTCGTTCCAGACTCAGATGCCAGTTGATTGCAGCTTTTGGCACCATCCTTTAACAAATCGGCAATTTCCAACCTGGCAGCCGCATAAATCGATTGGGCAACCCAATAACTGGTGATCATCTGCATCATCACCATTGGAGGTGGTGGCATATCCACAGGTGGGAGATTCGCAGACATCGTTTCAAGTTCAGGAAAGCTGGTGTGCATAGGGTAATTTGAGTGGTTAATTTGAGGCTGATATGAAGGTGATGAGACAAGAATGAAGCGAAATGATGGGTTATTGAGCCGGAATCACAGTTTGAGTTTGGTATTCTCGAATGATGCGATCGCGTTCTGACAATCGGTTTTGAATATTTGCGTCCGTCCTACGAGCCTGCTGATTGGTTGGGGCTGGCTGGGTCTGATTGCCATCTTTGGCGGCAGGTTGTGTCGAATCGTTAGTCGTTAGTTGGTTTGATTGAGTTAGCTGCAACTGTGCCTCAATGCGGGTTTTGGCGGTTGCATTGGGAGCAATCAGTGCCGATACGAGCAGAATAGAAAGTCCGGTAACAAGTGTGCGTTCCATGATTTGATCTCCTGATTGGTGGCGAATGAGTGGTGATGTATGCAGGTAAACCGCGCTCATCCAGAAAGCCGTCTTTGTTGCGCCCTATCCCTTAATCTCCAGGGATTGTGAGGTGAGGCTGATAGTTTTAAGAGTAGAAATCAATCGGGAACAAATCGGGAAGAGAAGGTCATCCCATCGGGTGAAAAAAGCCGAAAGCCCCAGCTTCTTTAAAGAAGCTGGGGCTTTGAATCGGGGAACCAGGGATTTGAGCGAGTTTTAGATCAATGATTACATTCGCAGCCAGTATGCCCACAGCCCTGTCCATTGGGATGTCCATTGGCACAGGCTTCCCCACAGTATGCCTTCCCCTCTTTCATCACGGCATCCGCCACAGAAACTACACACAAACAAGATTCACAAGCGCATTTCATTTGAGTCACGGTAGTCATAGGTTTTATCCTCATTCTCTATTATTCACATTAACATATGAACAGCTATTCATATATTGACAGGCAAAATTCTTAAGGATCATCGGCGAAAGGCTGCTTCAAAAGTGTTTGAAGTCCTCAACGATAAGCAAGCCTTTAACTGGCTACCGATCGCCAAGACTCCCCAGGCGATCGCATCGGGCGATCGTGGAAAATTCAGCCCCAGTGCGTTGCAACTATGTCGATCGGAAAACGATCCACCAGTGCTTTGAGCATGGCAGTTCGGCTCTGGGAGTGCCAGGTGTCAGATAGCGAGTTCTGATGCAGTTGCAGCGGGAGGGCGGTGCATGTCAATCAGTACGGCGAACAAGGATAAACATGAAAAGAAGCTGATTTATCAGAGTCGGATGCGGGTACCGGAATATTTCTGGTATGACCCGTTTAATACTGAGGATTGGGCAGGGTTTCGCCTGCGGGGGGGAACCTATCAGTCCATTCCACTTAATCCTCAAGGAGTACTGGACAGCGAGTTGTTGGGGTTGACTCTGGTTCGCTGGCAGGGAACTTTTAAGACCGTTGAGGCGACATGGCTGCGCTGGACATATCCAAATGGCACCCTGTTGCTGACGGCTGAGGAACAGGAACGCCAGCGGGCTGAACAGGCGGAGAACCAGGTACAGCAAATTGCCCGAAATTTGTTGCAAACTGGATTTCCCATAGAGCAGATTGCCCAGATTACCGGGTTAGCGATCGCCCAAATCGATCTACTCAACGAATAGGGTTGTTGCTAACGATAAAATATAGCCAACATCATAGGTGGACACGTTTGAGCATCACCTGATGACTCAATCTAAACAGCGCTTTCTTAGCTTTGACGAGTGTCTGTCCTTATACCCCAGCCCAAATTTTTGCCGCAGCCGGGTAGTCAATTGTTTCATGCTTAGCAGTGCATAATCCAGTGAAATACAAATGGCTGTGGAAAATTCTTACTGTTGCCACGATCTACTTCTATTGCTTCGCGGCTCAGGCATATCCCCTCCCTGCCCCTCCTGTTAACCCATCCAACTTAGGGGCTAACATCCAGCGCACAATGGCACTGATGGCAAATAGCAGCCCTCACCATCGAAATACAGTCCGCATCCTTTTTTATGGACAATCGATTACGAAAGATGAATGGTCACGGGTAGTCGCTGATGATTTACGTGCCCGGTTTCCCCAGACTAATTTCGTGATTAAAAATCGGGCGATCGGAGGGTGTGCTTCCCAATGCCTGATCGCTCCAGCAGAGCATGACCTTTATCCCTTTTACCCCGACCTGCTCATCTTCCATGTCTACGGCTCCCATATTGATTACGAGAAGATTATTCGTAAAGTCCGTGAAACGACTACCGCCGAAGTCATGCTGATGACGGATCATTACACAGGACCCGATGCCTGGAGCGATCGCATGTCCTATGAATTCATTCCTAAATTTGCAGCAGACTATGGGTGTGGTTTGGTGGATATTCGGCGTTCCTGGCTGCAATATCTGCGTGACCATTCCTATGTGCCAGGCAAGTTGCTGGTGGATGAAGGACACTTGAATGCCCACGGTAACTTTCTGATGGCTGAGTTGGTTAAGCAGTATCTCATCTACAAACCAACTGAGGAATCCGACCCCAATCAACTTGTCAAAACCTACCTGATTGGTCAGGATATCTCCTTTGAGCACGGGAACCTGACATTGCCATTTACGGGCAATCGCATCGATATCATTTCGTCTTCCTCAAATCCGACTGGTGCAACCGGCACAGTTCGCATTGATGGACGCAAACCCTCTGAGTTTCCAGAGCTTTACAGCATCACCCGTCCCAATGGTCAGTTGGCTGCCGATTGGATTGAGTCGCCGGATACAGGGAAGGACTGGCCCTGGGAAGTGGGAGCAATTATGCGAGTTCGTTCTCAAGCAAAATTGCAGGTAGAGGATTGGACTGTAACCCTGACTAATGTTCGATCTGGTACTGACTTCGATTTCACGGTGGCAGGCAGTGTTACTGGAGAAGACGGTTCCGGTTCCTATGCAGATAACCCATTTGTTTCTCGGTCTGAACGAGTTGTCATCGATCAGGCTGACTGGTGGCTTGCCTCACTCAAGAATGTTTCTATTACCAACGGATTTAAGATTACCTGGTCCGTTGTGCCAAATTTCGTCGATACCTATGTCCCCCACCGCAACCCAGACCCAACGATTGAACAAACAACCACTCTGGCTCAGGGATTAACCAATGGCAGGCATACGCTTGAATTGATTTCGAGTGATGGACGCCCCTTACCAATCCAAGGAATTCGAGTTTATCATCCGGCGATCTGGCGATCGCTAAAAGGTGACCCCAGGGCAACCGAATAATTGCAACCGTTGCGCTCAAAAAAATTTCGGATTCAGTTCAGCCCCGATCAGTTGCGCTATTGCTACTTTTTTCTTTCTTCACTCTCAACTCAAAACTCTTCACTCTCAACGCTCAACTCCATCTCACCATGCATCGAGTGTTGTCATCCAGAACCTGAGTTACAACGACCTGGACCCATAGGCTAAACTTGTCTCATCCTTCTACTGTTGGGTCTGTAATGACAACAACCCAAGAAAAACTAGCATCCATTGCCGCAGACTCGGATGTGGTTCTGCCGCCAACCGATTTATGGAGTGACGAACCCACGTTGGAATCGGACTTTCATCGTGATCAAATCGATTTACTGATCCGGTTGCTCAAGCGTTATTGGGCTTCCCGCAATGATTTCTATGTCACAGGTAACTTAACGATTTATTACAACGAAAAGCAGCTTAAATCCCAAGACTTCCGTGGTCCTGATTTTTTTGTGGTGTTGGACACAGCGCTAAAGGAACGCAAAAGCTGGGTGGTTTGGGGTGAGGGTGGCAAATATCCTAATTTAATTGTGGAGATTTTGTCCAAAAGCACCGCCAGGGTGGACAAGGGCGAAAAGAAAGCACTCTACCAAAACACATTCCGCACTCCAGAATATTTTTGGCTCGATCCAGACACGTTGGAGTTGACTGGCTTTCGGTTAATGGGCAAGGCTTACCAGCCCATTGCTCCCTCCCCAGAAGGGAGGTTGTGGAGCGAACAGTTGGAACTATATTTGGGCATCGCTAACCAGCGGCTCCGGTTTTTTACCCCTGATGAAGCTTTGATTCTCACCGCGGAAGAAGCAGAACTGCAAGAACGGCAACGGGCTGAACAAGAACGGCAACGGGCTGAACGTCTGGCAGCAAAGTTGCAAGAGCTAGGGATTGACCCATCAGACATCTAACACGCTGGTGCTTGCTGCGCCCGGAGTGCGATCGCCCCATTGGCGCAGCATATAAACGGCTGCATTTTAGCCAAATTGCTTGTTCGATGACGATTCCAGGTTGAACAGCATGGAAAGAGTTTGCATGGCTGCACGTCGGGCTTCAATGTCCTGCTGGGTGCGGAGTTGCACCATTGGATCATGCAGAATCTTGTTAACAATGCCGCGAGTCAGCGCTTCAATTACTTCCTGATGCTTCTCGGCAAACTCAGACCCCAAACGGGAAAGGGCTTTTTCAAGTTCCTGGGTGCGAATCGTTTCTACTTTATCCCGCAGGCTGTTGATCGTGGAAACGGTTTCCAGCGATCGCCACCACAAATCAAAGGTCTCAACTTCTTCATCCAGTAGCGCTTCGGCTTCCATTGCCATCTGGCGGCGGGCTTCCTGGTTTTGCGCCACCACTGCCTTCAGGTCATCCACATTGAACACATGCACATGGGGGAGGTCATTGACATCCGCATCCACATTTCGGGGGACTGAAATATCAAATAGCATCAAGTGTTGACCGGGAGCCAGAACCATTTCGAGTTTGGCGCGATCGAGTAAGGGTTCAGTGGACGCTGTGCTGGTGAATACTAGATCAGAGTTGGCAATTACTGTCATCATGTCTGACAGGGGATGCAGGTGCAATTCAGCATCAGGGAACTGCTTTGCCAATTCCTTAGACCGCTCCTGCGATCGATTCAGGATAGAAATGTGGGTAGCGCCTTTGGCTAGTAAGTGCTGCACCAATAGACGGGACATTTTGCCAGCCCCAACGATCGCGACCCGGTAGGCTGCTAAATTCTGAACCTTGATTTGTGCCAGTTCTACGGCAGCGGAGCTAATTGAAACCGCTCCAGTTCCGATACTGGTTTCCGTCCGTACCCGCTTACCGGCACTGATGGCTTGCTTAAACAGTTGATTTAGAATCCGGCTTACTCCCTGATGCTGCTGCCCCAGCTTGTGGCAGTTCTTCACCTGCGCTAGAATTTGCCCCTCGCCCAGCACCAGACTGTCCAACCCAGCCGATACGCGCATCAGATGCATCACAGCATCCTGGTGCAACAGCGTAAACAGATAGGGACGCAGACTAGAGACAGGTAGTTTACTATGGTCGGACAAAAACTGGCAAACTTCGCGCACCCCATGCTCGGTTTCGGTGGTGACCAGATAGATCTCTAATCGGTTGCAGGTGCTAAGGATAGAAACTTCTTCAATGTGGGGGTAGCTACAAAGCTGGGCGATCGCCTGATCGCAAATATTTTCAGGAATACTCAGCTTTTCTCGAACGTCAACCGGCGCAGTTTTGTGGCTTAACCCGACAACGGCAATGTTCATATCTGACAATCTAAATGGAGGTTTCTTAAACAAAGGATGAAGCAGAAACCGTCAGCGATCAGCCCTCAAAAGGCTAATTTTAGTTGCCGATCGCTGACAGGCGAGAATTTAGTGCAACTGAATGCTCTTGGGCTTGTCAGTCATGTGGATGGTATCCACAAACCGAGCCGTCTTGGATTGGGTGGAAATAACCAGGGTTTGAGTTCTCGCTCCACCACTGAAGAAACGGACTCCCTGAAGCAGGTTGCCTGTGGTAATTCCTGTGGCAGCGAATAGCACCGTTTGACCGGATGCTAATTCATTGGTTTCATAGACCTTATTGCCATCGGTAATATTCATTTCCTTCAAACGAGCCAGGTTTTCTTCCTTGGTCTTGTTTGCCCATTCCTTTGTCTGAACAACTTCGGGATCATAAACCAATTGACCCTGGAAGTGCCCGCCCAGTGCCCGCATGGCAGCAGCAGTAATGACCCCTTCGGGTGCAGCACCAATTCCCATGAGAGCGTGGATGTTGGTTCCAGCGAAGGCGCAGTTGAGAGCAGCACCCACGTCTCCATCAGTAATCAGCGCCACTCTAGCACCCGCTTCCCGGATTTCTTTGATCAATTCATTGTGGCGATCGCGCTTCATCACCACCACGACCAGTTCCCCAATCCCCCGACCTAAACATTCAGATAAAATCTTAAGATTTTCAGTCGCAGATTTATTGATATCAACTTTGCCCTTAGCAGCCGGTGGAGCTGCCAGCTTCTTCATATAGAAGTCGGGAGCGTTAAACAACCCGCCTTTTTCAGAGATTGCCAGCACTGCCATAGAACCAGGCTGACCATAGGCAACCAGGTTGGTGCCTTCACACGGATCCACTGCAATATCAATCTCAACCAGCTCATCTGGGTTGCAGTAAGTTTTAGCATCTTCACGAGTACAAATACCCACTTCTTCACCGATGTAGAGCATGGGAGCTTCGTCCCGCTCCCCTTCTCCAATCACAATCCGACCCCGCATGTAGATGTTGTTCATGCGTTCCCGCATTGCCTCTACAGCAACCTGGTCAGCGGCGTTCTTGTCGCCCTTGCCCATCCAATGAGCAGACGCAATTGCAGCTTGTTCAACAACCTCAATAATCTCTAGACCAAGCGTGTTTTCCACGAAGCAAGACCTCCCAACTGCTGATTTGCGCGATTTCTGAAATATTGAACCTCAGTGCTAAGTCTACCAAAAGGCGGAGCCGCCCTTGAAGACGATTGCGGATTTCGGTCGTGTTAAGTTTTACTGAGAGCCAGACTGTCCGGGGGGACACCTTGAGATCTTGAGGATACTTCCACGGTTCACTTCTATGTACCAGATTTTATGGATTGCGATCGCCTGGGTCGCTGGCACCTGGGCAATTTTGGGTAGTCTCATGGCACTGGGTAGCCTGTTGCTCTGGCTAGCGCCTGCCCAATCTGCTAGATCCCAAAAACCCAGGGAGCAGCCTAAAGCCGTGAATGTTCTTTCATTCTGGCAGAATCGCCTGAAGTTATTGACATTTTCGGTTGCGATCGCCCTTCTCGGAGGCGGTCTATTAATTCTGATTCCCTTTCCCCAATTAGGATCGGGCTGACCAATCGGGACGAACGATTGATGATAGTCATGGGAAGTTGGTACTCAAAGGGATTGGATCCACCAGCCAAGTAGAAGCGGATCCCCACACTAAGGCGATTTCCAAGAAAAACCTGCCCATACAGCGGAAGGGCAAAGGGCTTGGCACGGGTTCATCGCAAGCATTGCTCAGGTATCGTCTACGAGAAGGCTTTGCGAATAACAGCCGCCAATGCTCCGGGACTTCCAAAACACCCTCTCACCCCTCACTCCTCACCCCACCCTGCGGGAACGCCAAAGGCGAACACTCCTCACCCCCCTAATCCCACTAAATCGGTCAAGATACAGGGGATTTTTGCTTGCTTTTTACAGAACAGGTCTGTAGAATCGGAAGTCAGTCATAAATACGGTATTCCTACTGCTATACCGTAAATTAGCGGAGTCAAGGACATGAAACTGTGGCAGTCTGTCGGGAAACTTGGGGATCGTGCGATTCGACAGGTCGCGATCGGGCTTAGGTTAAATTCGTTTAACGGGTTCATTTCGCTATTTTTAGTGGGAGCCTCACTCACTCTGGCAGTGGCTGCCTGCTCCCCAGGAAACAATACCGCTTCAACCGATGCCAGCCCAACCGGGGGAGCCAGTCCCGCATCCGCGCAGAAGCAAGACGTAGAGCTAACCCTGGTTGGCTATGCAATTCCTAAGGCGGCTCATGATGCAATCATCCCCAAATTCCAGGAGCAGTGGAAGAAAGAGCATGGGCAAACTGTCAGGTTTAGTCAGAGTTATGGCGGCTCAGGGACCCAAACCCGTGCCATTATTGATGGGTTGGAAGCCGATGTGGTTCACCTGGCAGTAGGCGTGGATGTGAACAAGCTGGTGTCTGCCGGATTTGTGAATGAAGATTGGCAGAAGCGAGTGCCTAACAATGGCACCGTGGGCGCAACCACCGTGGCAATTGTTACCCGTGTAGGGAACCCGAAAAACATTAAATCCTTTCAAGATCTGGTGCGGGACGATGTCAAGTGGGTCACGGCTGACCCGAAGACTTCTGGTGGTGCCCGCTGGAACTTCCTGGCACTGTGGGATCATACCCTTAAAACAGGGGGCGATGATGCCAAGGCACAGGATTTTGTCACCCGGGCATATCAAAATGTTGCGGTTCTGGCGAAGGATGCACGGGAATCCACCGATGCTTTTAACAAACAGGGACAGGGAGATGCGCTGCTGAACTACGAAAACGAGGTGATTCTGGCAAAGCAAAAGGGCGAAAAGCTGGATTATGTGGTGCCTGAAATTAACTTTGCAATTGATACTCCAGTGGCTGTAGTAGACAAAAACGTGGACAAGCATGGCACCCGCGAGGCGGCTGAGGGCTTTGTCAAATTTCTTTTTACTCCAGAAGCGCAGGAAGAATTTATTAAACTGGGTTACCGACCTTTAGAAAATGATGCTGCCAAGTTGAAAGAGCTAAATTTCCCTGCTGTAAAGACCCTGGGTAATGTTGAAGAATTTGGCGGTTGGAATCAGGCTCAAGAAAGATTCTTCGCGGATGGTGCAATCTTTGACGAAATCCGCTCCAAGCTCGGCAGGTAACTTACGACAAGAAATAGATTTCAGGTGAACGTTGCAATGAATAGGTAACTAAGGAGATTTCCACCAAACAAAATACCCCACCGCCTACGGCACCTCCCCTTGGTAAGAGGAGGCTGGGAGGGGTTCAACGGGGTAAAAATATTCCTGGAAAGCACCTGACATCCTGCTATGGGTGGGCATTGCCCACCCTACGACTTCTGTTTCTGAACCACAACCTTTCTAGTATTTCAATTCAATGGCTGTTTCCCCTCCTATTCAAACGACTCCCCAAGGTGCTTCCTGGTGGAAGATTTTTCTGCATTCCATCATCCACATGCCGTGGACGTGGCGGATCATGCTGGGCTACCTGTTCTTCATGCTGTTTCTGCCGGTATCCGCCATGCTTGTGAAGTCAAGCACGTTAGGTCCAGGCGAGTTTTGGCGGATTGCCACCAGTCCCATTGCGCTGTCTACCTATGATGTCACCTTCACAACCGCTCTGATTGCCGCTCTGATTAATGGGGTATTTGGGGTTCTCATTGCCTGGGTACTGGTCCGGTATGACTTTCCCTTCAAACGCATCATTGATGCCACCATCGACCTTCCCTTTGCTTTGCCAACGGCGGTTGCTGGTTTAACCCTGGCAACGGTTTACAGCGAGGTTGGCTGGATTGGCTCTCTATTCGCTCCGTTTGGCATCAAGCTTGCCTTCAATCGCTTTGGGGTTGGCATTGCAATGATGTTTATTTCACTGCCGTTTGTGGTGCGAACCGTGCAGCCGGTGTTGATGCAAATGGAGAAAGAAACCGAAGAAGCTGCCTGGTGTCTGGGAGCCTCTTCCGGGCAGACGTTCTGGCGCGTGGTTTTACCCCCTTTATTTCCGGCAATTTTGACTGGGGTTGCCTTGGGTTTCTCTCGGGCTGTGGGTGAGTACGGTTCAACGGTCATTATTGCCTCCAACACCCCGTTTAGAGATTTGATTGCACCAATCCTGATATTTCAGCGCCTAGAGCAGTATGACTATGCTGGGGCCACGGTGATTGGCATGGTGCTATTGATTATCTCACTGCTGATGCTGCTGGTGATTAACTTCATTCAAGCCTGGGGGAAACGCTATGACTGACAACATTATTGGACCCTCGTTGCAAACCTCCGAAAACCCAGTCCCAAAGCCTGCCGTAGAAAAGAAGAGTTGGGTGCCTGCGGTATTAATTGGGATTGCGATCGCTTTTTTGGGTTTGGTGCTCTATATCCCAGCCATCAATGTTTTCTATGTGGCATTTCATCGAGGCTTTGGTCCTTTTCTGCATAACCTGACTGAGCCAAATTTCATTGCCGCCGTTAAGATGACCGTGTCACTGGCAGCGATCGCCGTTCCCCTCAATGTCATTTTTGGATTGGCAACTGCCTGGGCACTGGCAAACAAACGGTTTCGGGGACGCACCCTACTCCTAAGTATTGTGGATCTGCCCTTTGCCATCTCACCCGTGGTTGCGGGTTTGATGATTGTGCTGCTCTACGGGCGGCTGGGGTGGTTTGGTCCTTTTCTACAAGAGCGTGGGATTCAAATTGTGTTTGCTTTTCCGGCAATGGTACTGGCAACGCTGTTTGTCAGCATGCCCTTTGTTGCCCGTGAGGTCATTCCGGTACTGGAAGAAGAAGGGATTGATCAGGAGGAAGCAGCCTATACGCTGGGAGCAACCCAGTGGCAAACTTTCTGGCGCGTGACCGTGCCCAATATTCGCTGGGGCTTGCTCTACGGTGTGCTGTTGACAAACGCCAGGGCAATGGGTGAGTTTGGGGCAGTTTCGGTGGTGTCTGGCAACATTGCTGGTAAAACTCAGAGCTTACCCCTGTTTGTAGAAGAAGCTTACAAGGGCTATGACACCGAAGCGGCTTACTCTGCGGCGGTATTACTCGCCCTTTTAGCCGTGGTCACGCTGGTGTTGAAGGAAATTCTGGAACGAAGAACCGGTGGACATCGCAAGAAAGTGCATTAACTGGGCAAACTATTGGAGCAAACTATCATGGCTACAACCAATCGGCTCACCCTGAGGCGCATCCGGCTCCGAATTCCCAAGTCCTATCATCAAGAACCAGTTATTTCCCATCTGGTGTCCCATTATCAAGTCACCGTCAATATTACGGCGGCGATTCTGGGTGCAAATGCCAATGGCGATGGCTGGTTCGACCTGGAACTGCGGGGGACGGAAGACCACATTCACCATGCCCTGGAATATTTGAATGACCTGGGATTAGAGATCTGGCAGGAAACTGATGCCGATGGCTGGTGATGTGCCGCTGTAAGTTGAGCTTGTTTCAGAGCCATTCTGCTACAGGTAAATCTGAGTGACTGCGATGCGTCCGGAGAAACAAACTTCTACATCACTGCCGGGATCACGGCGACGCTTCTGGTACTCACCGGCATAACGAAAATAGTCTCCTTCCACCTGGTAGTCAGCGGGTAGGGGTTGAGTACAGGGTTTACAAAAGACAATTTCGGGCATAGGTGCTTCTGGCTCCAGGTGGGGCAGGTTGACATTCCAAAAAGCTGCCGGTTCAACTGGACGGGCAACTAGATCTTGCAGCACTTTTGCCGTCAAGTAAGCTGCCAGGTTCCAGTCAATTTCCCGTTGCCTTTGCTTGTAATGGGAGATGGCGATCGCCGGAATCCGGTGTAAAGCGGCCTCCCGCACCGCTGCCACGGTTCCAGAAATGTAAACATCCGAGCCTAAATTACCTCCCGCATTGATACCAGACAGCACCCAGCCCACCTCAGAGCAGAGGTGGCTGAGCGCTATTCGGACACAGTCTACGGGCGTGCCTGCAATGGCATATTCCAATTCAGACCGCTTTTGCACCAGGATTGGGGCAGTGGTTGTCACCTGATGCCCACAACCGGACTGATGCTCCAGTGGAGCTGCAATCATTGGTTTGGTGTCAAATGCGCTGACTGCCTCCAGTAATGCCCGAATTCCTGGTGCTTCGATGCCATCGTCGTTAGTAAGCAGTAAGGTCATGGTCTCCCAGGTAAATGCCCAGTCCCTTTGCAGTTTTGACCAGAACGCCTTGAGGATTGACCGCAGCATACCCCGCGATCGCCTCACTAATAGGCACACTGACTACCTGGCGATTCTGCCAGGTCACCACATGGTCATATTTGCCCTCGGCAATCAAGTCCACCGCTGCCACACCAAAAGTCGCCCCCAGCAGGCGATCAAGGTAGGAAGGGGCACCTCCCCGTTGGGTGTACCCCAGCACTGTGACGCGGGTTTCTGCTCCGATGCGATCGCAAATTTGTTGAGCCAGGTATTGCCCAATCCCGCCTAACCTGCACTGTTCCAGCCCTTTAGAGATGGAAATGGTGCTGCCTGCTTCCGTTCGCACTGCCTCTGCCACAATCACCAGGCAGTAATTTTTGCCTTGCTCCTGATGTTGTTTAATCGTGCGGCAAATTCCGTCAATCGAGTAGGGAATTTCTGGAATCAAAATCACGTCTGCGCCACCGGCAATTCCGGCAGTAATGGCAATGTGTCCCGCATCTCGCCCCATCACTTCCAAAATCATTACCCGGCTATGGCTGGCAGCCGTAAAATGCAGGCTATCAAGGGCTTCGGTGGCAATCCTGACGGCACTGTCAAAGCCGATGGACATTTCCGTAACGCCCACATCGTTGTCAATGGTTTTGGGAATCCCCACCAGTCTCAGGTTTCCTTGCGATGCCAACCGTTGAAGAATCGCTAAACTACCGTCGCCACCAATTCCAATCAGCGCATCCAGACCCAGCAGATGATATCCGTCAATAATTTCGTTGGAGCGATCGCGCAAACTGCCATCCGACATGGGAAAAGCAAACGGGTCCCCCTTATTAGTGGTTCCTAGAAATGTGCCGCCTGCGGTCAGGTAGAAGTTGACCTTATCTGGGGTCAGGTTACTGGCTGCCGGGGGGCGCACCATTAACCCATGAGTCGCCTGATGGATGCCAAAAACTTCCCATCCATAGGTGTTGACCGCACGGTGAACCACAGCGCGGATGGCAGCATTCAGACCAGCGCAATCTCCACCACTGGTCAAAATACCAATTCGTTTGATTTCTCCCATAGCAAGTGCCTGTTAACTATACGGTGGCTATCCCCCTGCAACGCCCTTTTGTTTCCCAGTAAGCTAGAGTGTTTTGGAGGCTGTTCTGACTTTAATCTGTTCGGGGTACCAGAATAGCTTAAGCAGGGTTAAAGGATATTGCGAATAGATCCCATGAGCGACATTGAAGATCATCTCTCTCCTCCAGTTGACATTGGGATCATCCCCCATTCCCCAGAGGGGTTTCGCTCTGGTTTTGTGGGCATCATCGGGCGTCCCAATGTCGGTAAATCAACCTTGATGAACCAACTGGTGGGTCAGAAAATCGCCATCACTTCACCCGTTGCCCAAACCACCCGTAACCGTTTGCGGGGAATTTTGACCACCTCAACCGCTCAGTTAATTTTTGTAGACACCCCCGGTATTCATAAGCCGCATCACCAACTGGGTGAAGTACTCGTTAAAAACGCCCGGATTGCCATTCGGTCAGTCGATGTTTTGCTGTTTGTGGTGGATGGTTCTGTAGAAGCCGGGGGTGGCGATCGCTTCATCGCTGACCTGCTGAAAGACATAGAAATCCCTGTGATCCTGGGTATCAATAAAGCTGACCAACAGACTGAGGCAGAAGGACAGAGGGGCAGAGGGGCAGAGGGGCAGAGGGACAGGGGGAGTAGAGGAGTAGAGGGAGTAGAGGGAAATTCCTCACCAACAACCAACAGCCAAAAACTAATAACTAATAACTCCACCCCCCTCCACCCCCTCGACCAGAATTATCAAGCCCTGGCGAAAGAACACGGTTGGGCGATCGCCAAGTTTTCTGCCCTTACGGGTGAAGGACTGGAACCTCTACAGGAACTTCTAATTCAAAACCTGGAAGCCGGTCCCTATTACTATCCACCCGATCTGGTAACAGACCAACCCGAACGGTTCATCATGGGCGAACTCATCCGAGAGCAGATTTTGCTGCTGACCCGTGAGGAAGTGCCCCACTCCGTCGCCATCACCATTGACAAGGTAGAAGAAGCGCCCACCATTACCCATGTCTGGGCAACCATTTCGGTGGAGCGGGACTCGCAAAAGGGCATTGTGATTGGCAAAAAGGGCGCGATGCTGAAGGAAATTGGCACTGCTGCCCGGCAGCAAATTCAAAAACTGGTGATGGGAAATGTCTACCTGGAACTGTTTGTCAAAGTGCAACCCAAGTGGCGACAGTCTCGCACCCGACTGGCAGACTTAGGCTATCGGGTTGAGGAATGACAAGGTTTGGGTTGGAATACGGAATTCATTGCAGGCTCTTACAGCGATTTTCATTTGGTTAAGCTATGCGATTCCCTACTCCCCACTCCCTACTCCCCGTTTTTGCTGTGGTCTACGCATCTGAAAGCTGCTGTAAATCAGGCGAACCCAAGTTCTATTAGTTTATCTCTGCGCTCTTCAAGTTGTTGCCGCCGTTTCTCGATTCTACCAAAACCTTTACCCATCAATGGACCTCTCTACCCAGACCACCTCTAGCTTGAAACAGTTCTTGCCGGATCCTCCCATTTGACATGAATTCTTTCTATGTTTCGAGGTGCTCAGTAGAGAATTGCTATAATTCGCTGACAATCCCAAAATTAGGTTGAAATGCAACTTATGGAAGCATTATTTGGCATTCTTGGAACACTTCTTGGTTCGTTCATTGCATGGTTAACTTCTGATAGAAACGCCAAGATGCAACTGACGCTTGAGCTACACCGAGAATTTAATTCAGGTGAAGTGCTCAAATCTAGAAGACCTGCCGATAGAGTTTTTGCTCAATACATGGATAAAACCTATGACCAGTTTTCTTCATTGCTAGATGCAGATGAGTATTCCCATATTTGGAATGTGATTAATTTTTATCAACGACTTTGGATTGCACTTAAGCATAAACAACTGGTTAATAACATGATTCCCGATCTGTTTGGAGAGGTTTTTATGCGATGGTATATTCCATACTTTGAGAAGATGATTGTTCCCTATCCCCAGGGTTGGAGTACGGGAAATAATATCAAAGAATTAAAGAATTGGTTTGAGAGCCACTCTGACAAAACCAGCTTTGAGAAATGGGTTGAGTTGGGGCGGCAAGATCGGGAAAATATTATGAAACGTGTGGGATTAATTCTGGATTAAACTGCCAGGTTCTTAGCTTTACTCCAGAAACTCGGTTTAATCCTTACCCTATAGCAAAATTGAGTTTGCAATCCTGATTAAGCTGGGTTGAGGTGTTTGGTCAGGCGATCTCAATCAAACCATTGCAGTGATGAAAGTAGTTTATAAAGTTACCTATCCTAATGGGAAAATTTACATTGGACAGGATTTAACAGATAGCATTAATTACTTTGGAAGTGCCGACAGTAAGCTTATTGAAAAAGATTTTACTAGAGAGCAGAGAAGAGACTTTACAATCAGGAAGCAAATTCTTTGGGAGTCTGAAACAGCTTCTAATCAGGAAGTTAATCTTAGGGAGGTTGAGTATATTCTTTTGTTTAAGTCAAATGATCCTTCCATTGGCTATAATCGACGCCCAAAATTCAATGAATAAGGCTCATTTCAATGTTTCTTACTGAGTTACATGATGTACGACAATCTTCACATCTCCGGTGTCTGGAAGGATTATGCAGTAATTTAGTGAATCTCAACTAGATACTGGGGATTTGGCTTCCAGATTATGTGTTGCGTTAGTTAATCGAGTCATCAGTTCAGTTCATGAAAATCTTGATGGGTTTCAATTATTAGGAGGCTTTAGCTGAGAATTTTAGCGGTGAACCGTAGCCAGGTTTACAGTAAGACCAATAACGAGGTTTAGGTGGAGCAGCGTATCCAATGGGGAAAACATCTCAATACGTGTTTAGTGGTACTCAATATTTCAGTGAACTTGAACGATTGCAAGCGATCGAGCAAGTATTTGATCCAGCAAGTCATCAGCGAATTCAATCAACTGGAATTGCAAGGGGTTGGCGGTGTCTGGAAGTAGGCGCAGGGGCAGGTTCGATTACGCGATGGTTAGCAGAAACGGTTGGGGATAGCGGCAAAGTAATTGCGATCGATCTGGACACTCGGTTTGTCGCTAGCCTCAGCCTGTCAAATGTAGAGGTGCTGGAGGCAGATATTCGGCATCTCCCCCTTGAAAATGGCTCCTTCGATCTGATTCATGCCCGTTACGTTCTCATCCATATTGCAGACTTCCAAGTCGCGTTAACCAGAATGATAAAGTTACTCAAACCTGGTGGGTGGCTAGTGCTGGAAGAGCCTGATTTTTCGGCTGCAAGAGCAGTTGTTGGAGAAACAGCAGCCTGTCAGTCAATGGATCGGGTCAATCAAGCTATTTTGCAAATGTTTGAAAACCGGGGGATGGACTACGCACTAGGAATTAAATTGCCTGCTATCCTTCAAGAATTTGGTTTGCAGCAGCTATCTGTAGAGAATGATACCCCCTTATCCAATGGTGGTTCAGGTGTAGCAACTGTAATGAAGATGTCTGCTTTGCAACTGGCAGAGAAATATATCGCAACCGGTAGAGTAACGGAAGAGGACATTAAAAACTATTGCCTGTTTGCCAATGATGAACGGGCATGGGCTATCTACTATGCAACGGTGGGAGTAATCGCTCAGAAAGCAGCTACATAATCGCCATCTGTAAATTTTCCATTGCTAGCCTAAAGTATTCGAAACGGGACAAAGTATAGAGTAGAAGTAGGGGTCTGTATGAAACCAAAATTGAGGTAATTATTCGCGATTACCAAAAGCTTATTTGAGCAAATAACCAACGGCTAGTGCTCGATAGGTTGCCAGTTGCTTCTGTTGCCAGTCTTCGCTGAAACCCAACTCTTCCGCCAGGATAGTTGCAACTCTGGGGGCAGCTTCCATGCTGGCGGCGGCATCGAGCAGGAGCGATCGCGTTCTGCGGGATAACACATCTTCTACGGTACGAGCCATTTCATAGCGTGCTGCCCAGCGCACTTCTGCTTCTGTATAGGGCAAGCGGGAGTGCAGCAAACAATCAGCCCCAGGGATCTGCTGAATCCTGCTTGCGTCGCTGCCATAGACATCCAGCGGTGCAGCAGCCGGAGTTTGAGTCCAGCCATGCAGTTTCAGGGTTGCGGTTACGGAGGGTTGCAGGGGAAGTTTGCCTTGTTGTATTGCCTGGGCGATCGCATCTTCGCCCATCTTGCGGTAGGTTGTCCATTTACCACCTGTAATGGTGAGTAAACCAGAGTCAGAGATCCGAATCGTGTGTTCGCGGGAAAGGTTAGCGGTTGAGGTCGTGCGATTTGTTTTGACCAGCGGACGTTGTCCCACAAACACACTCAGCACATCTGCACGGGTGGGGGCAGGGCTGAGACATTGGGCGGCGGTTTGGAGAATGAACTCAATTTCTGCTTCCAGGGGACGAGGCTCGTAGTCTGGATGATCTACAGGCGTGTCAGTGGTACCCAGCAGTGTCTTACCATGCCAGGGCAGGGCAAACAGTACCCGCCCATCTTCCGTTTTGGGAATCATCATGGCACTGCCGCCAGGAAGAAACCGCTGGTCTACCACCACATGCACACCCTGACTGGGAGAAAGCATATTTTGAGCAGAGCGATCGTCCATCCGCCGCACAGCATCGACAAAAACCCCCGTGGCATTGATCACGACCTGACCTCTAAGGTCAAACGTTTCCGCCGTTTCACCATCCTCTGTCCAAACTCCAGCCACTTTCCCATCCGTCTTAATTAAACCAGTGACGGCAGCATAGTTAAGAGCAACGCCACCCTGAGCAATCAGGGTTCGCATCAAGGTTATGGCTAAACGGGCATCATCAAACTGACCATCGTGGTAGAGAATGCCACCCCGCAGACCTTGCCGCTTTAGAGTCGGCACCTGCTCCAGGGTAGCCTGTTCATTCAGAAACCGACTATGACCAAAACTTAGCCGCCCAGACAGTAGATCATAAAGCTTTAGCCCCACTCCGTAGTAAAGCTGGGACCACCAGGCATAGCCAGGCACAACAAAGGTCAGATCTTTAACCAGATGGGGCGCGTTGCGGCGCAACAGTCCCCGCTCATGCAAGGATTCTCGGACTAAAGGCAGATTGCCCTGTGCCAGGTACCGTACCCCACCATGAATCAGCTTCGTTGATCGGCTGGAGGTACCTTTAGCAAAGTCGTACTTCTCCAGCAACAGGGTTTTATAGCCTCGACTGGCAGCTTCAACAGCCGTCCCTAATCCAGTGGCACCGCCCCCAATGACAATCACATCCCATTCTTTGGACTGACGCAGTGTATTCAGGATGTTTTCTCGAATCAAAAATGTATTCATTAGGTATTCATAGAAACTCCTGAGGCAATTTCGGCTTCAGGTTGTGGGATGTCCCCCATGCCTAACGCCGAGCTTGAGATACAGCTCGTTTCCAGGCATTTCGTAAAGTTTGCCGCTGATCAGCACTGATAGCTGGCTCAAAGCGCCTATCCATCTGCCACAGTTGGATAATTTCCTGTTCGCTTTCCCAGTAGCCTACCGCCAGACCTGCCAAATAAGCGGCTCCCAGGGCAGTGGTTTCAGTCACCCTGGGTCGCACGACGGGTACGCCTAACATATCTGCCTGAAACTGCATCAGCAGATCATTACGGGATGCACCCCCATCTACCCGCAGTTCCGAAAGGTTAAGTTTGGAATCCTGATGCATGGCATCAATCACATCGGCAGTCTGGTAGGCAATACTTTCCAGCGCGGCGCGGGCGATATGGGCAGCGGTTGAACCGCGAGAGAGTCCCACGATCGCCCCACGAGCGTAGCTGTCCCAGTAGGGCGCACCCAGCCCGACAAAGGCAGGCACAAAGTACACACCACCGTTATCGGGCACACTGCAAGCTAGAGGTTCTACGTCTTCACTGCGTTTGATCATTCCTAACCCATCCCGCAGCCATTGCACCACGGCTCCTGCGATAAAAACGCTCCCTTCTAAGGCGTAGTAGGTGTGCTGCTTAATTCGCCAAGCTACGGTGGTTAGTAGCTTGTGGTGAGAGGTCGTTGGCTTTTCGCCTGTGTTGAGCAGCATGAAGCAGCCGGTGCCGTAGGTGTTTTTTGCCATACCCGTTTGCAGACAAGCCTGCCCAAAGGTGGCTGCCTGCTGGTCTCCGGCAATGCTTGCGATCGCAATCTGAGCACCAAACAACCCTTCGGTGGTGCTTCCGTAGACTTCAGAGGAACTGCGAACTTCTGGTAGCAGGCTAGGGGGAATGTGCAACAGGTTCAGGAGTTCCCCATCCCAGCCGCCTGTATGAATGTTGTAAAGCATGGTGCGGCAGGCATTGGTCACATCAGTAATGTGGAGTGCCCCATTGGTCAGCTTCCAGACCAGCCAGCTATCGACGGTACCAAAGGCAAGTTCCCCGCGATCGGCTTTTTCCCTGGCACCCGGAACATGGTCCAGCAACCACTTCAGTTTAGTGCCGCTAAAGTAGGCATCAATCACCAGTCCCGTCTTACTTTGAAACAGTGACTCATGACCGGCTGCTTTCAGTGCATCGGCAAAGTCTGTAGTGCGGCGATCCTGCCAGACGATCGCATTGTGAATCGGGCGACCTGTTTTTCGATCCCAAACAATGGTGGTTTCTCGTTGGTTTGTAATGCCAATCGCCGCAATATCACGGGCAGCAATCCCAATGCGGGCAAGCGCTTCATTCGCAACCCCAATTTGAGACGACCAGATCTCATCCGCATCATGCTCAACCCAACCTGACTGGGGAAAGATTTGCTGAAATTCTTTCTGAGCAAGGGAGAGAATGGTGCCCTGGCGATCAAAAACGATCGCGCGGGAACTCGTGGTACCTTGATCAAAGGCAAGAATATATTGAGTCATGGGATTGTCCTGAGTGACATTGGCTGAAGTTGGGGAGATGGGGGAGACGGGAGCGAGGGAAAGGGGAGCAGAGGGGATTTGTCCCTACTCTCCCATCCTACGGGGCTAGTTGAGCTTGGCGTAAATCTGCCTCATATTCCTGACTGCCTACTATACTTGGCACCATTCGGCTGCGCGCTCAGGTCGAAAGCTCACGTCGAAGCCTGACACCTAACACCTGACACTTGCTATATGAACTTCAATCAGGCTGAGTTTGATGTGCGGTGTGAGTGGGGCGAGAAGGGCGTTTTACAGTTGGCTCCCATTAGTGATGTGATTGTTATCGTCGATGTACTTTCATTTTCGACTTGTATTGATATTGTGAATAGTCGAGGAGCGATCGCCTTTCCCTATCCCTGGCAAGACGAATCTGCTAGAGCCTTTGCCCAGTCCATTGGTGCGGAACTGGCAGACAAGCGTGGGGTGAGCCGTTATTCCCTATCTCCTGCTTCATTGCTCTCTATTCACCCGGGAACACGGTTAGTCCTGCCCTCCCCCAATGGTTCAACGCTAAGTCTGGCAACAGCAGGAACCCCCACTTTAACTGGCTGTTTAAGAAATTGCAGAGCCGTTGCTTTAGCGGCTATGACCTATGGACGGCGCATTGCTGTGGTTCCTGCTGGGGAGAGATGGAAAGATGGGAGTCTGCGTCCCGCCTTTGAGGATTTTGTGGGAGCAGGGGCAATTCTCAGGCATCTTGAAGGCAACTTCTCACCGGAAGCGCAGTTGGCAGTTGCAGCTTTTCAGGGTGCTGGTCAATTTCTAGCCCAGTTATTGAGGCAATGTAATTCTGGTAAAGAATTGATTGAGCGAGGTTTTGAACAGGATGTTGATCTGGCATCAAAGATAGATATCAGTGACACCATACCAACACTGATTGATAATGCCTACACAAATCAAGCAAGATAAAAGGGATTGCTGCTTTCAGAATGAATTTAGCGTTGGATAAACTGAAGTTTCATTTTCGTCGCCATCTACCGCTCTGGGTCACTCTGGGAATGGGCGTGGGACTGTCGGTGGCGGCGGCAGTTTTTGTTCAACGCTGGGAATTTGCCAGTAACCAGACCCGGTTTCAGAAGCAGATTGAAAACCTGACGACCGTGCTTCAGCGCAGCCTGAATCGGTACACGGATGTCCTGGTATCAATCAGTGACTACTACGCAGCAAACCAGTTGCAGGTGGGGCGGCAGGAGTTTGGACGGTTTGTGCAGCGATCACTCCGGTCCTACCCCGGTATTCGGGCGCTGGAATGGGCACCACTGGTGCAACGTTCTGCCCGCTCTGCCTATGAAAGCGAGATGCGCTCGGCAGGCTATCCTAATTTCCGAATTCAGGAATTAACCAGCAAAAACCAACTGATCACAGCTGGCGATCGCCCCTTCTATGTACCCGTGACTTACATTGAACCCTTTATTAGCAATGAAAAAGCATTAGGGTATGACTTGAATTCCGATCCAACGCGATCCTCTGCAATTCAAATTGCTCAAGATACGGGTGAAAGTACCGCAACGGGACGCATCCGACTGGTTCAGGAAAACCAAGACCAGTTTGGCTTTCTGGTCTTTTTACCCGTATATCAGCCCAAGCCGACCAGTTCCCCCAGTCTCACCAGTCAGCCGATGGCGGGATTTTTACTGGGGGTCTTTCGGGTGGCAGATGTGGTAGAGGAATCCTTGCAGAGTTTGAGCAATGAAATAAACTTTGCTGTCTATGACCAGAATGCAGAACCAGAGAAGCAGTTTCTGGGATTTTATGATGCAACCCGGAAACGGGTATTCGTAAAGGGAGAACAGGTCAACTCTGTAGAACACGGGCTGGTCAAATGTGCTCAAAGCGATGACTGCACCCGTCGTCTGGAAGTGGGGCAACGGCAGTGGCGAATTGTGTTTTTTCCTGCCCCAACTTCAGCCAGTAGAGCCAGCTATGGCGCGATCGCCACGCTACTGATCGGACTGTTACTCACAGGTAGTCTGGTGCTGTTTCTGCACACCCTGAATCAGGAGCTAGCCAGAACCAAAGGACTGAGTGAACTCAAGTTACGCCTGTTCTCAATGGCATCCCACGAACTGCGTACTCCACTGAGTACTATCCTGTTGTCTTCGGAATCGATGCAGGTCAACCGTGATTATTTGACGGAAGAACAGAAGCAGAAAAATATCCAGCGTATCTATCTCACTGCAAAACGGATGAGTCAACAAATCACGGATATTTTGACCTTAACCAGAGCAGAGGTTGGCAAACTGGAATTTAGCCCAGAACCATTTGAACTGGAAGCCTTTTGTGAGCAACTGATAGAGGAGATGCAATCGACGAGCAGGCGGACGTTGATTTTTGACAGCAATGGTCAACCTCAACAGGTCTCGATGGATAAAAAGTTGCTGCGATCGCTACTAACCAATCTCCTCTCTAATTCAATCAAATATTCCCTGGACGATACTCCAATCCATTTTCGATTGAGTTGTGATGATAGTGCAGTCATATTTCAAATTCGTGATCAGGGAATTGGCATTCCGGTGGAAGATCAATCCCGCATCTATGAGACATTCTACCGAGCGCAGAACGTGGGTGACATCACGGGTACAGGCTTAGGTTTGGCAGTGGTAAAAACCTGTGTTGATTTGCATCAAGGCGACATTATGATCGACAGTGAACTGGGAAAAGGGGCGATCTTCACTGTCAAAATACCCTATACGGAAACCAGTATTTGACTAATTTAGTCGTTGGCAATTCCACCCATCCACCCATCCACCCATCCACCCATCCACACGCAATTGTGGTCTACTCATCTGAAAATCGCTGTAATCGGATCAGATGGCTGCGATGAAATAGCGAATGAAATTGGATAAAGTTATAATTTGAGGCAATCGGTTTTGATCTAGAAGTATGATTACAGTAACAATTTTGCCTATCTCTGATGCGAACGGTGAAAAATTCTATCGTGCGATCGCAGGAGATAAACACTCTGTTGGTACAACAGCAGGACAAGCCTTAGATGCATTAACTGTCCAGTTGGGGGAGGTCGCTCCTGCAATCTCCGTAAAGGAACTCATATCAGCGGAACGTTGCCTGATTTCAATACCGAAGTTCGACTCTTTCAGCCCAGAGAAGATCAGTGGCGTGCGCATTTTCAGGTTGATGCTGAATCTGGAAGGATTGTGGGAGTAACGGTGATTGGAGTAGTCACCGTAGAACAATTGAAGATGAACAACCCTGCTCAGGTAGAAGCACGGCAATTATGGATTCGCTTGGGTTTGTTTCCATAACCGTCTTTTTCGGGCATTGCTGGATTGAAGTATGAATCATGGCGGAACCGGAACATCCCAGAATTTCAGATAGTGAAGTAGCAATCGAACTGAGCGTCCTAGCATCTTCACTAACTTTGAATAACCCAACGTCTTACAATGCAGTCGAGCCAGATCATGTCTGAATCGAGTGTTTTCTCCTTCCACCCAAATCATGTAGGTCTGACTGACCAGATGGTCTTCGTCTGGGATAAACAGAAGATAGACCCGGTTTCCATCTGTGACATAGAAGAAGCAAGTCCATAGCAAGACTAGATTCCATCAGGGTTCAAACGTCTGAGCACTATGATCTCCAATCACCCAGCCTAAAATTCCTCGTCTGAAGGGGTCAACCGCTGTCCACAGCCAGATTTTGTTTTTTTGAGCCGACAAACGTTTCTAACTCATCGAGTTCGCCAACCTCAGGAATGGTTTCAGGGGCGTAGGCACCCGGCAGAGGTTGCCCCCCTTGCTCAACCCAATCGAGCACCGTTGTGGGATGCCCTCCCTTAACCCGTTCGATCGCTCGAAACCCTGAACCATTGACACCCACTTTGAGGCATTCTCGCTGGAACTCATCTGGGTATCCTTTCGGAGGGTTATAGAGGACAATCAATTGGCGACCACAATCAACACAGATGTGAATTTGCTGACCTCTTTTCTTGCCATTCTTACGGATATGAGTGGAGCCGCATTCAGGACATTGCATGAAAATTTCCCCTATTCATACCCCTATTCTGCAACGCCGATGATCGAGTCATTCTGGAATGGGCGGCACAACAGTGTCGAATTCTATTAACCCATGATGTAGAAACAATGACTCGATATGCTTATGAGCGCGTACAGACAGGGTTAGAAATGCCAGGAGTCTTTGAGATTAGTCGCAGCGTCCAGTTAGGCTGGAGATCGAAGAAATCATATTGACCACGGAGGGGAGTTTTGAGGGCGAATGGGAAGGACAAGTGCAATATCTACCGCTCCGTTAAATTCCTAGCTCAATCTAACGACTCAAATGCAGCGGACAGGAGAGATCTCAATTTTTCAGAGCTTAGAGATCCCTTAGAATTGTCTAGCCAGTCGGGACCACTTCATTCTGAGGAGGTTGTAAAACCCAGTTTGAGCCTGCTGTACTCCAGGATTAACCGCTTAGGTATTCCCATAGGGAACACAGCACGGCAAAGGACTGAAGAATGGGCGCACTGTGTTGAGGCTTCCCAATATTGGCATTCCCGCGAGGTTCACGATACCATCTATGATCTCTGAATCGAGGATTCGGTTCAGCAACGCGCTGATGAGCCGAATTGATAGACCGAAGCTACCAAATAAAAAGAGGAAGAAAGAATTTAAACTCCTCTCCCTTTGTAATTCGTTAATACCCCCAGGGGAATTCGAATCCCCGTCGCCTCCGTGAAAGGGAGGTGTCCTAGGCCTCTAGACGATGGGGGCGTATCAACCAGCCGGGCTTATTAGCCAGACCTTTATTAAGGTAACTAACGGTGTTGCACCTTGTCAACTTAAATTTCTGGAAACTTTTACGATGGGGAAGCGCTCTCCCAGTGTGGCGATTACCGACACTGGGAGATAGCAGTTATGCCAGTTCCCTTGAATTCCTCAGTCGAATCAGGCGACGGCGCATTTGGGGCGACGCTTGCACCTCAGGCACTTCCTGTGCCTGTACCTCAATTTGAAGCGGTTCCATGTACTCATCGGAACCACAGGCAAAGGCTTCAATTAGCATTTCCAGGAGTTTATCGCGATCGCTCAATACTCCCTTCTCCTCAATCAGCCTGAACTTGAGATGAATCTCACATTCGTAAATGCCCACCTCCGCATTTGTGGGCTGATACTCGATGTCGTGTTTCATTGGTGGAAGCAGACCTACCTGCGCTATGAGAGAATCAAATCTGAGGAGTTAACACCAGGATGGTTCAAAAAAATCCAAAGAAGCTGGATTAAATGGAAACTCCCCATCACATTTCAAACCTAACATTCCCACAAATTAAATCAGATCCGCTAAATAGCTGAACCTGAAAACGAGTCATTTTGAAAACTGATACCTTTGGATTGAATTCGATTTCTAATGTTTCGCAGATACCCATTCTAATGTCTTCTATTGATACACAGAGCTAATGAATACTACTGATTTTTCAGGGTTGTAAGGTGGAACCACATGAATTTTTCATGAGGGCAGTTGAGCATTGTTTAAAGCAAAATTGAAGAGTCTCGATTTAATTTACAGGAGGAAAAGCAAGCCCTTGAAAAATCAGCGATGCTACTGAATAGGCAGATTGATTAAAACGAAGTTTCAATTCATACAACTTCTAATTGATTCTCAGAATCAACCACACAAATCAGCACTAACCAAAAAAATACTTTATACAACAGGTATTATTTTCCGGATCAAGGTTTTCTTCTTTACCCTTGTAGATGAATACTTAGATTTTTGTTGACAGTCACACTGTCAGGAACGAATTTGCTTGTGAGGCTTGAGCGAATCATGCCGATAGAAATTGATTGTTTTCACCAGTAAACCAGACCATTTCAGCAACAAATTCTGTCCCTTGTGTCGGTTTTTCCAGAAAATCTACTGAACTTTTCTTGATTCTTGATACATGAAGCCCTATTACGTGTTGAATCATGCCAAAGTTTTGCCATTGGTAACAATTAAATCCAAATACGCCTGAACTACGGATCTTTTATGCTTTGGTGAGCCACGCCATTTTTCACAAGGCTCAACAGCCGTAGTTAATACTGCCAGCCCCTACTAAGAAGCCTATCCGAGTAGCCTTTACGACCGAAGCAAAGCGGCTGTAAGTTAGCTAGGGTTGAGTTACAGTAAACCACTGTAGAGTAAACATGGAGCGTCAATATTGTGGATCGCGATCGCCCATTTGTCCCAGAACTGAATCTGCTATCCTCCCACAAACCCGATCTGCCTTTGCAACCATCCCCTGCCGAGACCGACGAGGTCTCTACTTTTCGCATTTCCCCGCTGATCCGTTTCACGCTTCTGAGTTTATACCTCGCGTTAACCGTAACGTTGCCCTTTTTAGCTCAGGTTGCCAGATCGGGCATTTCTCCCTATCTCCTTGGGTTGGGCGTTGGACTGGGAGGAGTGGCGTTGTATGCGGTTCTTTGTGAGCGGGTTGTGTTGGATGGGACAGGGATTCAAGTCACCTACCCCAATTGGGTTCCTGGGTTCTTCCGGCGAGGTTGGTCGCTGCCCTGGACAGAAATTAAAGCTCTGAAACCTCGTTCCACAGGTCAGGGTGGGCTGGTTTACTATTTTCTGAGCGCTTCAGGTCAAGCCTATCTACTGCCCATGCGTGTTGCTGGGTTTGCGCAACTGGTTCGTCAGGTGCAAGCTCATACAGGGATTGACACAGCGGATGTGCGCCCACTTGCCCAACCCTGGATGTATTTCATTTTGCTGGGATTTACGTGGCTGCTGTTGGCAGTGGATGGCTGGGCGATTTGGACAGCCTTGACCTAGGCGATTTAAGCCACTGGGTGAAATGGCGCAGGGATGACAAGCTTGTAAACTGAAGAAGAGTTTTGCAGTCATTGAGGGCAGCAGTTTGAACACGGCTCATTCTCACCTGCGAGTTGAGGGAGTCAGTTTTGCTCCCAGGCTGCTTTTATCTGGAAAAGCGGCGGCTAAAGTTGGGTTAGGGGCGAGTGAGTTACTGAAAAATATTTCGTTTGAAGTGTTTCGGGGCGATCGCGTTGTTCTGGTGGGGGCTTCTGGGGCGGGAAAAACATCGTTGTTACGCCTGCTGAATCGGTTGAGTGAGCCATCTGGCGGAACGATTTATCTCAACAATCAACCGCTGAACCACATTCCGGTGACCCAACTGCGTCGGCAGGTTGTGCTGGTGTTGCAGGAGTCGAAGTTGCTAGGGATGACGGCAAGAGAAGCGTTGGAGTACCCCCTGGTACTTCAGGGATTGCCGAAAAGAGTCATTCACCAGCGGGTAAATGAGTGGCTGGAGCGGCTACATATTCCATCGGAATGGCTGGAACGGACGGAGCTTCAGCTTTCGGTAGGACAACGGCAGTGGGTCGCGATCGCCCGTGCGCTGGTGCTTCAGCCTGAAATTTTGTTACTGGATGAGCCAACCTCTGCCCTGGATGTGGGACGGGGTGAGTTTTTGATGAAATTGTTGTTCGATCTAAACCAGCAAAGTCAAACGACTATCCTGATGGCAAACCATCAGCTAGACCTGGCAGCCCAGTTTTGCGATCGAGTATTGCATCTGAGTCAGGGAACACTGATTCAGAATTTGTCTACAGAGCAAATCGACTGGCATGAGCTGCGCCAGAGCCTTTTACAGTCAGAGGCGCAACAAATTGAGGAGTGGGGGTAGTCAACCCTACAACCCGTGGAGATGCCGTTATTAAATAATTGCTGCGGTACAAAAAGAGGCACCCTTGAAAATTTCGGGGAGCCTCAATGCCAATCTGGAATTTTGCATAAATCAAGTTTTTAGAGAAATTAGGAGAAAGCAAAAAGCTTACCCAAAATGCTCTGACGGCTAAATAAAGGATTCAAACCAGAAAGTTTTCGGGCAAACTTTAAATTGCCTCCAGATTTTTCTCTCCGGTCCGGATGCGGATGATTTGTTCAACTGGGCTGATAAAGATTTTGCCATCTCCAATTTCACCCGTGCGAGCAGCCACAATGATTTTTTCAACGACCATATCAACCTGCTCGTCTTCAACCACAATCTCGATTTTGAGCTTCTGCAAAAACTCAACGGTGTACTCTGAACCCCGGTAGCGTTCAGTTTGTCCCTTTTGTCGCCCGAACCCTCTTACCTCAGAAACCGTCATGCCGACGATACCAGCGTTGACCAGGGCAATCTTGACTTCATCGAGCTTAAATGGGCGGATAATTGCTTCTACTTTTTTCAAGTTCCACACTCCTTACCTTACATATTGGATGCCACACTGCTATCTAGCATGACACTTTCTACCACCGTCAAAAGCGAATCTTTTGTAGACAAAGATACACTTTTTCTATGACGCGATCGCCCCTTCCGTCAATAGGCGACCGAGACCTTGCTTGACGGATCCGTTAGCGGGGTTTTCTTCAGCTTACCGGCTAGGTAGAAGCGGACGAACAATCAAGAAGCCTGTGCCAAAAGCAGTAACCACAATGACCACAACTGCCAACACCAGCCACCAGCCTCCAACATCGGAGGAGCGAGGCGAATCGGGCTTACGCCTGGGCAGAGACGCTTGCTCTGTAAACAATGGTTTTTGTGAAGGCTTTTGTGAAGCAGGGGGTTCCGGGTGCTCACTTTTTCCCGTCTTTGGTGCAGTAGGCTGCGGCACGGGAGCGGAGGGGGCTTCAAAGTAAACTTCCAAATCTGGCTGGGGTGTATCGGATGTAGCCAGATGACCTGCGTGGTGAGCATCCGCAACCTGGCGCAGTTGCAGAGCCGATTGAACAACCCGCTCAATCTCAACCCGCAGTTGCTGGTTCTGCTGGGTTAGCTCCTGGTTTTGCAGCCTCAATGACTCCACGTTGGTCTTGACGGACTGCAACTCAGTTGCCACTTCCCGATAGATTGAAATTGGAACTGAAGGTGAATAGGGGTTGCTGGTGGAGGGTGCAGGGGATTCCGGCACTTTGGCGCTGGGTTTAGCGTTAGTTCTAGGTGTCATAGCTCGAAGGGTAGTTAGTCGGGCACAATTATGCATGAAATTGAACCGAATGGAACATTCTTCTTGTATTTAGTCAAAAAAATTACTGAAAGTTCCTGCTTCTACTGATGTTGAGTCTGAAATACTAATGGCTTCCAATAGAAATGGGGCAGGCTGTTTCAATCGCCTTGCCCCATTCTTATCAAACTATTGCAGGTAATAGTAGGTGTCAGGTGTCAGATGTCAGATGTCAGGTGTCATAAGGGAAAGGGGACGATTTGACCATATTTTGCGCTGGCTAATCGTCGTTCGCCTAATGGCTATCCCTACATGTACGCCAAACGAATCCCTAATGGATGAATTAGCGGGATGCACCGACTGGCTCTTTTCTAGTGCCGCCATCTTCTGGCTGAACAGACTCACCCTCCAGGAAGGAGCGCAGCATCCACGCCATTTCTTCATGACCTTCCATTAGCCCGGTCAAAAAGTCAGCCGTTCCTTCATCATGAAATTCCTCAGAACACTGGTCGATGTGTTCACGCAAATTGCGAATGATCAGTTCGTGGTCATAGACCAGCTTTTCGACCATGGCAGTTGCGTTCGGAATTTCTTTGGTTTCTTCTTTAAGCGTTGCTCTTTCCAGAAAACCTTGGGCACTGCCAATCGGGTAGAAGCCCAGCATCCGAACGCGCTCTGCGATCGCATCAATAGTTTCAGTCAATGCTTCGTAGTGCTCTTCCCACAGTTCATGTAGAGTGCGAAACTGGGGACCAATCACATCCCAGTGAAACTTTTTGGTTTTAATCAATAGCAAATAGGCATTTGCCAGATCGCTGTTCAACAAATCAGAAACACCTTTGCGCTGCTTATCAGAAAGCCCAATGTTTATCTTATGCATAATCTAGTTTTGGTTCATGGTACGACTCCATCTAATAGTTCAACAAATCAATAACGAATAAGCATCAACCACACGGGAGATATTTAAAACCATAGAAGGATAGAGGACAGAATCAGCCAAATTACCCAAGATGTATAGTTACAAATTGATGATTACACGACTGCTGGGGGTTGGATATGTTTGACGTGGTAGCAGCTTCTGTGAAGCCTCTTATGCTGAACTACAAAGTTCTGGAGTCAGCTTATGAGCTATACCTCTTAGCACCCCAAGGGAGCCATCCTATTATTTCCTTGAGGGAGCTATCCCGTAGAACTGGAAAAAGCTTACTAGAGTGCCGCAACGCGATCGTCGAAGCAAATCAGCTAGGGCGATTTCCGGATTGTGCATTGGAGTCTTGAGCTAACTCAACGATCGCCACCGATTGATCGCGGCTACCAGCTCAAACCGACGGAACATCGCAAAATCGCCTTCTGGTAGAAAGGTAAGTGGGTCGAATCCTTGAGTATCAATCGTTGCCATGATGCGATTGAGGATATCTGGTAGGGCTTGTTTACCGTCTATATCATGCTGCTGAAGGTGGAGCATAGTTGCTGCGATCGCCCGTAGTTGAGCGGTTTCCACAATTTGCTCTACGGCAGACAGGTCGATTTCTTCCTTTCCCAAAACGATAGTGTCAAGATCGCGCACTTTCCGTTTGGGTGGACGGTCATCTTCAGAGAAGGAATTACCCAGGCTCAGGATCCGGGGGGCAAGAGAACCAAATTGTTTCCCGCCTTCGGATACGCGCTCGGTGCTGTATTGTTGGGCGATCGCCTTTGCCTGTGCGGTCACATCCTGGGGTTGAAAGTCCTGCATGGCAATGACGATGTCAGCGACATCGAAATAATCGCCGCTACCACCCATGACCAGAATGGTTGAGATCTGGTGCTCCGTATAAAGCTGGCGCACCTTGTCGATAAAGGGTGTGATCGGTTCTTTATCTTTAGCGACCAGGGCTTGCATCCGGCGATCGCGGATCATGAAATTGGTGGCGGCGGTATCTTCATCGACCAGCAACAGTGATGCTCCCGCTTCCAGCGCTTCCACAATGTTGGCTGCCTGGGAAGTGCTGCCGCTGGCATTTTGAGTTGAAAATCGGGTAGTCGAACGTTCCTGGGGCAGATGGTTAATAAAGGGCGAAATATCGACCCCCGCAATGCTCCGTCCATCTTCTGCCCGGATCTTGACTGCCGCTGGATCAGTCAGGACAAACTCCCTGCCATCACCGGGAATGTGGTTATAGACCCCCAATTCGATCGCCCTCAGCAGTGTAGATTTACCGTGGTAACCGCCACCCACAATCAGCGTTACTCCCGCTGGAATGCCCATCCCCGTAATCTTGCCCCGATTGGGACAGGTGAACTCGGTCCTAAGCGATTCCGGTGACTGAAATGGAATACTTTCCTCTTGCAACGGACGCTTATCCACCCCACTTTGGCGGGGCAGAATCGAACCATCTGCTACAAACGCAACCAGCTTTTTTTCTACCAAATGGTCACGAATCCAGTCAGCATCTTCAGCCGTTTCAACATGGTGCTGGAGGGCTTTGGCATTGAGAGAGGCATATTTAAGAGTGCGATCGACTAGTTCTGGTAAATCATCACACAGCATTTCTGCGGCCTGAAACCCCGCAACCCGCCGTCCAAATGCGGGCAGTCCCACGACAAACCGCACTTCGACCTCTGCCTCACTGATAAAGATGGAGGTCCGCTCCAGAACAGTTTGCCCTGGTTGGGTAATGGCAATTAACCCGCTGCTGCCACTGCCACGACGTTGACGCACTGTATGGGCTGCCTGGTCAAACTGGCGGTTCAGGTAGTCGCGTAAAGCAATTTCTCGACTGCGGTTGCTGTAAAGGGGTTCAGGAAAACCGGACTCAGCCTGCCGAATTTTGACCCGGCACTGACTTGGCGATGCAAAAGGATCTCCCTGTACCCGGTCAATGATTAGCGTAAAATCAGGAAATTCGTAGCGTCCCTTCAGGTCTTTGTATGCCTTGTAGTTTTGCTGGTCAAGTTGCTGGAGGAGGAGGCGTAGGTCTGTGTGGTTCATTGGTCATTGGTCATTGGTCATCAGTCATTGGTCAGGGGATTAGGTGCAGGTCTAAGGGAAGAAAGGTGCCAGGTGTCAGGCTTCGACGTGAGCGATCAACCGAACGGTGCCGGGTGGTAGGGTTAGGGTGTACGTCAATTGGTAAACTGTTAGACCGCATAATCCCAACCTCTAAAACCTTAACGGCTGCTCCCAATTCCCACATGGCTCTAATTTACTAAACCGGTCCCCGCGCTCTTCTCCCCTTATTCTTTACCACTTTCCATGCCTAAGACTGACATCATCAAATTGGAACAATTTTTGAAACTGCTTGGAGTGGTCCAGACAGGAGGACAGGCAAAGCTGCTGATTCAAGCGGGTGAAGTGAAGGTCAATGGCGTGGTGGAGACTCGGCGGGGGCGAAAGTTGGTGACGGGCGATCGCGTTTCTACCCTGGGGGAGACCTTTCCCGTCAATCTCGCAGAATTGTAGAGTTAGGTATTGCATATCGGGTACTGGGATATTTTCTGTAAACTCTCAACTTTTAACTCTCAACTCCCAACTCTCCCCTCAAAACTCCCAACTCTCAAATCCCAACTCTCAACTCTCAACTTCCCCCTCGCTCTCCCCTTTCTCTCTTCCTGCCAGTTCTAAAATTGCCGTCACTAATGAAGTGGGTTCGATGGGTTTGGAAAGGTACATTTGAAACCCTTCTTGTAATGCCTTTTCATAGTCTTCCCGGCGGGCGTAAGCCGTGAGGGCGAGGGCGGGGGTGAAGGTGCCACGGTCTGCCTGGAGGTGGCGGACTCTGCGGATAAAGGAATATCCGTCTTCATGGGGCATGGCAATATCGCTGAGCAGAACATCAAGTTTTGGGGATTCTGGTAGATCCTGGTCTGTTACCGCCAGGATCAGGCTAAATGCCTCTGCTGCCGATGCTGCAACCGTGATGGTTGCTCCATACTGTTCCAATACGGCTTTTAGGAAGTCGCGGGCATCGGCTTCGTCATCCACCAGAAGAATGTGCAGACCCGCCAACGGTTCTGATGCCATCTGTCCCGCTGGAAATAGATTGGAACTGTCTGATGCCAGGGTGGAGTTGAGGGCAGAGTAGTCCTGATCTTGCAGCGCGGGGTGAATGTCGCTCAGGGCTTGTCGGTCAGAAACGATGCCTGCCAGGTCGGGTTGGCGATCGCCCAACAGGGGAAGTCTAACGGTAAATGTGGATCCCTGCCCTAACCCTGGACTGTCAGCCCGAACAGTGCCTCCGTGTAGCTCAACCAGATGACGCACGATCGCCAGCCCCAGCCCCAAGCCGCCATCGGCACGGGTCATGGAGGAATCGGCTTGCCGGAAGCGATCAAACACAAAGGGTAGAAAATCTGGGCTAATACCTTTACCAGAGTCAATCACCTGAACCTGGGCATACTCTACGGGCACATGGTTCTGAAGGGTGCTTTCCACGGCTTCATTGCTTCGCACCTTCGATAACCAGATTTCGACCTGCCCGCCTTCAGGGGTGAATTTAATCGCATTGGATAGCAAATTCCAAAAGACCTGTTGCAGGCGATCGGGATCCCCTAACAGTCTGCCAATTTCAGAATTCAACAGGCATTTGATTTCGACCTCTTTGGCTTCTGCTGCCGGACGCATGGCATCTATTGCGGCTTCAAGCACAGGCTCCAACTCAGTCAGGCGTGGTTTTAAACGCAGCTTGCCGCGAATTAATTTAGAGACATCCAAAATATCTTCAATTAACTGAGCTTGCAGGCGAGCGTTGCGCTCAATGGTTTCAAGCGCACGGGCAGTCATTTCGCTATCCAGTTGACGGATGCGCAACAGGCGCGACCAACCCAGCATCGAGTTGAGCGGTGTCCTTAGCTCATGGGAAAGGACGGCAAGAAACTCATCTTTCATCCGGTTGGCTTCTGCTAATTCTTCTGCCTGCCGCCGCAGAGTATGCTCCAACCGCTTACGTTCTGTTAAGTCCAGGACGAAAGCAATGAACTCCTGTCGATCGTCTCCCAGCAGTGTAAAACCCAATAAAACAGGAACCCGCCCCCCATGCTTGCGAATATATTCTTTCTCGAAGGGAGTGCAGGCACCGCTGACTCTAGCTTCAGCGATGCATTGTTGATCCATTTCGTGGTACTCGACCGGGGTAATGGTGATCCAGGATAAATGACCCGCTTCCAGGTCTTGGCGGGTGTAGCCGATCATTTCCAGGAAGGCATCATTTGCCTGCTCAATCCTGCCATCGAGATAGCCAAACACAATGCCAATGATATTTCCTTCAAAAAAGCTGGTCAGACGTTCCTGGCTCAGTTTGAGGGCGGCTTCTGCCCGTTTGCGATCGCTCAGGTCTGCCATGATTGCCATAATGCTATCGTCTTCAGCACTGCTACCGCGCAACACAGCCGTCCAAAGTCCAATCTCGATTGGGCTACCATCACGCCGTTGACGGCAAATTTCCAGCCCGTTTAATACCTCTCCCCGTAAGGTAGAAGCGAGATTTACTTGAAATTCTGCCCAGCGATCGCTGGAAACCGTGGGCATCACCTGCCCCTGTACCTCGTCCTGGTGCCAGCCAAACATCCGCTCTGCCATCGGATTCCATAGCTTCACCCGACCGACTCGATCCAAAACCGCGATCGCCAGGGGGGATGCCTGAATCAGTGCTTGTAGTGCCTGGTTAGTTTCTTGCAGCCGATTTTCTGCCTGTTTCCGCTCTGTGATATCAATGCCAGCGCTAATCACAAATCGAACAAATCCTTCTTCATCCAGTAAAACGGTATTAGACCAGGCAATCAAACGGCGATCGCCCGTGTGAGTCATCCAGGTGCCTTCGTACTCACTCGGAAAAATGCCCGCCCGCAACTTGCGAAAGGTTTCCTGGACAGGTTCTACTTCTTCAACGGGCAGAAACAAATCCCACGGGTGTTTTCCCCGCACAAGTTCAAATGAATACCCGGTTGCCTGTTCGCACGCCCGGTTAAATTCGACAATCCTGCCCTGGCGATCCAGCACCACAATCAAATTACCCGCCGTGCTGACCACCGCCGCTACCAGGTCACGCTCTGTTTGCAGCGCTTTGACTAGTCGCCGCCGCACGGCACTAAGAGAGCAAAGCAACAACGATACGAGAACAAAAATCACCAGCCGCAGTAAACCGGCAGGATCTTCAAACTGCCAGGATCCGGTCGAGGGAATAAACCAATATTTTGCTGCCACCGCACTCAGACAGATAGCAACCATACCAGGACCCAAGCCTCCATACCAGGCACTCGCCATCACAGACGCAAAAAAAATCAGAAAGGGCGATTGACCCATTGGGATCCAGGAGTTTAGCGTCAGCATCATTAGCAGCCCCAGGAGAACTGCAAGAATTGCGACCCCATACCGAACCCAGCGGGAATGCTGAGGCTTGGTCATTATTCGGGGCGCTGCATGATAGGACAGGCGTGGAAAGCGGGCGTTGCTCCAGGATGGCACTGACGACAACTCCTCTGGATGGTTTTTCCCAGTCTACAGGTGGGCACAATCGGTTGGGGATAGGAGTTGCCCAGTCGGGCAGATTGGCATAAATGATGGGAAATTTTGCATGAAAAACTTAGGTTGGCATCTACGTGGATTAGCCGGACTGGTTCTAGAAGCCCAATGTCCGCTCTGCCAGCGTTCGGCAGATCAGGTGTTTTGTCAATACTGTTTGCGTCAGGTACAAAGGGGTCAATTGGCTGAGACGGAGCAGTTACAGCCAGGGACACTACCAGTCTTTGCCTGGGGTGGCTATAGCGGAAGCTTAAAACGGGCGATCGCCGCTCTCAAATATGAAAACAGTCCCCAGATTGCCCGTCCTTTAGCTGGCTGGCTGGCACAGTCCTGGCTCTCTAGCAACTCGTTTCCCAGTCGGTTAACCGTTGTCCCCATTCCGATGCATGCCACTAAACGAAAGCAGCGGGGCTATAACCAGGCAGATCTGTTAGCAGAAAGTTTCTGTGAATTGACTCGCCTGCCCTTGGAACGTCAAGGCTTGGAGCGATCGCAGGAAACCATTGCCCAGTTCGCTCTCTCTGCCACCGAACGGGAAGAGAACCTGACAGAAGCCTTCACCCCCGGCAAAGCCTTCTGCAAGAAACAGCCCACCAGCCCCGTTCTGCTGCTGGACGATATCTACACCACCGGAGCCACTGCCCGCTCCGCTGCTCGAACCCTGAGGCGACATGGGATTCGAGTGTATGGAATGGCAGTCGTGGCGAGGGCGTTGAGGGAGAGGGGGTAGAATGAATGCAATGGTTCACCCTGGTACTCTCTTCATGAGCGAAGTTACTCAGTCCTCCGAAGGGGCAGTCGAGTCGTCTGATTCTGGTTCTAAGCTGCCGGGTCCCTGGCGTTGTTTGCTGGGGGCGATCGTGGCGGGAGTGCTGGCGATCGCGCTTTACAAGATGACCTTATCGATTGCCCATAGCTTTGCCACTAAACCGATTCACAGCGATAACTACATCGTTCACCGGATTTCCGCTGCGGTGCGTACCCTCGTCGTTGGCATGAGCGCCCTGGGAACTGGAGTGTTTGGGTTTGCCTCCCTGGGTTTATTGGGGTTAGGCATTCAGGTTGGGATTCAACGCTTAAAAAATGGCTCAGTTCCACCTGCTTCTGACAACTAAAAAATAACAACTGAAAAGTATTGAGCAATACAGCTTTTATTTCAAAGAACTAATTTTTTTATCGTTCTGTCAGCAGTTCTTAACCCAGCGATTGAATCATGCAAAAGTGAGGATGGGGCTGTTGAAATCTATGAATAGGAAAAGACGATGAATACGAATGAACAAGCCAGAGAACTAGCAACGGAAGCTCGACAACATGCAGAAAACCTTCAAGAAAATGTTTTGAATCGAGCATCTGAAGCGCTGCATTCTTCAGCCGCAACCATTCGGGAAGAAGCTCGCGAACTAGCAGCGGAGGGGCGGCAACAGGCAGAGACCCTACACGAAAACGTATTAAGTCGGGCGGCTGAGGCGTTGCAAAATACCGCAGATGATATCAAAGAAGAAGCCAGGAAGTTGGCCGCTGAGGGGCGACAACACGCCGAACACCTCCAGGAAACCGTTCATCAGCGGGTTAGTGACGAGGTGAACGATTAATTTATAGGCAGGTGGCAAGTGTTAGATGTTAGGTGTCAGGGGAGAAAGGACGGTGTGTCAAGCATTTGCGCTTCTTAGGGACTCGCAAATTAATAAAGTCCCAACGTCATTCCCGCGCAGGCGGGAATCCATCGTGGAGCAGCTTGTCTAGTGAGTACTTTATTTTGGGGCACATCCCTTAATGCAGTTTCAACCAACCGATTGTGCATAATTTGACTCTGTCTCTACCCCAACTCCTTCTCCAACAGGAGAGGGACTTTGAAAATCACTCCCTTCTCCCCAGGGAGAAGGGTTGGGGATGAGGGCTGAATGGTAGGTTGCATAACAGATTTCCTGAATATGCATTAATTTGTCTTCATCCGGATGGTTACAGCTATATCGCCAGTTCTGCGGTCAAAAAGTCTACGAACTGGCGGGCAGATCGCCCAGAACGTCCATTATGGCGGGTTGCCCACTGGAGGGCGCGGTGTTCCAGATCCGCTGTATCCAGGGAGATACCCGCCTGGGTTGCCAGGTGATGAACAATTTTGAGGTAGGTTGTCTGATCGGCTGGTTCAAAGGTCAGAGTTAAGCCAAACCGATCGCTAAAGGATAACTTTTCCTGTACCGTGTCCCAGGCGTGGATTTCTTCGCTGTCGCTGGGACGGGGGCGATCGCCAAAAAACTCCCGAATCAGGTGGCGGCGGTTAGAAGTGGCATAGACCACGACATTTTGCGGTCTTGCCGTTAAACCACCTTCCAACACCACTTTCAATGCTTTGAAGGCATCCTCATCTTCCTCAAAGGATAGGTCATCCACAAAAATAATGAATTTCTGGGGTAGGTTTCGGAGCCGTTCGGCGATCGCCGCCAGATCCTTCAGATCAGACTTAGCAACCTCAACTAATCTCAGAGGGCTGGTTCCATACTCATGCACCAGTCCCTTGACCAGGGACGACTTCCCAGAACCCCGACTGCCGTAGAGCAGCACATTCAGTGCCGGATAACCACCTAGCAAAAACTCCGTATTCTTTAACAGGGCTTGCTTCTGAGACTCGTATCCTTCCAGATCAGCCACTCTCACTGGGTCAGGATAGGCAACTCCTACCATCTCACCAGCCTGCCAGCGAAACGCTCGATACTCCCCAAACAAGCCTACGCCGTATTGACGGTAGAAACCTGCCAGCAACTCCACGGCTTCTGCCCAATCCTTTTTTGTCTCTAAGGTAGACCTTAGCTCATCCAGTACGGACGCATCCTGATGGTTCCAGGCGACAGGTGCAACCGCCAGATGGGATGCAGCTTTGACCCAATGACTAAGCTGCTCTCCACTGCATTCATACAGATTTTGCAAAATTTGAAGATCATGCTGAACTGCCGTTATCAGTGACGGAGATAGGTTGCTCCAATCGCCTTGCTGCACCTGACAGGTAAACGGATTTTCATCCCGCAAAACCCTTTGCAGCAGATAGTCCTGCCAGCTTTGTTGCGTGCTGGCTAATATCCGAAACCAGTGACCATAGGCATGGAGACAATCCAGACTTTCCGCAGCCACATTTCGCTCTGAATAGCGAATTGCTTGCAAAAGATCCAGAAACGCCCGTCCAGCGGCTCCATCCAGTACCGATTGATAAATCAGCAAAGAGGCTGCCTGACGCAGCAGGGTTTGTACCGAATTGACAATGTGAGCATCCATTGGGTTGATTAGTTTGCAGGGTCGGTGGCAGTATTCGCTGTCTGGCACTGGGTACACAACCCAAAAAATTCCAGCATGTGGTAATAAATTTTGAACTGGTAAGACTGATTTAGTTGAGCTTCCAGCTCATGCACCGGACAGCCATCGATCGGAATGGTTCCACCGCATTGCAGGCAGGTCAGGTGATGCCGATCTTCCTGTGCCAGACTGTAAAGCGCCTCTCCCCCTCCCGACACCGTCCGCATCTGCACAACTCCCTCCAACTTCAGCGCCTCTAGCGCCCGGTAGACCGTTGCCAGCCCCATACTCTGATCACGGTTTCGCAACTCCACATAGAGATCCTGTGCCGAAATCGATCGCTTCAGCGTCTTCAACACATTGAGAATTCTCTCCTGACTGCGGGTACGGTGGGTTTTCATAGCGACTGCTCCCTACCCCCTGTTAAGCTAGTTTTGCCAGGTTTCACCATCATTTGAGAATATGACTCTATCTCGTAAGTATCAGGCTCACATCTATGTTACTCTTCGACCGTCTGTTCTTGACCCTGCGGGAACGGCGGTGCAGTCTGGGCTAAAACACATGGGCTATGAAAATATCGACCAGGTCAGAATTGGTAAGTTTATTGAGATGACATTGAGTGCAGATAATGAAGAGACTGCCCGTGAGCAGCTTAACCATGCCTGTGATCAGCTTCTGGCAAACCCTGTGATTGAAAATTATCGGTTTGAGCTGCGCGAGTTGTCTACAGTAATGGGTCCAGGGGCGTAGGGGGAAGGGAGAAGGGGTGAGGTGGTGAAGAGGAGGGGTCTGAATAAAAAAGCGTTGGCTGTTGGTGTTGTCTAGGGGGTTGGGACTGTGGGGTTTAAGATTGGGTTGTTGGGGCTGGGAACGGTTGGTACAGGTACAGTGGAGATTTTGCTGAACCCGGCGCAGCGGCATCCACTGGTGCAAGAGTTAGAACTTTATCGGGTGGGGGTGCGATCGCTCGACAAACCCCGTTCTGTCGATCTACCTTCTGACCTGTTCACCACGGATCTAGAGGCGATTGTGACGGATCCCAACGTCGATATTGTCGTTGAGGTAATTGGTGGGTTAGAACCGGCGCGATCGCTCATCCTGAAGGCAATTGCCCACGGTAAGCATGTGGTGACAGCAAATAAGGCGGCGATCGCCCGGTTTGGCGAAGAAATCTTTGAAGCCGCAGCAGAAGCGGGGGTCTATGTCTTACTAGAAGCTGCTGTGGGTGGCGGTATTCCCGTCGTTGAACCACTGAAGCAGTCCCTCTGTTCTAACCGCATTCATACGGTTACAGGCATCATCAACGGCACGACCAACTACATCCTGACTCGGATGCAGCAAGAGGGAGCCGATTTTTCTGAGGTGCTTGCCGATGCCCAGCGTCTAGGCTACGCCGAAGCTGACCCCACCGCCGATGTGGATGGGTTAGATGCGGCAGATAAAATTGCCATCCTGGCATCCCTGGCATTTGGGGGACGCATCAAGCTACCAGAAGTTCACTGTGAAGGGATTCGTCAGGTGAGCGCCGCAGATATTACCTACGCAGAGAAGCTGGGATTTGTGATCAAGCTATTGGCAACGGCAAAACGAACACCACAGTCCTCACTGGATGAGCCAGAACAATTACAGGTGAGAGTCCACCCTACGCTAGTGCCCAAAGCCCATCCCCTTGCCAGTGTGAATGATGTTTACAACGCCATTCTGGTCGAGGGAGAACCCGTTGGTCAGGTGATGTTCTTCGGTCCCGGTGCAGGTTCAGGTCCAACTGCTAGTGCGGTCGTTTCGGATATTTTGAATATTGCCGCGCTGTTAAAAGTCGAACGAGGGCGGCTTACTAAGTCCGACGGAACACCGCTGCTCGATCCCTTACTTGCCTGTTCCCATCAGCACTATTGCTCCATTGCCCCGATGGAAGACCTGACTACTCGTTTCTATGCCCGCTTCCTGACCCAAGACACGCCTGGAGTTATCGGCAAACTGGGGACCTGTTTCGGCGATCACCAGGTTAGTTTGGAATCGGTTGTGCAAACTGATGTCAACGGCAATCAGGCAGAAATTGTGGTCGTTACCCATGATGTCCGTGAGGGCAACTTCCGCAAGGCTTTAGACGAGATTCGCTCAATGGACTCGGTGAGCAGTGTTGCCAGTATGCTCAGAGTTCTCTGATCAGTAGGTAATGGTGGGAGAAACCGAGGTATGTAACCGAATGTAAAGATTTCTGCTGTTCTAAAATCGAAATCGCTCAACGCTATACCGTCCTTGCTGTGTTCTTGACTCGCTTTTGCCAGCGATTGAGAGTGGCACACACTGTTTCAACATTCCAGGCAAAGCTAAACACTGACTGGCATTACTGGGTGAATCAGGGCTATGAGTTTGGGTAGGGCTTAGTGCCCGGTAGCTTTAGCCTATGCCCCAGCATGGCTCGCCTGACGGTGAGAATATTGATTTGCTGGTATGTAGAGAATGAGGTACTGATCCATTGGGAGACTACGTAATTCAGGTAAATTTCGTTGTGCTGTAGCCCGATATTGGGAAATTGAGCGATTTTGGAACATTTTGCATTCAGTTTAGAGAGAAACCGATCTGCTTGCTCCAAACCAGATTCACGGGCGATGTAATCTGCAATTTGCTCAATATCTCGGATTGCAGGTTCGGTGAGGCGAAACTGTGGAGTCATGACTCGGCAGCATGACGAGAATGTAAGTTAGAACGAATCTGCGCCATCGCCGTGGAGCCATCGACAAGTTCACCACGCTGGGCGGCTTCCCATCCAATCCGGGCTTCCTGTTGGAGTTCTTGCAGCCGCCCCTGGTAAATGCCTTCCTGCTGTTCGAGGAGTTTTGCGCCTGCGATAAGAACATCGATCGCAGTCTGATATTTACCGCTAGCCAGTTGGCGTTGCACTAACTCTTCAAGTTCGGGGGGAGAACAATTTGCATAGCACTGCATGACAGAAGTAGCTGTTTTAATTGTAGCGATCGCACTTTGGCACAGTTTTGAGCGGAAATCGCATTCACCCAATTCTCTGGAGTTGTGGGCGATCGCACTTCTGTCAGCATCTCGCCTGAGACTACAACCCAAATGTCAGGGGTCACTTTCGGCGCTAGATACCGTTCTCATCCAGATAGGCTTTAATTCCTGCTTCTAGATCCTGGAGCGCTGCTTCCAGGCTGGGGTAGCTGTCTTCGCCCTCATAAACGGTGCCGCCTAGATCGTAGGCTCGGACAAAAGCAGAAATCATCTCATCTTGTCCAATTTCAATCCGCCCAATTTCTTCAACAAAGCGATGGATGGTTGGGTATTGCTCTGCAAAAGTTTTCGCCTTTGGCATTGGTGTTTTCTGACTTGAGCGCACTGCACAATTCTACAGGGTGAAGGGCGATAGCATATTGACCAGATTTAACCTGTTTGAAACACTACCGTAGCCAGATCTGAGAAGCCGCGCGGAGGAAAAAACTGCTGGAAGCTTTACACAGCCTCTTTTTCTTGATGGCTCAGGCGGGATTTGAACCTGCGACCTTGGGCTTATGAGTCCCCTGCTCTAACCACTGAGCTACTGAGCCTTAAATATTCAGCTTTATTAAGATAGCATAACAAGCCACATCAGAGCTATTATTCATTCCCTTTAAAGCTTTTTATCCAGAGAAATGCAGCAAAATGCAGCCATTTGAGAATTGCGATAGCCGAAAAAGGGAGCCATATGGCTCCCTAAAAGCATTTAGACCAAAGATACTTAAATGGTGCTATGCCCCTGGTCTGGACAGATAAGCCATCGGGTTAACCGCTCCGTGCCCAGGTAAATGAACCTCAAAGTGGCAGTGAGGACCCGTGCTGTACCCAGTGCTACCCATTTCAGCGATTTGCTGACCTTGTTCAACTTCCTGACCCTGCCGTACCAAGATCCGGTTGTTGTGGGCATAGAGGGTGACGCTACCGTCAGCATGTTTGATTTCCACCAGGTTGCCATAGCCACCAGAGTTCCAACCTGCTGTAATGACTACACCAGGGGCTGCTGCCATGATCGGGGTGCCTGTTGGTGCCGCAATGTCGATCCCTTTGTGCATCCGTCCCCATCGCCAGCCATATCCAGAGGACAAAACACCTTTGGTGGGCCAAATGTAACCATTAAATCTGCCAGAAGCTCCGGGTAAGTAAGAATCTACAGAACCCAAAGGAGGAAGATCGGGAGAAACCATCTTACCCACGGAGGAGGGTAACAGGGGTTCATAGTTTTCGGAACCCAGAGGTGCTGCTGCCACTACTTGGGGCTGAGATGTTGCCAGAGCCGGTCTCGCAGAAGCCGATTCGGATGCATCAACCTCACGAGTTTGAACCTTGGTTTGCAGTTTGCGAACCTGCGATCTCACCGACTCCATAGGCGTAGGTGAACTGAATTCAGGATTCACTCGCGTCGAAACGGCTTCACCTCCTGTTGCAGAACCGGATGGTAAAGAAACCGCAGCAACCCGAGTACCAGACTGGGTTGTAATCTGAGAACTTACAGACGAATCTCTGTACTTCTCCCGTAATCTGACGATTTCCAAGCGCAGGTTTTCAACATAGTCATACTGCTGATCCGCAGTAGATTGGCCAGATTGAGCAGGTTGATTCCGAACAAAAGGTGCGGTGGCAACCTGAATATCGTCCTTGGCAACACTGACTGGGGTAGAAACCGTAGAAACGCCTTCGCTTGCAGAAGCTGGTGGGGCGGGTAACGAAGCAATTTTTCCTTGAAATTCGGGACCTGCTGCGGGCTGGAACCGAGATTGAGAAGCCGGAACAGAGGAGATCTCAGATCCACTATCAACGGTGATAATAGGCAACTCTGACTGGTCAGCTTGGGGCTTCAACGCGACAAGGTTTGGAACAGCAAGGGATTTATTGGCTGAACTGGTCTGCTGAGTTAGAGAAGTAGTCCCATCTTGGGGAATGACCAGCACTTGATTGACTCGAATCACATCAGGATTGGTGATGCCGTTCGCCTGTGCCAACTTTCTTTGGGAAATTCCATGTGCCCGGGCGATCGCACTCAGAGTATCACCGATGGCAACCCGATGAGTTCCTGAACCTTCAGTCAGTTGAGACTGAGGCTCTGTGGATTGGTTTAAAACTTGTGGCTCCTGATGAACAGCCTTCATCCTTGAAAGGCTGACCCGAAGGTCTTCACGCTTTTGCTTCAGTTCATCCAGGGCTTCATCCTGCCGAAGCTTCAGAGTTGCATCGCTAGGCGCAACTTCAGCGGTAGTAGCTTCAGACGTATCAGACATAACAGACGGTTTGACTTCAACTTTCTCAATCAACCCGTAATAGCTGGGAATTGGGCGCTCCGCAACTTCTGGCGTAACCGCGCTGGCTACCCGGGTATCGACTGGAAACCTCAAAACCTGACCCACACGAAGCACCGTATTAAGCGGAACCCCATTCAGAGTTGCAACGGTGACAGCGTCAACTTTGTAGGACTGAGCCAATTGCCAGAGAGTTTCACCCTCTTGAACAATATGCTCAATCAATCTAGCGCCTGCCAAACCAGAAAATTGAGCAGGGGAAGCCGCATCTTCGCCAGAGGATAAGGCGGCCAGATCAAAAGTCGAGGGGGTTGCCGCTGCGGGTTCGCTTGGTAGCGGTTCTGCTGCGATCGCCTCATCTCCTTGATGAACTAACAATAGGCTTTGAGCACCCATTGAAATTGCCGCTAATCCAATCATTGCGGCAGAGGTACGAGAGCGACGGCTGCCCTCTGAGAGAGCCTGCTTAGATTGATCTACCACCCCATCATTTTCAGTGACGTAGGGAAGAACAGGCTTAACCTTCTGCGGAAATGCTCGTTTCAAAAAACGACCTCCTAAATGTCCAGCGTTTAACTGTCCTCGAGTCATTCAAACGATTCACCTGTCAATGATATGGATCGCATGAAAAAGAGGATCCGAATCACCGAGGGTAAACACACTTAGGCAAGATTACCCTGCTTTTTCGATTTAGACAAGTTTACATAAGCGGGAAAAATCGATACCAAGCTTTAGAAAAGTCTGTGGTTGATTTTTCCTATCTCTGGTTCGCTTGCTAAATGCTTGCAGACCTAGCCCATGGCATCCGGCTGAGCATTTAACCGAAAGAGGCTGGTTAGCTTCAGTCGGGTTAAAAATCAAACCTGATAAATAGGCTGGTTGCTGCTTGGAAAAAAGCATGAGGTAAACCTGCTGGGGACAGGGTTGAAACGTCCAATCAGCCACGTTTAGCACAGCTTTATGAACGGTCCTAAGGCTGATGTAATTAAACAACTGCCTTAAGGTGGTGAAATGTAGCACAGATCTGAACGAAAGGTAAAGATTGACAGAAAGCTTAAAGAGTGCGCAGTTACTTTCTCAACGTTTCTACCGCCCATCAGGCAAAAGGGTTTGAATTTATGCAACAGCCCTGATGGGATGACCACCCACTTCTTCATCGTCTATAGGAATTTCTTATTGCAAGTTAGGATTCTGGTATCCTGGGTAACGATACTGTACTTGCCTATCAGCTATCCCCCAATCCTAAAGCTGACTGGCTCTTGACTCCTTCTTTACTCCTATTTAGGGGACGAATTGAGCCAATGAATCGTTAAAGCATTTAGAGCTATTTTTAGATGCATATATATAGATATAGTGTTCCTTCGCAGAAGCCGGAGTACTCCAACCCAACCTATACAAGTCTTAAATTGACTTAGTCCCACCTGCTTATAGCGACTATATAGATAAGGCAAATGAAAGTCGCTATAGATAGCCAAGCTGGCGGTGGGCTTCAAAAAGTCCTATGGCAACGCTGACAGAAAGGTTAAGGCTACGGACTCCAGGTTGGTTCATGGGAATGTGGACTGTGGCAGCACAGGTATGGAGTACATTCGATGAAAGCCCCGTGGTTTCACTGCCAAATAACAGCCAATCATCTGGAAGAAAGTCAAATTTTATATAGCTACAGCTTCCAGAAGTGCTGAAACCAATCCAGCGACCAGACTGAGCTTCTGAAAATGTCTGAAAGTCCTCAATGGAGTTGTGATAGCGCAGTTTAACGTAGCTCCAGTAGTCCAGTCCTGCCCGCTTGAGGTAGCGATCGCTGATTTCAAATCCCAGTGGCCCAACCAGGTGTAACTCGGTGCCAGTTGCAGCGCAGGTGCGGGCAATATTGCCGGTGTTGGGCGGAATTTGGGGATGAACAAGAACAACTCTGAGCATATTTTTTTAGACTCAATCCCGGTTAAAACGATGCCATCACCTCGACGGTCAATCCCAATAAATTGATAGTTTTTTTTAATACCCAAGGCTTCCTGGACAGACTGATTAAATATTCTGAACTTTTTTAGCCCGTTTTGCCAGAATTAGGCAAAAGGATCGAGAGGCAGGTGTCAAGTGCCAGATGATAGGTGATAGGTGCATTCACCCACAAACTCTCAACTCTCAACCCCTACGCCACCAAGGGCTGACAAAGGCTATCTTGCAGAGCTAATTCCTGTGCTTCCGTTTCCCGAATCGCTTGCTGAACGACCTGACGAACGTCCAGCCCCTGGTGATAGAGCTTGAGCCAGCGTTGAGCCTCATTTCCTTCCCTTAGAGTTTTTTTCAGTGGTAATAAGAAACAACTGAATCCTTGCTTTTTGGCAACGTCCCAGACCTCCTGGTAAAGCTGCTCAATCCATTCCCGTGCATGGATTGGACTGCCATCCTTCCAGTGGTTCAGTTTTGCATCCAGGCTGAATCGGGCAGCGGCGATTTCATTGGCATCCGTGAGGGCGATTAAGTCTTCTGAACGGGTCTCCGCTGAAAGCTGGCTCATTTGCAACGGATCGAGTTCTGGGTTCTCGATCAGTTGCAATAACCGCGCTTCTAGCAATGCAGCGATCGCCAGCAGGGAAATGGGGTCAGAGACCAGGTCACAGATTCTCAGTTCCAGGCGGTTGAGGTTATAGGGGCGGTGATCGCCATTGGGGCGCACGGAAGACCAGAGATGACGAACATTTTGCATGGTTCCCAAGGTCAACTGCTGCTCAGTCCACTGAATAAAGTGGGCATGGCTTTCAAACAGGGGAACATGGGCAGGCGTTTTAGGAAATAGCCCCCAACGAGTGGAGTGATATCCGGTTACCTCTCCATTTAAGAAGGGAGAAGACGCACTGAGTGCCAGAAATAGGGGAGCTTCGACCCGGATCAACCGACACGCCCGCAGCAGTAGCTCTGGGTCAGCAATGCCAATATTAATATGGACACTGGCGGTCACCACTTTTGTGCCGTAGGTCTGCTCAATATAGCTGTGATAGGGGTTGCCAGGATCGGAGCGATGAAAGCGATCGGTTCCTGCCAGGGCAAGGGTGCTACCAGGGGTGAGGGTAAAGTCGCCCAAATGCTTCAGATATTCCCGTAAACGAGTGCGGGGACGCACCAGGTCGCACAACAGTCGCTCATAGCGGTAGCAGGGAGGGGTTGTATATTCCACATTGCGACTATCGGGTTCCCGCACAAAGCCATCCAGCGCCGCCACAATTTTGTCAGAAAGCCCAACAATGTCGCCCTCAGGGGTGCTGGTATAGATCTCAATTTCAAACCCTTTCGACAGCATGATCTGGTCTCCCTGGAAGCGTCTTGTCGATCCTTATTTCATCATCCAGTATCAGGGATAAGTAGGGTGATCCATCTTCCCCCGGCAGGACGAGAAAGCAAATTTTTTCCATATTTCAAGGCATCGCTCCCATGAGGGCACTGGCAATCTATACTGTTTTGACCTGGAACCTTCCCAGGTTGCCTGTGTGATCGCCTGTGTCATGAGGGAGTCTTGTAATGATGGCTAAACTGACGCTTCCCAAAAAGTTAGGGAGTAGACCCCGACACCATTCTGGTTCTGCCACCCGGTGGTGGGGTGCTGGGCGGCAAAGCCCTTTCAAGCTCATGGGTAGAGAACAGAGAAAAGGACAAACTCAGCCATTGCCTCGGTTGATCCTGGCATTTAGTTTGCCGTTGATAGCAATCGGGATCAGCACTCTGCTGATCGGTTTAATGGGGGAAACCGCGATCGCCCAGGAAGTTGCCCCAGATATATCCCCAATTGATTCAGGTAATACTGCCTGGATGCTGATTGCATCGGCGCTAGTGCTACTGATGACACCGGGACTGGGGTTTTTCTATGGTGGGTTGGTGCGATCGCGCAATGTGCTCAACACAATGATGATGAGCTTGACAGCGATGGCAATTGTCGGAGTCACCTGGATTCTCTGGGGCTATAGTCTTAGTTTTTCTACCCCCCTGTCAGAGGGGCAAGCTTTTGCCTCCGGGATCTGGCAATTCATCGGTAACCTGGATTGGGTTGGACTTAATGGGGTGGCATTTGATGCACCCGACCCGATTGGCTACGCCGGAACCATTCCCCATCAGCTCTTCATGTTCTACCAGATGACCTTTGCCATTATCACCGTGGCGCTGGTTTCGGGGGCAATTGTGGAGCGCACTTCCTTTAAGGCGTTTTTCTGGTTCATCCTTCTGTGGTCTACTCTGGTTTACATTCCACTGGTACACATGGTTTGGGGCAGGGGGCTGCTGGCTTCAATCGGGGTGTTGGACTTTGCCGGTGGGACTGTGGTGCATATTGGTGCGGGCGTTTCGGCACTGGTGGCTGCCTGGGTCCTGGGTCCCCGCAAGGACTGGATGGTGAAGCCAATGATTCCCCACAATGTGCCCTACGTGCTGTTAGGGGTTGGCATCCTCTGGTTTGGCTGGTTTGGTTTAAGTGGTGGTCATGCGATGGGGGCGGGAGCGCTGACAACGGTGGCAGTGGTGGCGACAACGGTGGCGGCGGCGGCAGGGGGACTGGCATGGGCGATCGCTGAATGGCTACTAAAGAGCAAACCGACGGCGATCGGTATGGGTAGCGGTTTTGTCACCGGGCTAGTCGGTATCACGCCAGCGGCAGGTTTTGTCACCCCCCTCTCTGCCATCCTGATTGGAGCCGCCACCGCGCTTGCCAGTTACTTTGCCATCCACTTGAAAGTAAAGCTCCAGTTTGACGACTCCCTCGATACCTTCCCCATCCACGGCATTGGAGGAACGGTGGGAATCATTCTGACCGGGGTGTTTGCCACCAGAGCCGTCAATCCTGCTGGAAGTGACGGCTTGCTGTTTAATCATCCTCGTCTGGTTGCGATCCAGATTGTCGCGGCATTAGTTACCTGGTTGGTTGCCGGGGCAGGAACCTGGCTGATCCTCAAAGGATTGTCCTATTTGATAGATTTGCGCGTTTCCTATCAGGTCGAAGAGGAAGGTTTGGATATCCACTTACATGGTGAAGAGGCATATGGAGAAGACCTGGCAGGGGAGATTACTTTCTCAAAACGTCCTCTAGATTAGGAGCGGGTAAGCAGTTGTTAGTTGTTAATTGTTAGTTGCTGGTGATACTTGTGGACTCTCGGCACCCTGTCACCTTCACCCAGATCCCGGTGTCGGGAAGTACTTTACAGATGGGGAAATCGCTGTATTGTTCTACTCAAGTTTTGTCAAAGACCTTTATCAACCTCATCTCTGTAAGGGCCATAGTTTGCTCCTTATCCAAAGGCTCTCTCCTGCCCAGTTCCCCTTTCCCTGCTATAAAATCTGAGTCAAACTACGCTAGATCTAAGACGTGTACAGGCGTTTTTCTTTTCCAGGTTGGGCAATTTTGTTAGCAACTGGCAGTGGACTGTCAGCTCTATTTCTGTCAGCATTTCTGTTTTACCGCTCCAGCTTACCGGCATCTTCCCAGGTTGATGCTGCATCTCTTCAGCCAGAGTCCAGGCAGGCATCCACCCCGCCAGAACTGGGACCGCGTCATCAACTTACCTATGAACAATGGGTTGATTTGCTGCGGCGAGAGGCGAAAGTGGCAGCAGAACAGCGACCTGAGCATTTGATCATTTTGGCGGGAGATTCACTTAGCCTCTGGTTTCCTCAAGAATTGCTCTCAACTGAATCTACCTGGCTCAACCAGGGCATCTCAGGAGAGACTTCCTATGGTTTACTACGACGGTTGCGGTTGTTTGATCACACCCAACCCGCTGCCATTTTTGTGATGATTGGGATTAATGACTTGATTCAGGGCGTTCGGGAAGAAACGCTATTAGCCAACCAGCGCGAGATTGTACGCCATTTGAAAGCGGCTCATCCCCAAGCCAGAATTGTATTGCAATCGATTCTGCCCTATGGAAGTAGTTGGCTGCTCCAGCATCAGGCTCGTCTGGCAGTTCAGCAAAACCGCCAACCGCCCCTCTGGGTCGATCGCCTCAACGGTTTACCCGAACACTACATTCAAGAACTCAACGCAAAGCTGGTGGCGATCGCAAAGGACGAGAACGTGGAATACCTGGATCTGTACTCTCACTTCACCAATGCTGAAGGGGCAATGCTGCCCAACCTGACAACCGATGGCTTACATCTGAGTCACGAAGGGTATCAGGTATGGAAATCCCATTTGGATAACTATCGCTTGTCCAGGTTCCGGGGTCCAGGGTAGGGGTACGGGGGAGGCGTTTATAGTGCCCCGACCCCTGCTCCCTGAGTAGCACTTTCAAGCCGGACAGTGCCAAGATTAAAGCGAACCCTCCTTTAGATGCGCTATGCCAGAACCGACGGCATCGATCGCCCAGCACTATCACGAGCGCACCAAGTACGCTCCACAGACCATCAACGCTAAAAGTAAATCGCTGGACTGGAGCCAGCAACCGATCCCGTTCAAGGAATATAAAATTGGTCAGTCCTTTGACCTGAAGCCTTATTTGCAAGAGGAGACGGGGAAGCAGAGGCGCAGAGAGGCAGAGCGGCAAAGCGCTATCCCAGCTTCTATGTCGCCTGACCCACCCGCGTCCTCAGCGGATGCCTGGTGGCACCGGCTGTCCTGGCTACTCTACAGCAGCTATGGGCTGACCGGGATGATCCCGTTGCCCGATAATCCTCAATACCTGCGGGCGGCTCCCTCAGCAGGGGGGCTGTACCCGGCTGAGGTTTACCTGATGTCACGCGGAACCCCCCTCCTACCGGCTGGACTCTATAACTACCAGGCACGCAGCCACTCCCTGGTACATTTTTGGGAAAATGATGTCTGGACAAAGCTACAAACCGCCTGCTTTTGGCATCCAATTCTGGAAAATACCCAACTGGCATTGGTGATTACGGCTGTTTTCCTGCGTTCTGCGTGGCGTTACCAGGATCGTGCCTACCGTCGGATTTGCTTAGACAGTGGTCATTTACTGGGCAACATTGAACTGGCGTGCGCCATGAATGACTATCGCCCACACCTGATTGGCAGCTTTATGGATGAAGCGCTCAACCAACTACTGTACCTGGATGCAGACCAGGAGGGGGCGATCGCAGTCATTCCCCTGGCAGATCTACTAGAAGTCAAGCAAAATTTACCTCTGGCACGAACCATTCAACCCGCTGCCATCCACACAAGTTACCCCCGTATCCCGGACGGGCAACTTCTTAGCTATTTCCATCAGGCAACCCAGATGCCCCTGGATCCTGGTGTAAAAGTAAATTGGAAACCTCCAGCGGTGGAAGGTCAACGAGCAGACAAGTATAACTTTCCTTTCTGCCTCAAAGTCTCAACCGCGACTTCACCCATTGCCTGGGGAGATAATCTGGAAGGACTGCAAAACACCATCCTGCGGCGACGCTCTACCCGTACTTACACAGGTGAAGACCTCAGCCTGGATGAACTGAAAGCCCTGCTTGACTTTACTTACCACCCCCAGCACTACACTGACCAGAGCTTAGATGGAACGCCCGATTATTTCGACCTGAATCTCGTTGAAACTTTTATCGCCGTCTCCTCTGTAACTGGGTTGGAAGAAGGTTGCTACTACTACGCCCCCAAAGCTCAGGAACTCCGCCAGATCCGCTTCAAAAATTTTCGTAAAGAGCTACACTTTCTCTGCCTCTGGCAAGAACTGGGACGCGATGCAGCCGCCGTGCTGTTCCACACTGCCGACTTAAAAGCGGCGATCGAGGAATATGGCGATCGGGTATATCGTTACCTCCACATGGATGCTGGTCATTTAGGACAACGACTGAATCTGGCTGCCATCTATCTAGGCTTAGGAGTCAGCGGTATTGGCGGCTTCTTTGATGACGAGGTTAACGAAGTCCTGGGCATCCCTGCCGATGAAGCCGTTCTTTATATCACCACCCTGGGACGAGTACGACAAAATTGAACCTTCTTCCAGCCACTTCTGTCTAAAAAGATACGACTGATTGATTACAGTCGTTTACTAACCTAGGACATTTGATGGGTTCAACCATGACAAAAAACCTCTCTCTGATAGTGCCTGGAGCGATCGCGCTGATTCTTACCGCAACACCGATCCTCCCTTCCTTTTCTCAATCAACGGCTCCTGTTCCGGGTACTCGGACAGAGAAAACGGGTCCTCGGATGGGTAAGTGGGGTGCGAATCTGAATCTCACAGAAACCCAAAAAGCCCAAATGAAGCAAATTCGTGAATCTACCCGTGCCCAGATTGAAGCCGTATTAACTGAAGAGCAAAAGGCTCAAATGCAAGCAGCCAAACAACAGCGGCAAGCAAACCGACAACAGAGGCAGGCGGCAGGACAACAGGGGCAAACTAACCGACAACCAGGGCAAAGACGGGGCAGAATGTTTGCTTCCCTAAATCTGACTGAGGAGCAACAAGCCAGAATGAAATCCATTTGGGAAGAATCCAGACAGCAGATGGATGCCGTCTTGACTGCCGAACAGCGCCAAACACTTCAGGAAAAACGGCAACAAATGCGCCAGCGTCGTCAAGCGCAACCAGATTCGCAGCCAGGTAACTAATTGTTGTCTGAATGCAAGTGAATAGCTTTTGTTCAAAAGTTCCGAATCTGTGATGGGGCATCGTGGCGATGCCCCTTATTTTTTTAGAACCTAATATTCCTGATGCAGATCTGTTTGATCCAATATCGCGATCGCCAGCACTGGGATAGGAGCATCCGACCATCCGTGTGGCGCGTCAGTGTGAATGGCTCGAGTTAGCTCACTCCACACGGTAGCGGACGGTGGCAAGCCGTGGGCTGAGTTACAGTTATCTGCCGCCGCTGCGTTTTGCCGTTATCTGGAAAGTTTCAGTTTAATTCCCGGTTTAAGGCAATTGAACCGAAGACACCTCCAGATAACGCTATATCCGCCTCTTAACCCTTCTTAAAGGTTGACCAGCCTGCGTACTCGGCTCTGCCGCCCAATTCTTCCTCAATCCGAATCAGTTGGTTGTATTTAGCAAGCCGTTCTCCCCGGCAGGGAGCACCTGTCTTGATCTGTCCTGAACGGGTTGCAACGGCTAAATCGGCAATAAAATCGTCGGGGGTTTCACCGGAACGGTGGCTGACCATGCAGGTGTAGCCTGCACTGTAGGAAATATTGATGGCATCAATGGTTTCGGTGACGGAGCCAATCTGGTTCACCTTAATCAGGGAAGAGTTGCCTACGCCATCCGCGATCGCCTGCTTAATAATCTTGGGATTGGTAACAAACACATCATCCCCTACAAGCTGAATCCGGTTTCCCAACCGGCGGGTCAGTTCCTGCCAGCCTTCCCAGTCTTTCTCTCCCAATCCATCTTCAATTGAGACAATGGGGAACTGGTTGACCCAGCTTTCCCACAGGTCAATCATTTCTCCAGTGGTCTTGTGGCTCTTATCAGATTTGTAGAACTCGTAATAGCCCCCTTCTTCTCGATAGAGTTCGCTGGTTGCAGGGTCGAGGGCTATCACCATATCGGTTCCCGGTTTCAAGCCTGCTTTCTCAATCCCTGCCAGGATCAACTCAACGGCTTCTACATTTGCCTTCAAGCTAGGCGCAAAACCACCTTCATCACCTACGCCAGTGCTGTAACCTTTCTGCTTCAGAATGGACTTCAGGGCATGGTAAACATCTGCACCCATCCGCAGGGACTCACTAAACGTTGGTGCCCCGGTGGGAACGATCATAAACTCCTGAAAGTCCACAACATTGTCGGCGTGCGCCCCCCCATTCAAAATGTTGAAGCAGGGTGCGGGGAGTAACGTAGCGCCGTCTCCGCCCAGATATTGGTATAGCGGGGTTCCGGCTGAGGTTGCAGCCGCACGGGCGATCGCCATTGACACGCCCAAAATAGCGTTTGCGCCCAGGTTGGACTTGTACTCGGTGCCATCCAGTTCCAGCATTTTCTGGTCGATCGCCGCCTGGTCTGAAGCATCATCTCCCTTCAGCGCAGATGCGATCGCTCCCTTCACATTTTCAACTGCCTTCAAGACTCCCTTGCCACCATAACGCTTGGAGTCTCCATCTCTCATTTCCAGTGCCTCTCGACTGCCGGTAGACGCGCCCGAAGGAACGGCTGCCCGTCCCTTACTGCCATCAGTCAAAACGACATCGACTTCAACGGTGGGGTTGCCACGGGAGTCGAGAATTTCTCTGGCGGTAATGGATGCAATGGCTGCCATACGATTAGTTCCTGTGATTGAGCGTGATTCCGACAACAAATTATCCGACAATCATTGAACCAGAAGACCTTTAAAGTTTCTTGTCAAATATGAACTCTTTTAACATTTGATTGAGTAAGCGTAGTCCGGCAAAAATCTGTAACCCTTGTCTCGTAAAGGTTTTAACCAATTTTCTGGGATTCTACGTCTTTTGACGGTCAGCGCTAATTCCACCGAAAATAAATAGGTGTTCTCATCATCTGCAAGAGGATGAAGTTTGAGAACACTGCATTCGCTGTAGGCGATCGCGATAATGAAGCCATGATTGAGTAAGTTCTATTGGCTTTGCTGAGCGATCGCTTTCCCATTATTATCGTGGCTGAGAGGATTTCGGGAACACGGGGGGTGTGGGTTGATGGGTTCCAAGATGCCAGCATTCTCTGCTCTCGGTCGCCTATTTAGCGCGATCGCTCACTGTTCCGGCTAAATTTGGTGTCCTGGAGGGCATTGCCAATCCCTTTGACAATCCCGCGTCCAATTAAACCAATGCCCCGCCCCACCACATCTGTGAGCAGGTAAACCACCCCACTACCCAGAAATGAGATCGCAGACCGAAACCGGGGAGCGATCGCATCCCGTGCCTCCAGAGCCAGCGTGACCACGAGTGGAATACCTGAAAGTTCTGCCAGTTCCCCATTACGTGGGGCATAAATTGAAGCCTTAGTGATTCCTCCCTCGGTTAAAGCAAAGAGGTTAAAGCGACTCTCAAAAATCGCAGTAGGTTCACTAAAATATCGCTCCATCCGATAGCGCCAGGAGAGATCGTTACGAAACCGCTCAACTTCCCGGGTTGAGAGAAGCCGTTTGTCATAAAAGGAGCGCTTGATCGTTTCAATGTTGCCAAACCGATTCAAGACTGGCTGCATAACCGCATTGGCAAGCTGAACGGTCAGATTTTGCAATAATATTTCCATCCGCACCATTGCTTCTACTGTGCCAACGGCATAGGAGTCATCATCAATGGTTAACGGCGTTTGAAACAGTAAGTGGGTCAAAAACTCCGGCACCAAGGGAATTTTACTCAAAATTCCTGCTTGCACAATCTCAGCATCTTGAAGCAGAAAATCGACGATTTCAACGGGTTGATTATTGACTGGAATCGTGAAGTATTTACCAAAAAAATCAGTGGTTGCCGCCTGCCACAAATCCAGTAAAATAGCCACCTGCTTTCCTTCCAGGTGTTCTGGTTGAACCTGGGAAAAGCGCAAATCGTCCAGGGTTTCTTCTAGCTTACGCAGAATGCTATAAAGCAACTCCCGCTTCTTTTCCTCCTTGAGAATGTCAGTTTCCAAAGGAATGCTGGTCAGGTTGTGCAGACTGGTTTGTAAGCGGGCAGAGGTCATGTCAAACAAAGCTGCCCGCAGGGAGCGCAGAGCAGCGGGCGTAGGAGGGGCAAGGGATGCGGCAGGCGGGGAAGTCTCCTGTGCTGGTTCGGAGGAAGTGGGATCAGAGGAGCGGACGGGCAGGGGGGCATTCCTCTGTATTTGTTGAGCAGGGGGAGTACCTTCTACCTGCCTGGGGGGTGGGGGAGCAGCGGAGGGCAGGGATGCGGGGGGAATGCCTGTGGCTGATTGAGGGGGTGCCAGAAGGCGGTTGACCAACCAGCGGGCGGTACGAAGTTCGCGGTGGCGACCTGTTAAAACCAATTCTTCCAAAAGGGTCAGATTAGGGTGCTGAAGTTGAGCTTCAAGCAGGGCGATCGCCGTCTCAATCTGCTGAATTCCCGATACCCGCAGATTACGCCGCAAAACTGACAGCGGCGTTGCGGTCTCAGACAGGGCAGGCGTAGAAGGGGGTCTGGTTGGGCGGCTGGGCGGAGTCGCAGTCAAGAAACCCCCTGGCATTGCAGTTTCCCCAGACGTGCCCCCAGACGGAGATGATTGCAACGCCTGGGTAATGGTTTGCATTGCCTGGTTCCAGTAGGGCTGACCCGATGCAATCTGCCGGATAGCCGTGACTAATTCTGCAATATCAATGCCCTTGGGACAGTAACCCTCAACTCCAGCCTGCAACGCTGTGGCTAACTGGAGCGGATCAGGTCGTGAGCTGAGCAACAGGATGGGCAGTTGGGGATGGATGGTCTTAATTTGCTGGCAGACCGCTAATCCCGTATTCTGTCCGGTTCGGTACTGCCCCAGATCCAGGCTGAGGAGTACCAGGTCGGGGGCGATCGCTTCCTGCCCCCCTGCCGTTGACTCCGCAGAACGACCCGCCAGCCAATCCTGTAATACCCGCAGGGCGGAAGCTCCTGTGTCTGCTTCAAACACGACCCCCACATTAGGAACTGGCTCCAGCGCGGTGATCAGCCCCAATCGAAAAACCGGGTCATCCTCAATGAGCATCAGCCGGACTGCACGGCTACGTTGGCGGTTTGTTTCCGGTGAATTGCTCATACTCAGTTGGTGGTTCCCTGAGATATAGGGTACAGGGGGAGAGTGGGAAAGGGGAAGAATGAAGGCGAGACGGAGGCAGAAGGCGAAAGGATAAAACCGAACGGGGGAAGGAGGGAGGGAATTAAAGGATAGGTTGCATTGTAAGCTTAGTAACTCCTGGGGCAATCTGGCTTACCTCCGGAGTTACGGAATATTCTTATTGGACTTCAGTCATGTTTTCCGGATAGTCTTCATTGTTACCCGCAATTAAATTGTTAGAACTCTGGCTATTTTAGGGAAATCTAGGCTTCAAGTCTTTCCAAAGATTTTTGTGAATCAGCCGGTTGTTTTATGTCCCCCGGTTCCGCGATTCTTTTTGCCCTGTTGCCTCTCCTCCATGCGGTTGGAGATCAAAACGATTAGGAATTTTTAAACGGAGCACCTGATTATGTATCTTTCAATTCAACGATTGGGTATCGGTATTCTAGCCGTTTCTGCCCTAGAGGCTGCGATTGGTTTCGCTCAACCTTTACCCGCCAGAGCCGCAACCATTACGCTGGATGATGGAGCAACCTGCGAAGGAAACTTTAGTGGACGGAATGGAACCGGCATTTGTGTGTTTTCAGACGTTAAGCCCGGCAATCCCTACAACTACTACCGGGGACAGATCCGGAATGGCTTACCCAACGGGTCTGGAATGTTTGTTTACCAAAATGACGAGCGCTATGAAGGATCCGTCCGTAACGGGTTACCCAATGGCAGGGGCATGTATTTGTTTAACAACGGCGATCGCTACGAAGGGGGCTTTGCAAACGGTCGATTTAGTGGGCAAGGCACACTCACCTATCAAAATGGCGGGCGCTATATAGGCACCTTTAGGGGAGGCGAGTTCTCTGGCAAAGGGGCACTGTCCATGCCGAATGGGATGACCTACTCCGGTGGCGTTCGTGAGGGGCAACCCCACGGCAAGGGCACGATGAAGTTTGGTGGCAGCACCTATTCTGGAGACTTTTATCTGGGTCAGGTGAATGGGCAGGGTACTCTGGTGGATGCTGAAGGAATCCGCTGCCAGGGAGTTTTCTTTAACAGCCAGTTGAGTGGTAAGGGAACCTGCACTTACCCATCGGGCAATCCGTTTAGAAGCTACACCGGAGAACTACGGGGTGGTAAGCCTGATGGTAAAGGCGTTGTAGTTTACTCCAATGGCAAGCGATTTTCTGGGCAGTTTCGGGGTGGGCAGCCGGTTGGTCAGTAGATAGACAAGGGGCTTAAGCCCCTTGTTAAGTGCAAACTCATATTGAACTGGTTTAACAACTAACAACTAACATCCCCCCATTACCTGGTATATAGATACCTGTTAGCTGCGACCACAAAAAGGCTTATGCGTGAATTCGATGCCGATGTACTGGTGGTGGGGGGGGGCACCGGTGGAACGGCTGCTGCCCTGCAAGCCGCCCGTCGCGGTGCAAAGACGATTCTGGTCAGCGAATTTTCCTGGCTGGGAGGAATGTTGACCAGTGCGGGGGTATCGGCTCCTGATGGGAATGAGCTAATTCCCTTTCAAACCGGGATCTGGGGAGCGTTTCTGCGAGAGTTACAGCACCGCCAACCAGAAGGGTTAGATCATGGCTGGGTAAGTTTTTTTACCTACGATCCTCGTGTGGGTGCTCGAATCTTTGCTGATTGGGTGATGGAACTCCCCAATTTAGAATGGATTTCGGAGCAGGTACCTTTGGAGGTTTTGCGGCAGGGAAATCGGGTTACGGGGGTTCGGTTTGCTGAATGCACAGTTCATGCCAGTATCATCCTGGATGGAACAGAGTTGGGGGATCTGCTGGCACTGGGAGAGATTCCCTGCCGGTGGGGCTGGGAGCTAAGTACAGAATGGGCTGAACCCAGTGCGCCCTCCGCTCCCAGCCTTTTGATGCAGCAGTATCCTATTCAGGTACCTACATGGGTTGTCGTCATGCAGGACTATGGCGAGGGCACAATCGCGCCAGAAATTCCTGTGCCGCCCAATTACGCTCCAGAAAGATTTCTAGGAGCATGGGAACAGCATGGAGCGGCAGCTTTTTTGAACTATGGACGCTTACCCCGCAACCAATTCATGATCAACTGGCCCCGCCGGGGTAATGATTATGGCGAGGGGATTGGACGGTTAGTTGAATCGGAATCTGCTCGTCGTCAGTTTCTTCAGGAAGCTCGCTGGCATTCCCAGGGGTTTGCTCACTTTATTCAAACACACCTCGATCACCGGTACGGTCTGGCTGAGGATATGTTTCCGGCAGGCGCAAATTCCTTAGGTGGGGGTGGCTATGCGCTGCACCCTTATTACCGGGAAAGCCGCCGTTTAAAGGGGCTAACAACGGTTAGGGAACAGAATATTCTGCCCATCCCAGGGGGATCGGTCGCATCCTTACCCATCAGGGTTGTTGGGCAGGGTTGCACGGTAGCAGAAACGGTGTGTGAGGCGATCGCGATCGGAAACTATCCCAATGACCACCATTACCCTAGTGGTGACATTGAACTGCAACCCAAATCGATGCGCTGGGGTGGACGCTGGACGGGGACTCCGTTTACGGTTCCCTATGGCTGTCTGGTGCCGGAAACCATTGACGGTCTACTGGTTTGCGAGAAAAATATTTCAGTTTCGCACATTGCCAATGGAGCAACTCGCCTTCAGCCGATCGTTTTGGGAATTGGGCAGGCAGCAGGAATGGCAGCCGCACTCTGTATTGAGATGGGATGTCAACCGAGGGAACTAGAGGTGAGATCGCTTCAGACAGCCCTGTTAAGCGATCCATTAGCCCCGGCTGCGGTGATTCCGCTGCTCAACCTTCCTGCCAGTCATCCTGATTGGTACCAGTGGCAAAGCTACTATCTGGATCACCCGGAGGCTTATCCATCGGGGGGAAACTGCCCAGCCAGACGAGTTAATGCTGGGTCTAAATCGTCCCCCAGCCCTCTTCAACCCGGTTCTCAAAGTATTTCAGGCAAAATTGAGCAAACCGACAAGCTCAATTGCAAGCTTGTGGTAAGAGAACCAGCGGAACTGAAGGGGCAGTCGTTCCAACTTGTAACGGTGCATCCTTATGTGAATAAGGAAATGATGAAGATTCGCCAGGGAGAATCTATTACTGCCATCGGTCGGCTAAATCGAGCGGGCAACTGGGTGTTGGTTGAAAAAATCGTGCTACAGAATCACTGACTGGATTACTGAAGTTGGCTACTGAAGGCACGAGAAATACCCTGGCTACCTTGCTCCCCCAGGTCATCAGAGACCGTCAGTTTTACAGGTTTACAACGCTTCACTGAAACACTAATACCCTGTGCTCCTTCCTGTTCCAAATCGGCTAGGTATCCTGCTTTCGACGCTTCAGCGGCTTTGGCTCCCCCAAAAGGTCCGAAATAGTAAGTGCAGTGAGGTGTTTCGGTTTTAACTTCAACCCACCAGGCTAGTCCGACCAAATTTAACAGACTTGTAAAAAGTTCTTTCATGGGTCTTTGCCAATTACCAATGGTTTACTCGATCTTTAACCACGTTGCAGTTGAATTATCGGTGGTAACACTTCAAATTTTGTTATATTTCGCTACTTTTTTTCAAGATTATTGCGTTTTCTAATGAATTGAGGTGCCAGGTATTAGACCAACGTTGACGAAAAATTTCGTAAAGCGCCATCCCCGATGCAACTGAGGCATTCAAGCTGGGGGTATTGCCATGCAGCGGAATCGAAACCAGATGGTCACAGGTTCGCTGAACCAATAAACTAAGTCCTTCTCCTTCGGATCCTACGACCAGGGCGATCGCGCCCGAAAACTGGATGGTATGTAACGGCTGACTGGCATTTGCAGCCGTACCGTAGATCCAGAATCCTGCCGCTTTCAGGTCTTCCAGGGCACGGCTGAGATTGACAACCCTGGCTACGGGAAACGTTTCCAGAGCGCCTGCGGCTACTTTCATCACCGTCGATGTCACCCCTACCGCCCGCCGTTGTGGGATCACAAGCCCATGCGCCCCTAGAGCTTCCGCTGTCCGAATAATGGCACCCAAATTATGGGGATCGGTAATGCTATCAGCAATGACCAGGACAGGCTGATCAGAAGCAGCTTTAGCCCGCTCCAGCAAGTCTGAAAGTTCAAGGTAGTCATAGGGAGCAACCTGAGCAGCCACACCCTGATGATTTGCTCGGTGAGTTATCTGATCCAGACGTTGAGGCTCCACCTCATCAATGACAGTCCCGTTTGCCTTTGCTTGAATTAGTAATGAATGGAACCGGGGATCGTACCGGAGTCGAGATGTAATCCAGACTCGATTGAGATTGCGCTGATTTTCCAGGGCAGTCAGCACCGGATGACGACCATAAATCAGGTCTGCATCCTCATGATCATCTGCGCTATTGAAAGGTGCATTGTGTGCAGGCGTATAACTTGCAGGCGCATGATTTGCAGGCGCATGACTTGCAGGATTTGGCGGGCTTGAGGTGGGTGACTCAATCACCCTTGCCTGTCCATCTGATTTCTTGACCGGAGGTTTAACTGGAGAGGATGCTTTTCCTAAGCGGAGCTTGGGGCGACGGCTGCGAGAATCTGCCTGCTTTGGTTTAGGTTTTGCTGGACGATCTGGCTGGGATCGCTTATTGAAGTCGCGATTGGGTTTTCTAGGGGTCATAAAGCTCCAGTTGGGTCAGCAGTTGGTCAAGGCGCTGGGGATTGGTGAGGTACAAGTAACCAATTACAGTCTCCAAGCTAGTTGCCTGCTGGTAAGTTTCCAGATCAACTCGTTTAGGGCGTCCCGTTGCTGCATTGCGTCCTCGTCTGACAACTTCCAATTCAGCATCGGTCAGATGGGGAATCAGCGATCGCAGGTAACTTGCCTGGCTTTCTGCCCTGACCTGAGCAACAACTTGGTGATGATAGGTTTGAATACGCTTGGGTGGCAATAAATAGCGCTGGCGGACATAAAGTTCGTAAACTGCATCTCCCAGGTATGCCAGAGCTGCTGGGGAAACCTGTTGGATCTGTGCCGCTGAAAGCGTCTGCACTGTAGGCAGAACAGCCCTATCTTGACTTAGCTCCATCCCAGAATAGAGCCTCTGGCGCTCCAATGATGCATACAACTATCTGCTTGCGTGAATTGCCTGCACAACTTAATATCTCACGACTTAAATATCTTATGAGCTGTGTTTATGAACTGTAAAATCTATAAGCGACAAAAGTTAGAACCTGAAACTACTATAACGGCGATGTCACTATCGCTGATGGTTAACACAATGGCTGATGGTTAACACAATGGCTGATGTCCAACACAATGGCTGATGGTTAACACAATGGCTGATGTCCAACACAATGGCTGATGTCCAACACAATGGCTGTTGACTCAATCGAAATTGACACATTCCCCACATACCTGCAATATTGTAGCGATATTCTTTGGCTGTCACCCACTCAATTTCAGGTTGTTTGTCCAGACTGTTTGGAATCATCAATGGTGGTAGGGGCAATCAAAGCAAATATTTTTGAAAAATCAGGATGGTTTTACTCTCTCATACCAATTCTCTTTGAAGCTGAAGCTGCACAGAAGAATGCTTGGTAGACGAGGGGCTGAAGCCCTTTGTTAAGTGCAAACTCATGTTGAACTGATATAAGCTCCTGATTAGGGGAAAACCCATGTTGAACTGGTGTCAATAGGATCTCTCTTAAGAAGGAAGTAAAATTACTCGCTGTCCTGTAAACTTTCATTTCGGTAATCAAAACTATTTATATGTGAGTTAGATGAGTTCATCTTTATATCCCCATCCAGTTAACATGCATCAATCTTCCCCGTCACGGCAGCCTAAGCGCGATCGCATTCTGGTTGTAGATGACTTACCAGATAATTGTTTCCTGATTCAAACACTGTTACAGGAGGAGGGGTATCACATTGACGTTACCAATAGCGGTCGTGAAGCCCTGGCTTACATTGAAAAATCTCCTCCCGATCTATTGCTGCTGGATGTGATGATGCCAGAGATGGATGGTTTTGAGGTGACTCGGCGCATTCGCCAGAATCCCAATCTGCCATTCCTCCCGATTTTGTTGATTACAGCCTACGACCAGCCCAGCGTTGCTAAAGGGCTGGATACTGGTGCTGATGAGTTCATTCGGAAGCCGGTCGAATTTGACGAATTGGTAGCGCGGGTACGATCGCTCCTGCGGCTTAAGCATAGTGTGGATGAGCGAGATCAAATTGCCCGCCAACGGGAAGATTTTGTCTCTCGTCTAACCCATGACCTGCGCACTCCCCTAGTTGCGGCTGATCGCATGTTAAGTCTGTTTCAGCAGGGAGCTTTGGGAGAGTTACCTCCCGCGATGGGAGAAGCGGTTGCCACGATGATACGCAGCAACCAAAATTTGCTGGTCATGGTCAATACCTTGCTCGAAGTTTACCGCTACGAGGCAGGGCGTAAAAAATTGACTTTTTCTCCCGTCAATTTAGCGGAGCTGATTTATCAAGTTGTGGAAGAGTTAGCCCCTCTGGCAATGGAACAGGGACTGACTGTAACCTTTGAAAATCCTGCCCAGTCTGATGGACAGCCCGAAATGATCGTGATGGGCGATCGCCTGGAATTACGTCGGGTGATTACTAATTTGATCGGCAACGCGATTAAATTTACCGACACTGGGTTTGTCAAAGCTCGGTTATCTGTTACGTCCGCTTCGTCCAAGACCGCTGTTTTGGAGATAGAAGATTCTGGACCAGGCATCCCAGCAGAGGAACAATCCACTTTATTTGAAAGCTTTATACAAGGGAGCCACCGCAGGGGTGGAAGCGGCTTAGGGCTGCATCTCTCTCGCCGAATTGTAGAGGCCCATGACGGAGTGATTGAAGTTCAGTCAGAGGTGGGGAAAGGCAGTACCTTTACCGTTCGCATCCCAGTCAACCCAGTGGGTTAAAGGTTGGGGATGGCTTACCCTATAGCGTGCTATAGCGCTCTTCAGCCCAGGGTTCGCCCCGGTGGTGGTAGCCATTGCGCTCCCAAAAACCCAAATCCATGCGGCTAAGGAATTCCAGACCATTAATCCATTTGGCGCTTTTCCAGGCGTAAAGGTGGGGCACGATCAAACGCATCGGACCGCCGTGCTCTACAGGTAAAGGGTCGCCAAATAGGGTGTGGGCAAAAAAGTTTTCCTCGCGGAGAAAATCATTCATCGAAAGGTTGGTTGTATAGCCACCGTAGCAATGCTCCATCACATGCATCGCTTTGGGATCAACGTCCAGTGCCTTCATAAAGTCAGGCACACGCACCCCTATCCACTGCACATCCAGTTTTGACCAGGTCGTGACGCAGTGAAAGTCAGCCGTAAAATTAGTCTGGGGCATTGCCATAAAGTCTTCCCAAGTAAAGGCTTTTTCCTCCTTTACCAAACCCCAGACTTTGAATTGCCAATCTTCCTGTGTGACCTGAGGAGTTTCACCGTAAGTCAACACAGGAAACCCTTTTGCCAGATGTTGACCAGGGGGAACGCGATCGCGTAAGTCATCCCCTGGCTTTTCGAAGAATTTACCTTGCATTGTTCCCTTGCATTATTCTTCGTCTTCTGCGTCTTCGTCATCTTGAGGGTAAACAAACCCTTCCGCCCGCCCAGTCAGAATAGACTTGCCGAGGGAAAGTGCTTTTTGAGCCTGGAAGTCTGCTTTCCGCTTCCAGGTTGCCTTACGCTTATCGCGTTTAGACTTTGACGTTTTCTTCTTAGGGACTGCCATTGTAGTGGATTGGTGGATAGTTTTTAGACAACCTTCCTATTCTAAGGCATTCCTTTCATAACAGATGGATTGCCCCTGCGTAAAACCGCTGTAAATCCTGGCGGATCAAGAGTATGATTTGGTTGGCATAGACCTCCAAAGTCTTGAAGACTTCCAAGGTCTGGGTAGAGTCGCCATTGCTTGAATGCAGCGATTCAAGCGATTCAACAGATAAACCTCACCCACTTAGAAACCCGTAGCTTTTCCTGGAGAAAATCTCCAGTTCTCAATTTGGATCAGGTTTATTCAAAGATTTCTAGATAGATTAAATACTTCTCTGTGGTGTAAACTACAGTAAACCTATCGGAAAATTGGTGTTTGTGATGGGTATCGTCGTAGACAACGTATCGAAGCAGTTTGGCACATTTAAGGCGGTAGCCAATGTCAGCCTGGAAATCGGCAGTGGTTCGCTGGTGGCATTGTTGGGACCCTCTGGGTCTGGCAAATCGACGCTGCTTCGTTTAATTGCCGGGTTAGAAACTCCCGATGAGGGACGGATTTTATTAATCGGTGAGGATGCGACCTATCGCAGTGTGCAAGACCGCAGCATTGGGTTTGTGTTTCAGCACTATGCCCTGTTTAAGCACATGACCGTGCGCAAGAATATTGCATTTGCCTTAGAGCTTCGTAAAGTGCCGCCCGCGAAGGTAAAAGCGCGGGTGGAAGAGTTATTGGAACTGGTCCAACTTCAGGGATTGGGCGATCGCTACCCCTCGCAGCTTTCCGGTGGGCAACGGCAGCGGGTCGCTTTGGCGCGATCGCTGGCAGTAGAGCCTAAGGTGTTGCTCTTGGATGAGCCGTTTGGTGCCTTGGATGCCAAAGTGCGGAAAGACTTACGTGCCTGGTTACGCCGTCTGCACGATGAGGTTCATGTAACGACTGTGTTTGTCACCCATGACCAGGAAGAGGCGATGGAAGTTGCCGATGAGATTGTGGTGATGAATAAGGGCATGGTGGAGCAAATTGGCACCCCTGCGGAAATTTATGACCATCCTGCCAGTGCATTTGTGATGAGTTTCATTGGTCCGGTGAACGTGTTGCCCAGCAGTTCCCGCATCTTTGAAGCGCATGGTTTTGAATCAACCCATCCAGAGATATTTTTGCGTCCTCAAGATATTCTGGTGGAGACTTCTCCCAATGGGGCATCGGTGTCTGCTAGAGTCAGCCGAATTATTCATTTAGGCTGGGAAATTCAGGCAGAGTTGACATTGGATGACGGGCAGGTACTCACCGCCCATCTCACCCGCGATCGCTTTGATGAATTGAACCTGAAACCTCAGCAAAAAGTCTTTGTCAAACCAAAGGATGCTAAGGCTTTTCCGCTCTACTATTCGATTTAGGTGAAGGGTGAGGTGGTAAAGGTTGTTGGTTGGCAGTCAGTAGTCGGTGGTTCTCAGTCATTGGTCATTTAGTCATTGGTCATTGGTATTTACAGATAACAAATGACCAATGACGAGTGACAAACAACTCTCAACGTCTCCTTCTGCCCCCTCTGCTAAAGCTTTTTGGGCAATGCCGGGAGGGGTTCTTGGGGAGAGGGTGAGGCTGGTGGAGCGTCGATGACTTTGGGGCGAGTGGTTGAAAGGGTGGCTGAGACCAGGGCAAAGCCTAAGTAGGCAGGCAGAAGCAGCGCGACAAAAAACGCGATCGCAACTAAAAACTTGGTCCAGTCTGAGGTGGGGCCAAAGTGGGTGCGATAAGGATCGTGGGGCAGAAATTCGGGTTTAATAATATCGCGTAGGGCGATGGGGCGCTTGAAGCGGGCGCGACGATCGTCTAGCTTCTCCAACAAAATCCAGCCAGCCTGAGATTCCTCATCGCATAACCGCTTAAACACCCTGGGATCCCGAAACAGGTCTTGATTTGCCCGTACAATCTTGAACTCCCACCCAGCCAACCGCGGATCCTTAGGTGATGTTCCATACCCGTTGGGCTGAACCTCAGGGGAAGAATGGGTTTCCTTAGATTCGTAGGGAGTCAACGTTTCCTCCTCTGCCTCATGCTGTCGCTCTAAAACCACCTGTTGCCATCGTAACCAACCACTGGCAAACATTGCCTGCAAACCAAGACTGCCAGCAAACAGACTTAAGAGCTTGATTTCCACCATGCATCGGTACAGAGGGATTAGGTGAGGAGGGACGAGGAGATAGGGGAGCGATCAATTAAAAATAGGGAATCCAGGCTGAAACGGTGACATTCCTTGAGACAAGCCTTGATAGCGCGAATATAACAGGGATTTAGAGAAATGCACGGATATTTTGGTGAAAATCTTTCATTGACTACATCTCTCCTGCCTCCCTCTCACCTCTCATCCCTAGATATCCCTCCACCAAGAGATCCGAACCAACGGATCGCCACTTAACCCGCTCCAATGGCAAAGCGTGAGTCATGGCTGTTAGTCCTAAATCGCCGACAGGGCTAGGAGCAGTGCTGCCCCCGATAATTTTAGGGGCAATGAAAGCCAGAACTTTTTGAATGGAGCCATCGGCGATCGCCTGGGCTGCCAGGGTTCCCCCGCATTCCCACAGAACACTCATAAAGCCGCGTTCATACAAAAAGGTCATCAACGCATAGGGGGTGAGGGGAATCAGTTCAATCACTTCTACTCCCCGTTCCACCAGAAAAGTGCGGAATTCTGGGTTAGGGCCGGGTTCAGTCACAACCAGGGTGGGGGCAGTCGTTGTGTCCCAGAGTTGAGCGTTGGTTGGCAGGTTGAGCGATCGACTCATGACAATCCGCAGGGGGGTATGAAGTGCCTGCCGACTGGTCAGCAATGGATTGTCCTGGCGAACGGTATTGCCACCAATCACGATCGCATCACATCCGACGCGCAACTGGTGAACCTCACTCCGGGCAGCAGAACCCGTAACCCAGCTACTATGCCCGGTTGTGGCTGCAATTTTCCCATCCAAAGTCATGGCATATTTCAAGATACCGAATGGGCGATGGTGCGTGACCCGATAAACAAAGGCTTCGTTTAATGCCTGACAAGCCGCTGCTTCTACACCCACCACCACTTCAATCCCTGCCCGCTGTAACCGGGCAATCCCACTGCCAGCCACTCTTGAGTCGGGATCTATCATGCCAACCACTACTTTTTTAATCCCTGCCTCAATCACTGCCTCTGCACAGGGAGGGGTGCGCCCGAAGTGGTTGCAGGGTTCCAGGTTGACATAAATGGTTGCGCCTCTGGCGCGTTCTCCTGCCTGACGCAGGGCAAACACCTCTGCGTGGGGTTGTCCAGCAGCGGGGTGAAATCCCTCCCCTATAATTTCATCATCCTGAACCACGACCGCTCCTACTAAGGGATTGGGGGCAGTTTTCCCCAATGCCTGTCGAGCCAGTTCCAGGCATCGCTCCATCATTTTCTGGTCCGGCGATCGCCCAGTAGCCGATTTGTTCTCTGTAGAATCAGATGAAAAATTATGGGAAGAATAGTCCATAGTTGTGTAACTCTTCTTATGACTAATACCCTACAAAAATTCTGCTGCATTATTGGGATTGCAGGTTGTCTTTTAGGAACAGCCAGCGTTGGAGAAGCCGCTCCAGCTAAACAAGGCTGGGTCGAGGTCTTAACCGATCAGCGAGACAAAACCTGGTACGTGGACAGTGGCTCAATCCAGGGCAAGGGGCGCTTTCGTTATTTCTGGTCCTACATGACTGGGGGAACCCCCTATCCCGAAAATGGCAAATTAGTTCACAGTATGGCTTTCTATCTATCCGTAGACTGTCAACAAAAGCAGTTCCGTCTTCGTTATGCTCGCTCTATGGATGAGAATGCCAAAACCATTAAAGAGTTCGACTTTGGCGAAAGCCAGTCCTTAGGAAGCCCCAGATCTGGCTCTGGGGAAGCGGCTTCGATTAATTTCGTCTGTTCTCAAAGATGAGGGGAGGGGGAGAAGTTGAAAGTTGAAAGTTGAGAGTGCGAAGTTGACAATGACCAGTGACCAATGACCAATAACTGAGAACCACCGACTACTGACTGCCAACTAACAACCAACAACCTTTACCTCATCACCCCTCACTTCTTCCGCACCCACTCAGCAACGCCATCGGCGATCGCGATCGCCAGCCGTTTTTGCTCCCCTGGGTTGACGATCCACTCGTATTCCACTGGATTGATCATAAAACCCAGTTCTAGCAGAACGGTGGGAGCAACCGCCGGACGGGTGAGAGCCAGGTTGTTCCAGAAAACCCCATAGGATGGGCGCTTAAGCGTCTTAACCAGATAGTTATGCAGAAACACCGCTAGACTGTGCGCTTGGGTGTTGTACCAGAAGGTGGAGATGCCTTTGGTATTAGCAGCATCACCACTGTCAGGCAGGGCGTTGTAATGCAGACTGAGTGCAAGGGTAGGCTGAGTTTTGTTAATCAGGGTAATCCGGTCTTGCAAGGATACGTCTTTATCCTGTTCGCGGGTCATCACCACCTTTGCCCCCCGCTGGACTAACTGCTCCCGCAGCAGTTTAGAGATGGCGAGAACAACGGTCTTCTCTCGCAACCCGGTCGGTCCAACGGCACCCAAATCTTCTGGTCCGCCATGTCCGGGGTCGAGCAGGATGGTCGTCCCAGCCAGGGAGGACGATGGGGAAGTGGACTGCCTGCTGGCTGGGGGATGCCTCAAGGACAGCACCAGGCTAGTTCCCTCATAGCGGAGTTTGTAACCCCATTGCTGGCGAGTCTTCAGATTGAAGGTGTACTGCACCTGACCGGGAACCGTTTGCTGCCAGTCGAGGCGTTCAATCAGGGGGTCATCGTCCAGGCGAATAATGTCGGTCTGAGCGGTGGTGTTGTGGAGGGTGAGGGTGAAGGTGCGATCGCCCTGGTGCACACTCAGCGGCACAGGCAATTGCAGGGGAAAGATCACTTCTGTCCAACCATCCACCTGTCGCGCTCTGATACTGCGAATCAAGGAAGTAGAAGGGGCAACGCTTTTTTGGATCTGTACTTCCTGACGATTAATCCATGCGCCATAATCCAGCCTGACCCAATCGCCCTCGTAGCCAGTGACGGTTGCCTGGGTTCCTTTGGGCAGAGGCGTGAGACGCGAATAGTCGGTGCTGGGACCTGTACGAGCAGCCCCATTCTCTGCAATCACCTCAGCTACTTCTAGCTGGATCGGTGACAGAATGCGGATACTGCCAGGAGCTTTCTGGCTGACCGTTTGCCCGTCTAGGGCAAGTTGAAATTCTGGTTGTCCCAGATCCCCCAGCAGAACCGAGCGAGTACAGCCTTTGTAGTGACTGATAGTACGGGTGACGGGCTGGTTTTGCTGGGTTAAAACAGCGGCGTTGTCTGGCAGGTCTACGGTTTGAGTCGGGGAGGTGAGAGGAATGGTTTGCCCTGCCAGTTGGACAGAGACTTTGGCATTGGCAGGGGCGATCGCCCCAAAACAGAGCCACTCATCCGGTAAGCGAGCAATGTTTACCGCTGGAGCCAGCGAATCTTTAGCAAAGGCAACTCCTGAGGGAATTTCCGGTTCCGTCGTCAACCGCGTCACCGTTACATTCAATTCCTGCTGGTTATAGCGCAAGGTAAATCGATTGTCGCCCACTTTCAGCGGCAAGCTAGGGGCAAAGTGACCCGCAGGGCTGCGCGGAATGGATTTTCCGTTGATCAGCACCGTTCCTTTAGGGGGAGCCGTTCCAATCAAGAAAATCTGATGGGCACTCGTCTGATGGTTCGCCGGAGGGTAAGCCAGGTAAAGTGCCTTTTGTGCCTGAACTGGCGAAGAAAGCAAGCTGATACAGGTAGCAGCACCCAGAGCCGAGATTGGATAGAGCTTCGCCAAAGGAAAAGTCAATTGCGAGCGATCGCCCATCCTCCCTTGCTCCAGCCTGAGCCACAAACCCATACACCCGCTCACCCACTTTCCTCCAACCATCTCCCTCGCCTCCCTCATTCCCTCTCCCCTTCACCCCCTCACCCATCCACTCCACCACTCCTCCCCATCCCCCATGCCCAAACCATGTGGCAGAATGAACTGGTTACACCAGGGATTCCAGCTTCTCACACTATGACTAAGTTTGTATTTGTAACGGGTGGTGTTGTTTCGAGTATTGGCAAGGGCATTGTAGCAGCCAGCCTGGGACGGTTACTGAAATCACGGAACTACTCAGTTTCTATCCTCAAGCTAGACCCTTACATCAATGTTGATCCAGGCACAATGAGTCCTTTTCAGCACGGGGAAGTCTTCGTTACAGAAGATGGTGCAGAAACAGACCTGGATTTGGGACACTATGAGCGTTTTACAGACACTTCTATGTCTCGTCTCAACAGCGTCACAACGGGTTCCATTTACCAGGCAGTGCTGAACAAGGAGCGTCGGGGAGATTATCATGGCGGCACGGTGCAGGTGATTCCCCATATCACCAATGAGATTAAGGAACGAATTTTGCGGGTGGCTAAAAACACAAACCCGGATGTCGTCATCACCGAAATTGGCGGCACGGTGGGGGATATTGAATCACTGCCATTTTTGGAGGCAATTCGTCAATTTCGTAAGGATGTAGGAGGACGGCGCAATGTGCTCTATATGCATGTCACCCTGATTCCATTTATTCCCTCTGCCGGGGAGATGAAGACCAAGCCAACACAGCATTCGGTGAAAGAACTCCGTTCAATTGGGATTCAACCCGATATTTTGGTCTGCCGCAGCGATCGCCCCCTGCCCGCCGGATTGAAGGACAAAATCTCTAACTTTTGTGATGTTCCTGTGGAGTGTGTCATCACTTCCCAGGATGCCAGAAGCATTTATGAAGTACCCCTCACCCTGGAACAGGAGGGATTAGCCTATCAAACGATTGATCTCCTGGGGCTAGAGCAGCGAACCCCCAACCTGACCCAGTGGGCAACCCTGGTCGATCGCCTGTATGGTCCCAGCAAGCATTTAGAGATTGCCCTGGTGGGTAAGTATGTGCGGTTAAACGATGCCTACCTGTCGGTCATGGAGGCATTGCGCCACGCGGCGATCTCTTTGGATAGTGAACTCAAAATCCGCTGGATCAATTCTGAAGATATCCAGGAGCATGGTGCCGAGCGGTATTTAGAGGATGTCAACGGGGTGATTGTTCCGGGTGGTTTTGGCATTCGGGGAGTCGATGGCAAAATTGCAGCCATCAACTATGCCCGCACCCATGCACTGCCGTTTTTGGGACTCTGTTTGGGAATGCAATGTTCGGTGATTGAATGGGCCCGTCATGTTGCGAATTTAGAGGATGCCAACAGTGCTGAATTTGTCCCGGAAGCCCGCAACCCCGTGATTAACCTGCTACCGGAGCAACAGGATGTGGTAGACCTGGGTGGCACAATGCGGCTAGGGCTATATCCCTGTCGGTTAGCTCCCAACACCCTGGCATTTAAGCTCTATCAGGAGGAAGTCATCTACGAACGCCACCGTCATCGGTATGAGTTCAATAATGCTTACCGTAGTCTATTTACCGAGACGGGCTATGTCGTTAGTGGATCTTCACCCGATGGTCGATTGGTCGAAATTATCGAATTACCCAATCATCCATTTTTCCTGGCAACTCAGTTCCATCCAGAGTTTCAGTCCCGTCCCAGCAGTCCCCATCCCCTATTTCAAGGCTTTGTTGAAGCAGCATTGCAAATTCAAACAGGGCATAAAATCCCAGGTAGGGAGACAGAATTTATACCGAGCTATTTAGATGCCCACGCCAAAGAGGTTCCTCCGGTTGAAGTGCCGTAAGGGTGGAATAGGATAGAAAGCGGTAGCACCTGAATGACAGCATTTGAGGAAGGTTTGTGGCTTACTGGATCAAAATCACGTATGACCGGAACACGTATGTGATCGACCTGGACCGTGTCACCGCCTTCTGCTACGTGCCCAATGGCAGAATCTCCTTTGCCTTAATTGATGGGAATACGACGATTGTAGTGAACCAGCAAAATGATCCATCCGGGTATCAAACCATTCTGGACTACATTGAGAAGCGTACCGGGCAAAGTTTTCCCTAATGAGAAGACTCAGTGGCGAACCCAACCATTGCTACAATGACCGTTGAGGATGAAAGCTGCCTGCTGAGGGTGATGGTCATCGTTATGTCTTCAGAATGAGTTGAAAATCTAATTTCTGGCAGACGAGCAGGGTCAAGATTTTGCCTAAAACTTTGTTATAGCGTTTTTGAATCCAGTGAGGTAGATGGATAGCCGTAAAGCCCTTGAGTCAAACAGATGAGATGTACCTCACCAAGAAAGGAAACGCTATATAAATCTCACCAACTTAAAAACCTATAGTTTTTCTGGAAAAAATCTTTAGCTCTCAACCTGGATGAGGTTTAAAAGCAGGTTTCTCCTAAAAGGAGCAATAACACTTATGCCGTGGACTTATCAAGACTATCCGGCTTCGATGAAAAACCTCAGGGCAGAAGTACGACGGAAGGCGATCGACATTGCCAATGCCTTACTGGATGATGATTACGAAGAAGGAAGGGCGATTGCCATTGCGACTGCCCAGGCTGAAAAGTGGGCAAAACGGCGAGATAAACCGATCGCCAAGAAAAACTCGACGGGCACAACTGGAAAAGCGGTAGAGTCTGATACTGAGTAGGGGAGAGTCTGATACTGAGTAGGGGAATCGGGTGTGAGGTGTGAGGTGTGAGGTGTGAGGTGTGAGGGACTCGCAAATTAATAAAGTCCCAAAGTCATTCCCGCGCAGGCGGGAATCCATCGTGGAGTAGCTTGTCTAGCGGGTACTTTATTTGGGGGCACATCCCTTAGGTGTCAGGAAGGATTGATAGAGTAATGCCAGATAGTACTTACTTTTGAGCCATTTTCAAGATTTTCTTTGCTACCTCCTCTGCCACGGGCATCACGGACAGTCGGTTTCCCTGCTTGACGACGAGCAGTTCTTCTGGGCTAAAGGTTTGGCGCAGGGTATCTAAAGAAATGATTTCAGCAAATGCTTCGACAAACTCAACTTCCACGGTTTGCCAGCGGGGATTCTCTTGAGGTGATTTTGCGTCGTAGTACTTACTTTTAGAATCAAACTGAGTCGGGTCTACAATATCCGGTTGAGAAACTTTCATTAATCCGGCAATACCCAGCGGTTCTGCATTGGAGTGATAAAAAAATGCCAGATCACCGATCTGCATTGAACGCAGAAAGTTGCGTGCCTGATAATTGCGCACTCCATCCCAAATCGTAGTGCGATCGCGCTGCAAGTCTTCAATCCCGTAAGTACTCGGTTCAGACTTCATCAGCCAGTAATTCATACCTCTCCTCACTATTGCAGCAATTGATTAAATTTCCAGTCAGCATCAGCAACCAAACTCAGGCGCTGTTTACTGACTTCCTAATAACGGATGCGGGGATCAATGTAGGCATTGAGAATATCGATCGCAATACTGGCAAGTGCCACGATCGCCGCAAAAAACACAACAATTCCCTGCACGGTTGGATAATCGCGTTGGGCGATCGCCCGGTACAGTCGGTTTGCCAGTCCGGGCCACGAAAAGGTAACTTCCGTTAAAATTGCCCCGCCCAACAATGCCGCAAAGGTCAGCCCCAGAATGGTGACCACCGGAATCAAGGCATTTCTCAGGGCGTGATTCAGCAAAATTTTTGATTCGGGAATTCCTCTGGCTCTAGCGGCTTCCACGTAATCCGACTGGAGCGTTTGCTTCAAATTGACTCGCACAATTCGCTCAAAAATGCCGCTGATCAAAATTCCCAGGCTCAGACAAGGGAGGGTCAGGTAATACAGTGCCATGAAAAACTGGCTCAGGTTGCCGTGCAACAAACTATCAACCGTGTACAGCCCCGTCGGACCGTCGGGAGCCGGAAGCGTGATGGGAAAGCGCGTCCCCAAAGGAAACCAGCCTAACTGAACCGAAAAAATTAACTGCAACAACATCCCAAACCAGAACAAAGGCACCGAATAGGTAATAATGCCAAACAACCTGCCCCCGGCATCCAGCGGCGTATCTGGGTTAGAGGCAGACAGGATACCGACGGAAATTCCAACCACAAGGGCGATCGCCATACTGAAAAGCGCCAGTTCCACCGTTGCTGGAAAAAAATCCTGGATAATTTGCCACACAGATTGTCCCTGGCTGATCAGGGATTTACCCAAATCCAGCCGCAGCAACGCTCCCATATAGTCTAAATACTGCAACCAGAGGGATTTTCCCAGCCCCAACTGTTGCCTGATTTCGTCCTTAGCTGCCTGGGGTGCCCGGGGACCCAACAACGCATCTACGGGATCACCTGGCGTTGCCCGCAACAACAAAAAAACGACGGTTGTAATCACCCATAGCATCAAAGGAGCCAGAAGCAAGCGGGCAGTAATGTAGTAACGCAGGGAACTGGAGCGGGACATGCAGCAGGTGTTAGGGGAGGGAAGAGAAATCAATGGTCGGGGGTTAGCACACAGAACAGAGGAGGTTTGGCGGGGTTGTGCAGAAATAAGCCGTATTCCAGCCCTTCTACCACTGCCAGGTAGGACGCCTCCAGAATGTTGCCGGAAACGCCTACCGTTGTCCAGCGTTGGTGACCGTTGCTCGATTCTACCAGGACGCGGGTTTTGGCAGCGGTTCCGGCTTTGCCATCTAGAATCCGGACTTTGTAATCGGTCAGGTAAAAGGTTTCAATCTCCGGGTAAAAGTTGATCAATGCTTTCCGGAGTGCGGCATCCAGCGCTGAAACTGGACCATTTCCCTCAGCCGCTTCTAGAATATCTTTTCCATCGACTGCCACTTTAACGGTTGCCAGCGAGGTTGCCTGGTTTGCATCCTTTCCAGGCACCATATCGTAGTGAACCTGAAAACCTTTAATTTCAAAGGGTGCCTGCCGTTGACCTAAAGCTTCCCGCATGAGTAGCTCAAAGCTGGCTTCCGCTGCCTCAAACTGATAGCCTTCACTTTCCAGGCTTTTGAGCCGCTGTAAGATCTGGCGACAGGTGGGGTCTTGCTTGTCCAGTTCAATCCCAAAGGTGCGTGCTTTGGCGAGAATGTTACTCAAGCCGGACTGGTCTGAAATCACAATCCGGCGGCGATTACCGACCTGCTCTGGCTGAAGGTGTTCGTAGGTTAAGGGATTGCGCTCAACGGCGCTGACGTGGATACCTCCTTTGTGGGCAAAGGCAGACAGTCCGACAAAGGGCGCATGGTCATCGGGAGCCAGGTTAACCACTTCACTAACAAAACGGCTGGTTTCAGTCAATTGTGCCAGTTGTTCATCGTTGATACAGGCAAACCCCAGCTTCGCTTGCAAGTTAGGGATTAAGGAGCACAGGTTGGCATTACCACAACGTTCGCCATAGCCGTTGATGGTGCCCTGTACCATGCTCACGCCCTGCATCACCGCTGCCAGGGCATTAGCGACAGCCGTGTCAGAGTCGTTGTGGGTGTGGATACCAAGTCGGGGATGGGGGTTGAGGTTGGTTTTTGGTTTTTGGTGGTTCGTGGCTAGTTGATTTGGGCGGCTGGCGACTGGCTCTTCGCCAAAAAATTCAAAGTGGGTGACGACCTGACTTACAATCTGGCTGATTTCGTGGGGTAGGGTGCCGCCATTGGTGTCGCAGAAGACCAGCCATTCAGCTCCGGCGGCGATCGCCACTTGCAAGGTCGCCAGCGCATAGTCGGGATTGCGCTTGTAGCCATCAAACCAGTGCTCGGCATCATAAATGACTCGGCGACCCTGGGATCGCAGGTACTCAATGGTGTCGCGGATCATTTCCAGGTTTTCATCCAGGGTGGTTTTCAAGCCTTCCGTGACGTGCAAATCCCAGGATTTACCAAAAATAGTGACCCATCGGGTTCCGGCTGCCAGAATCGGTTGCAGCATCGGGTCTTGGGCAGCGGCAGTGCCCGGTCGGCGGGTAGAGCAAAAGGCGACCAGTTCTGCCTGGGTCAGCGGTTCTTCCTGAAGTTGCCAAAAAAACTGCACATCTTTCGGATTTGCTCCGGGCCAACCTCCTTCAATAAAAGGCACTCCTAGCTTATCGAGCTGGCGGGCGATTCGTAATTTGTCTTCAATGGAAAGGGACAAACCCTCCCGTTGAGCACCATCACGCAGCGTTGTGTCATAGATCCAGATTGGGCGGCTAGTATTTGCGATCATGGAGGTGAGGAATGGAAAAAAATTCAGATCAACGAAGGCAGTAAACTTTAATTGTAGGGAAAGGCTTGCAGCCTTCAGCGAAAGAAATCCTGCGATCGCTCAGAACGGCATACATCGTTTCCTTTCTGGGTGAGGTACATCTCATCTGTTTGATTTAAGGGTCCTAAAACTATCCATGTACCTCACTGGATTCAAAAACGCTATAAACGGATTTCACAGTGCAATCATCAACCAGGTGATGAATTGGTCAGCCCACCCTGCCCCAATCCTTAAGTTAAGTGAATTCCTACGTCTGACCATAACCCGTACTATGGATGAACCCCAATCAAAATAAAGTCTGTCAAAATTAAACGTAACCGTTAGGTCACCTGGTTGCTAAAAAATTAGGGCTAACTCCAGCAGGGGAAAACCGATGAACCGATTAGTGCTTGCGATTCTAATCTTGATTGCCGTCTTAGGAGGGTTACAAGTCGTCAATACATCTGCATTTCGGCAGTGGATTGCAAACCGGACAGGCAGTACTCCCCCAACCCAGACGACAGGTTTCAATGCCAATGCCCCAAAAGATATTACCCAGGATACGCCGCTCGTACCTACCTTGCCCCAGTTGCCTTCCAATCCCTCCCCTGACAATGGTGGCTCTGGGCAAAATAATGAAACGCCAACCCAACCGCTGCAACCCATCCCAGGTGGTTGGTAAAGCTGACATTCCAGCCAATATTTTCTGTCGCAGCCGTTAAGAAATAACTGCAATAGGCTATTAGCGAATAGCCAGTCAAATTTGTGAAGTTGTTTTTTACAAGCTCGTAGTAACTTCGTGCTACTTTTACAGGCATATCTACTATTCTGTCGCACGAGGGAATAGCTCAACCTTAATATTAGCCATACTTTGGACCATCAAAAGTCCATCTCAAGTTATACGGTTTTCCCTTCCCAAGTATAGATTAGCTTAGCCTGACCCACCGTTATACTGAGAGCATAAGTTGAACAAAGTATGACCTCACCGACATAGATGCAAGCAAGCGTCAAGGGTCGAAGCAAACCAACTATATGAAACATAAGCCCTGGGTCAGTCTGGCTCAGGGCTTTAGGCTGAATGCTTACAGCTATTTTCATTTGTGTAGGCTATACCGATCCACTGTTTCGCATTCATCTAAAAGGCATCGCCTGCGTGGCACTCGTCTGAAAACCGCTGTAAGGGCGAATAGGAGGCATTTCTGTGATTCGGCAATCTGGAGTGATTCCCTTTCGTGTCAGAAATGGGGAAGTTGAAGTTCTGCTCGTCACCTCCTCAAGTGGCAAACGCTGGGTCATTCCAAAGGGTTGGATCTCCCCATTCATGACACCAGAAGATTCTGCTGCGAAGGAAGCCTGGGAAGAGGCAGGAATTACGGGAAAGGTATACACGCCGATGCTCGGTGACTACAACACGCGCAAATGGAGTTATCCCTGCCAGGTGGAGGTCTTTTTGATGGCAGTCGAGACGGAGTCAACCGATTATCCGGAGGTCAGGCGCAGAAAGCGCCAATGGATGAGCATCGCCAAAGCAACTAAATGTGTGCGAGAAGCAGACTTGAAAAAACTATTGAAGTCGTTATTAAACTCAGAAAATGAAGCCTTCGCTGACATTTTGCACGCTTTGTATCTTCCACCTGGCACAATTCAATAGATAAACTTGCAATCGATAACTTGTTGCCCCCAGGGTTTTGCCATGTCCCTGGCATATCTTCTATTTTGATGTTTTCTTCTCTATTCCCTTTTCCCTATGCACCCTCCTAACCCCCTTCTGACCCTCAGCTACGAACCAGTGGTGGAATGGTTGGGAGATGATTACTACGATCGCGTAACGGCGGCTGAATTCCCCAACCATATTTTGCGGTTTCGCAATAATGATCTGTTGTCAAAGTTAGGGCTTGACCCACAGGCAGTCAGCGACGGGCATTTTATCGAAGCCTTTGGTCAGTTTCAAAACGCCCCCCATCCTTTTCTGGCGCTACGCTATCACGGCTACCAGTTTGGTGAATATAACCCGGCACTGGGGGATGGCAGAGGCTTCCTGTATGGACAGGTGCGGGGGCAGGATGGCGAACTGTATGACCTGGGTACCAAAGGCTCTGGCACAACCCCCTACTCTAGGGGTGGCGATGGCAGACTAACCCTAAAAGGGGGTGTGCGGGAGGTGATTGCCGCAGAAGCGTTACACCGGGCAGGGGTACGAACGTCTCGCTGCTTTTGCCTGGTTGAAACGGGGGAATCCCTCTGGCGGGGGGATGAGCCATCACCAACCAGATCATCCGTGATGGTGCGGTTTAGCCGTTCTCACATTCGGTTTGGCACTTTTGAGCGGCTGCATTACTTTAAGCGCAAAGATCTGATCGCCATTCTATTGGACCATGTAGTTGAACATTACTATCCCCACCTGGCAAACCAGAGCGATCGCTACACCCGTTTTTATGCAGAGTTGGTACAACGAGTCGCAGAGTTAGCGGCTCAATGGATGGCGGCTGGGTTTTGTCATGGCGTGCTGAACACCGACAATATGTCCATTAGCGGGGAAAGTTTTGATTACGGTCCCTATGCCTTCATTCCAACCTATAACCCCAGCTTCACCGCTGCCTATTTTGACCATTTTGGGCTTTACAGCTACGCCAACCAACCCGAAATCTGCCACCAAAACTTAGAGAAACTGCAACGCCCCTTGGGGTTGGTGGTTTCTCAGTCAGACTTAGATGCCGGATTGGCAAGCTTTTGGGAGACCTATCAGCAAGCCTATCAGCAACGGATGTTGAGCAAGTTGGGGTTTGAATCAACCGTAGATCCCAAATGGCAGGAACTTCTGAACCTGACGCTTCAACTTTTGCGAGAAACCCAGGTCAGCTATCATGACTTCTTTGCCGCGCTGGCTCAGCAGTTTTCACAGGACTGGCGAGAAGATGCCAGCCAGATCTTCAGAGATGCTACGCTGTCTAACGATGAACTGGCAACCCTCTGGAACCATTGGAAAATCTTTTATTTCAATCAATTGTTGGGCGTATCGGATAGTGAAATGATGCAGATCAAAAACCGATTACAAATCAATAATCCAACCACGGTTCCAGTGCGATCGCTGATTGAAGCCGTCTGGAAACCGATTACCGAAGCAGATGACTGGTCAACATTCTATGATTTGCTTGAGCGAATTCGTGCGACATGACGCAATCAGACTATGGAGTGCAGGGGTTTCCTCGCCTATCGACCCCAAGGCTGGTGATTCGCATGGCGGACTATCGGGATGCCAGCGAAATCGCCCGCTACTATAGCCACAACCGAGCATTTTTACAGTCATTTGAGCCAACTCGCCCAGAGGAGTTTTTTAGTGAAGCCTTCTGGAGATCGCAAACAGAGCATAACCTGATCGAGTTCACCCACGACCATTCCCTCAGGTTGTTTGTGTTTGAGCAAAAACATCCGAAAACCGTTGTTGGCGTTGTCAATTTCTCTCAAATCTTTAGAGACCCCTTTCATGCCTGTGTTTTGGGCTACAGTCTTGCCGAAGTCAAACAGGGGCAGGGGTACATGTACGAAACGCTCAGTGCCGCCATTGACTATATGTTTGCAGAGCAAAACTTTCACCGGATCATGGCAAACTACATGCCCCGTAACCAGCGAAGCGGCAATCTGCTGAGAAGGTTAGGCTTTACAGTCGAAGGCTATGCCAGAGATTACCTGCAAATTAACGGCACATGGGAAGACCATATCCTGACCAGTCTGACCAACCTTAACTGGAAACCCAACCCCTAACCCCTGACCCCTGACCCCTGACCCCTACTTCCACCCATCCGTCGCAATCCGCTCCTCGCCAGCATACACATTGAACCGTTCTCCTCGGAGAAACCCAATCAAAGTCATGCCAAACTCTTGGGCAAGCGCAACCGCCAAGCTACTAGGAGCGGATACGGCACAAACGATAGGCACTCTAGCCGCCAAACACTTCTGCATAATTTCAAAACTTGCCCGTCCGCTGACCAGCACAATACTCTGATTCAGCGGTAGATTGCCAGCTAACAAAGCAGAACCGATCAGTTTATCCAGAGCATTGTGCCGTCCCACATCTTCCTGGAGCGATCGCCGTTTACCCAAACAATCAAACAGTGCGGCAGCGTGCAGCCCCCCGGTTGCCTTGAACAGTCCCTGCATTTCCTGTAACTGGTCAGGCAGGGCGTAAAGGACTTCTGCCGTCACAATGGGTTGGGCATCCGGGATTTTTGCTGAGCGAACTTTCAGCGCTTCCAGGCTGGTTTTGCCACACACGCCGCAGGCACTGGTGGTGTAAAAGTGCCGCTCCAATGGTTGCAGATCAGGAGCCAGATCTGACCGCAGTTCCACATTCACAATGTTGTAGCGCTGCTGACCATCCAGATCAGGATCCACACAATAGCTGATGCGATCAATATCTTCCCGTTGCTGAATAACCCCTTCACCGTAGAGAAACCCTGCTGCCAGCTCAAAGTCGGCTCCGGGGGTGCGCATGGTGATTGCAACCGTGCGCTGGGGATGGGTTAACCGGATCTCTAAGGGTTCTTCCGTTGCCACCTGGTCAGAGCGCGATCGCCCCTGCCCCCGCTCTACAACCCAAACCCTTGTCCTAATCTTGCTCCGCTCCATCTCTGTTAGTACCCTTTTCAGTGTTCTATCCCTCGAACCCAACCTTCACAGTTGATCATTTTTAAGCCATCTGAAAGCAGCTACTTTCTCATCTTTGTTATGAAACGTAGTATTCTCTAAGTACGTTTTCCAAATAGTTCCTATGAAACGGCTCTTCACCACACTTCCTAACTGGATAAACACCCTCCAACGTCTGCTCCTGGCGATCGCTGTCCTGTTGCTGACCAGTCAGGTTTTTCCCCCCCCTGCCCAGGCAACCAGTGTTTATGAGCTTCCTGTCGCTATGCCCGAAACGTGGGTACTTGACAAAGCAGAAATTTTGAGTCGCCTCAGCGAAGGCAAAATTAGTTCAAGTTTGGATGAACTGGCAAAGAAAACGGGTTACGAGGTCCGGTTTGTCACGATCCACCGTCTTGATTATGACGAAACTGCCCAGAGCTTTGCTGACCAATTGTTTGAGCGCTGGTTTCCAACTCCAGAGGAGCAAGCGAATCAAACGATTTTGGTCATCGATAATCTGACCAACAATACCGGCATTCGCACTGGCGAGAAGGTGAAGGAAATTTTGCCGGATGACATTGCTCAAAGCGTTGCCCATGAGACTATTCTGGTGCCTTTGAAGCAGGGCAACAAGTATAATCAGGCGTTTCTGGGAGCCAGCGATCGCCTGGTTGCAGTACTCTCCGGTAGACCCGATCCCGGTCCCCCCCAGGTGCAAGATAACATCCAGGTGGAAGGAACCTTCGCCACACCGGAAGATACCAAAGCCAGCAATGCCACATTTTGGGTCGTCACTTTCCTGGTCGTTGCCACGGTTGTCCCTATGGCAACCTATTACTTTTACCTCTACATGCAGGGACGGTGAAACGACTCCGTCATCCCTTCCACGGTGGCGTTGCTGATTTTAGGTATGAATTGAGAGTTGTATGAATTGAAACTTCGTTCCAATTCATACTGCTATTCAGCACCACCCATCAATCTTGGACGTACTCCTGTCCGCTGAAAAGATCCCTTTCCGCCCGCTGGAATTCACGCCCCAAGTAGGCAGCATGATCCAGCATCGTCACCGGACAGGGCTTCACCTTTTCAAATAACTCCACACAAATCTCTTTAGCGGTTCTGCCTGTGTAGGTTCTGGTAGAAAGCCGTTCAACTTTTCGATCGCAGGAAAAGGGTTTCCCAGTTTCCGGATCACAGGCAAGACCCCGATGATCAATCACATTGGTATAGTGCTTCGCACAAATCAACCCCTCATCTCGATTCAGGTAAATAATAAAGTACCCACTCGGATCAAGGTCGATATGGCGATTTGAAAGTTTGTCATCAAGGGCAGTTGCATCTGCAATAGCCTGGTTCATAGCATGTAACTAGTTCTGATTAGATTTAGTCAACCTTCATACATATTAGACCCTTGATTAAGCTCTCACAATCAGCGGGGGCTGATGAAGGTGAAACTTGGGGTAAATCCCCTCCTATTCCTCGCACCTAACACCTATCACCTGTTACCCCCTGACTCCTTTTTAGTGGAATGATTGTAAATTGTTTGAGTGGTGTAATAACCTTTGGAACAGCAAATGGTCATACGGCAGCGCGGAACAACGGCTAGACAATGGACAGTGAGGGCAGTTTTTGTTCGTTTATGTTTGATTGGGTTGGGGGCGCTACCAGTTGCACTCAGATCCGCCCCAGCGGTCAGTGCGGAATGGCTTTACCTGCGGGCGGGACCATTAAAGCTGTCACTGCCCGTCGATTCCCTGGAACATTTTGCAGAAACGGGTGAAATTGATCGAGAACTTCAGTTTTATGCCCGCTTTGCTGGGGATGAAGCAATGGCGCAGCTACGTCCAGCGCTGAAACAGCGTTTCCGGTTAAGCTCGGTTGTGGTTTCCCGGTTGAGCTACTCTCCTTTGGGAGAAGAGGCGATTCGGCAACTGGGTGAGTTGATTCAAACTGAAGCGGGGCTGAATGGATTTTATGCCATGCGCTCAAGCTGGATTTTGTCAGCCACCAATCCGGAGGGTTTTACGCTGATTGATCTGATCCGCCGCTTTCCGACGAAGGGAATTTTATTTGATGCGAGTCGGCTACTATCGGTTCAAAGGTTGTTCACCGCACTAAGTAGTTATACCGATGCAACGGTGGCAGCGATCGCCGAGGAAGCTCAAAATGAAGCAGGTTCCAGTCCTGTCGTCGATACTAACCTGCCTGACCCCCAACAACCGGGACCGTTTAAGGTGGCTCGGCGCACCTGGCAACTAGAGCGGCAAACGTTATCAATCGCAGGAACACCTGTTCAACGCCAGTTTTATGTCGATGTTTACTTGCCAGAAGACAAGCCCCAACCCGCCCCAGTAGTGGTCATTTCCCACGGGCTGGGGTCTTCTCCTGTCGGATTTGCCTACCTGGGAACTCACCTGGCATCGCATGGGTTTGTCACAGTACTGCCAGAGCATATTGGCAGCGGTCAACGCCAGCGAGAGGATCTATTCAATGGGTTGACGGGTAGCAATGTCACCCTGACGGAGTTTGTTGAACGACCTCTGGATGTTAAGCAGGCATTGGATGAACTGGAGCGTCAGTCCCAGTCTGAGCTTGCAGGTAGACTTAATCTGCAACAAATTGGGATTATTGGGCACTCCTTTGGAGGCTATACGGCACTGGTTACAGCGGGGGCAACGTTCAACCTGTCTCGCCTATTTCAACAATGCCCAACGGCTCTGAGATTCAATTCCTCCATTGCCTTGCAGTGTTTAAACCAGAAGTTACCCTTTTTTGATGTCAACGTGCTTAAGGACTCTCGCATCAAAGCCGCGATCGCGATGAACCCCCTGAGCAGCCTGGTTTTTGGACCAGAGGGAATGGGCACAATTCAGGTGCCTACCATGCTCCTAGGCAGTTCCCGTGACATCATCACTCCCCTGGTATTAGAACAGGCGCATCCTTTTCTGTGGTTGAAAACCCCTCAAAAATATCTGGTCAATATTGCTCCTGCTGGTCATGCGGCGGTGGATGGAACGGAGGGAGAGGCAACGTCAGAACCCGGTACCGCTGGGTTTCTCCTGTCTGGAGCGGAACCAACTCTGGCGCGGGAATATGCAAAGGCATTGAGTGTGGCATTTATGCAGGTTTATGTCGGCGATCGCCCGGAATATCTTACCTACCTGAATGCGGGCTATGCCCGGGCGATCGCCCGTCCCCCGCTTCAATTAGATCTGGTCAATTCTCTTACCCCTGAGCAACTGCAACAGACCTATGGCGGTCCACCACCCGTTCCTTTCTTCCCCAATCCCATTCCAACCTCCGTGGTTGGAGACTAGTACATGCAAAACTTTCGTTTTGTAAGGGGGTGAAGGGGTTCCACCCCTTCTTGGGGGCTTCGCCCCTTCACTCCCATGTTGCAAAATTTAGTGTTTGCAACACTAGTACAGTGAGTATTTAATTTTGCAACACCTGAGCGTTGAAAATGTTGGGTTTCGCTGGCGTTCTACCCAGCCTATCATTGCAGAAATTTTAGATTGCTCTACTATAGGAGTCCTAAATCATTTGTGAAAAAGAAGAGTTGTGAAAGTCTTGCTCTGACGGGAAAGTCCGTTCACAATCCAAATAGGATCGCTATAGTTCGTAGATGCGTTAGCTATTGAAGCCTTCGTGCTATGACTCAACCATTTGCATTGCTACTCGCACAACACATTTCCCAATAAATCAATAGCGAATTATTTCACTGTACTTTGCTCGCACTATTATCTTCAAATCGAGTTTGAGCCTTAAACATTTGCTCAGTATACAGCCTTTCAATCTCTCAAGCCAGCACAGGCAAACTTGATTCATGTCATCGCGGTTTTAACCGTCAGAGGCTTTTCAAGCACCCCCTGAAACTTTTGTGAAAAAGGAGAGTTGTGAAAGTCTTGCTCTGACTGGAAAGTCCGTTCACGATCCAAATAGGTTCACTATAGTGGCGCAAAATGACAAGAATAGGAACCTTATTTATTGGAAAATCATTGGTGTTTCCCTTTTAGTGGTTACTTTCATGGGCAGCTAAGTAGGTGGAGCTAATTAAGGTTCAATAGCACTCAACAAATAAGGATTGCCTATCGCCGAGGGTATGTGTACTGATGTCTGAAATTTTATCTGAACTCTTGGGCGGAAAATTGACAGGTGGAAAACGTTTAGTATCTAAAAAGGCAACAACAATGAAAAAGAGATATATTGCACTCGCTGGCATCACCATGGCACTCATGCCGATCGCTCTGGTAGCAAACGTTCAAGATGCACAGGCGCAGCCTAAAAACTGTGTCTATCTTCGTGAAGTCAGCAGCGGGCAAATCTCGATTGAAAAGAAAGTTTCAATCAGAGCGTTGGGCAACAATGACTGGAATACGGATTTTGCAGTGCCCACAGGTACCCGGTACCGTTACTTTATGGGTCATATTTATCCCCAAAACAATGCCAACTACCAGGTCACAGTAAGTCTTAAATACAACGACAATACCTCTTCACAGGTCTACAAAAAAAGCATTCCGATGCAGCGATATGAACTTTATAGCGGCACATTTCGTCCTCCCACGGCAAAACAGCCCTATCAGGTCAACGTGAATGTAGGTAGCGATGTGAATAATGTCTATTCGGTTGCGGTTCTTGCCTGTCAATAGGGGAATTTCAGTGAGTATTTTGGGTTAAGAATCCATCAACCTGTAATTTCCGGTGGTGCTGAATAGCAGTATGAATTGAAACTTCGTTCCAATTCATACAACTCTCGATTCATACCCAAAATCAGCAACGCCTAATTTCCTGATAAAGGCACGGTCTGGTTGACTCTTGAGCCCTTACCGATTGTCGATTAGCTTCTGGATTCCTTCAACTCTCGCAGTTGTAGTAAGACAGTTTTATGTACCTCATGAGTGATTGGGTAGTGGTAGGTCAGAAACAGGGCTAGCATCATGACCATCGCTGGAATCAAGCCAATCTCTAACCGAATTGAAACCAAAACAGACGGCGGCTGAACGGGCATTGGACTTCCACCCGTAGTAGAAATAAAACCCGTCCAATTTAAGCCCTGGCTCAGGAGAAATAGGGCGATCGCCAAGCCAAACTTCTGCATTTGCATCAACAGGGAATAGAATAAGCCCTCCCGTCGTTGTCCATTTCGCAACTCATCCAGATCAATCACATCCGGCAACATTGCCCAGGGAACCAGATAAATGGTTGATAGTCCAATCCCAATTCCGATCGCGCAGCTATACATCAACCCAATTTGACCAGAATGTAACAGCGACAAACCAAGCTGTCCCCCAATTAATGCTGGAATACCCAGCAGGAATACCCCTTTTTTGCCCACCCGTTGACTCAGCGATCGCCACAGGGGAATTGACACCAATGCAGCTATTTGCATCAACACGACCATTTGAGTCACGTGCTGGACGGGTAAATTCATCCAGTTCTGAATAAAGTAAGGCAGAATCGCAATCATCCCTTGAACGGACACCCAGGACAGGACATAAATCCCCGTCACCAGTTGAAACTCGCGTTGCTTGAAGACGGTGGATACCTGGGACCAAAACAGAGGTTTGGCAGAAGATTCCCTATCATTCCTTGCCAATCGAGAGGATGCGGTTTGGCGGTAGGTTCCCCAAACACTCAGAAAGATTGCCAAAACGACGAGTGTGGAACAAACACCGGCTAAGATGAGAAACCTTTGATTTAGGTTGGGAACCCAGCCAAAGATGAGTTGAGCCAGCAGTAACACGCCAATTCCCCCTGTGATCGAGAATCCCATCTGAAAACTGGTTAAACTGGTGCGTTCATCATAGGTCTGGGCGAGATCGGGAGCCAGGGCTGAATAGGGGACAATTACAGCGGTAAAAGCCGTATCAAACAATAAGGCAATCAAGGTGTAATAAACAAAAAGGCTGAGTTGATCCAGGCGATCGCTGAAGTTGAAATCAGGCACCACCCACTGCAAAAAACTAAACACAGCCAGCGGAATGACACCGATCATCATCCACGGGTAGCGTTTGCCCCACCGGGAACGGGTGCGATCGCTCATCAAGCCCACAAGCGGATCGTTGACCCCATCCCAAATCCGGCTAATCAAAAGTACGGAACCTGCCAGGGCTGCATTTAATCCGGCAACATTGGTCAGGAAATACAGTAGAAAAACAACCCGGATGTTTTGGATGGCAGCCCTTGAAACCTCGCCCACCCCATAGGCAAGTTTAGTGCGGCGAGGCAGCCTGTCTGCGATCGGTTCTGAATTGGTGATGGACAGCATAGAAGTGACAAAGGCTGGTTAATAACTATAGAAATTAGAAATTAGGGGAATCCCTGATCTAGTTAGCAGTGGCTCATTTGGAGTACGCTGCCATTCAACTCTTTGCGATTACTTTAAAACCTATGCATTTTGACCAAAACCTCGGAGGTTTAAGCCCCGACGCTGGTCAATACTTGACTCTTGGTTAAAACCTCCGAGGTTTGCGTAAGTCCTGTACTTAAGGCTCGAAACTGGCTAGGCGTTTTCCCTGTCCACCGCCGAAAAGCGCGGGTAAAATTAGCCGCATCTGTATAGCCAAGCTCAAATGCAATTTCAAGCAAGTGAGTCGATGGCTCTTTAAGCAGGTCAGCCGCCAGATTGAAACGAACTTGATCAACCAGACGAGAATAACTGAGTCCCTCTTCAGCTAACCGTCGCTGTAAACTGCGCGTACTGGTTCCTACAATCTCAGCAGCGATTTCTACATCGGAATATCCATCTCGCAGCAATGACTGAAGCAATTGCCGCAGCGAAACTGTAAAATTTAGATCTGGGGCTGATGCTTTTAATAACTCACAATCTTGTTGCCGTTGTAATAAGTCGCATTCTCCTGAATGCTTTAGCCGCCGAATTAATAGAGCTTTAGGAAAGCAGATCGCGTTATTGGGCTGATTGAAGGAAATCTTGGTGCCAGAAAACAATTCCAGATTGACTAAGCTCTTTAGTTTACCCGCCTGGACGTGAAGTTCAGTCGGATGCCAGTCTGGACCGGTGGCTAACTGAATCGTTTTGGCATACATCATGCAGGCAAAATATTGTGACTGCTGATTTTCATAGTTAGAAGGGTTGATGAACTGGTGATGGAGCCAAATCTGATTGTTCTCCTCCGTGACCCATATCCGCAAGCCAGAGTTGTGAGTTGAGACCATCAATACCATCGTGTTGAGCAGATCGTACAACGTCAGCGATTGGCTTAGGATCTTGCCAAATAGACCCGTATCAGTATGGTGAGTTCTTTGCCCCACCACCACACCCAGGTCATCGATTCCTTCGGTTCGTGCTGCCTTTACTCCAAAGTCAAACGTTTGATACAGCGGGATCAGCGCTTGCGGGTTTTCTAAGGCAAAGATGGGTACTTTGGTCTGTTTCAGAAGCCGCTCAGTGGGAGCCCCAATTTGATTGAGAAAATTTACAAATGGTAGGACTGCGCTAGCTCGAATTAAAGGAATCGCATTCATACAGGAAAAAAAACAACGAATGAATAACGTTAAGCAGGCAATCAAGTTTTAAATTTTTGAATCGTTGGCGCAAAGGGACAAGAAATATCGATTTATGAAACAGTGTAGAGACACCCAAGACACAGTAATTAAATAGGCAAAACCATCAGAAGATGGGTTAGACGTAGGGCATGAAACTCATGTCCTACGTCTAACCTACAGTCGTTTCATCGTTAATTTGTTCCGCCTACTTAGTCCCAACTGGATTGGCTCTCTTAATCGGCACCAAAGTAAGCAGCAATCACGCAAAAGCGGATAGCGATAATAAATTAGAACCTTTGTTTTGACAACAAATCGTGATCTGTAACTGCTGGATTTTAATACAACTGGCGTTAAATGACAAGAGAACTCAAGTGTGTAAAGAATCACAGTCCAACAGTCATAGGATTTTGTACACCGATTAATCCGAGTCGTATTAGCTTGAACATGGCGATTCCGTATCAAGTGGCGATCGCCCCCCTGAGACACGTCTCTATCGCAAACTCCGAAAGTTACTGGGTGAAATCCCTGCCCAACGCCTGAAGGCGCGGGTAAAGTTAGCCGCATCTTTGTAACCGATTTCAGCCGCTATATCTGCCAGCTTATTGGTAGACTCTCTCAGCAACTGCACCGATCGCTCAAATCGAACCTGTTCAACCAGGTGAGAATAGGTGAGTCCAGCTTCACTCAATTGCCGTTGAAAGCTACGAACACTCATTCCAGCGATTTGTGCGACCGATTGAATATTGGGATAGCCCTGTCGTAAAAGGAATTTCATCGTTTGCTGTAGGGATCCAGAGAACGTTTTCACAGGAGCAGATGACCGCAAAGTTTCATAATCCTGATCCCGTTGGGCATTGCTATAGGTCTCTGAACTCTGTAACGGTAAACTCAGGAGCGATCGGGGTAAAACAATGGCAGTTGCGTCTTGGTTAAACCGAATTTTCACATCCGATAGCCACTCAACCTGTTCCAATCCATGCGAATCATTGGTTTCCAGGTGAATTTCCGTTGGCTTCCACTGAGAACCTGCCGCCAACTGAACCAGATGAATCATGATCATGATGGAATAATGAGCGGCATGGTGACGACCCACATCAAGACCACCAATAAACTTTTGGCATAGCCAGACCTTCTCCTCTCGTTCAGCCAGCCAAATTTGCTCACCAGAATTGTAGCTGGGGATTAAATGAGTCCAGGTCTGAATGGCATTGTAAAGGGTAGGAGAATGACTGAGTAATCGCCCTAAAGCACCCAGATCAGAAATTTGAGTCCGTTGCCCAACTAACAGCCCAAAATATTCAATCCCTTCTGCAAAGGCAGTCTGCTCAAAAAACTCAAAAACATACCTGAGTGGAATCAAGGCTTCTGGTTCATGCAGTAGGGAGCGGGATAGTTTTGCTTCTGTCAGCAGGCGTTCGGCTGGGGCTTCTATCTCTTCGATAAAAGCGATGGCACTATTCATGACATTCGCCCGGATTAAGGGAATGTGAGCCATGCCAAGTTACTGTGTTATGAATGTAGCTATGACTTAATTGGAGCAAAGCTACATGCTTTTTTCTGGTCATAACACGCCAGAAGGTAAAACTTTTCTATGCAAGTAACGAAATTCGCGGGGTGACACACCTGTCCAGCGCTTGAAGGCACGTGAAAAATTTGCCGCATCGGTGTAGCCCAGATCAAAAGCAATATCAATGATCTTTAGGTTTGATTCTTGCAACAAACGCACCGCTTGATCAAATCGCACTTGCTCAATCAGTAGGGAGTAGTTGAGATGGATTTCAGTCAGTCGGCGTTGCAAGCTGCGAACACTCATCCCGGCGGCATTAGCGGACAGAATCACATCTGGATACCCATCCTGCAAATGGGACTGAAGCATCTGTTGCAGCGCAGCAGCAAAGTCAGACGCACAGTCCTTTAACGGTAAGGTTGCTTCCGTTTGAGGTGAATCATCCAGGTAAAGTTTCATCATTATGGTTTAGTGGCATCCTCAATAGGGATCAGAGAAAAGCCGCGTACATGGTGTAATTGCTTGCCTGACACAGCCAAACGCCCTCTTTAAAGAAGAGAGGGTGATGCAACCTGATGATCGGGTTGAACAGTTTGGATTAAATGAGCGATCAACAAACTTGCCTCAGTTGGCTCACTAGGGGCAGCGTTGCTGATGGTGGGTATGAATTGAGAGTTGTATGAATTGAAACTTCGTCCCAGTTCATCTTGCTATTCAGCACTACCCTAAAGGCACTTGATTGACGATGATATAGCGTTTCCTTTCTTGGTGAGGTAATCTCATCTGTTTGACTCAAGGGCTTTACGGCTATCCATGTATCTCACTGGATTCAAAAACGCTATACCGAGGTTTTTAATCTCTTTATGTATACAGCCCGCTTTGCAAAAGCAAACCGCAACAGAGCGAAATTAATGCTGTTAGATCGTTGAGTTAGTTTTCCTTACATTAAATTTTGTATTCAAACGAATGGTAGATTGCTTGTTTGATTTGAGGTTTTCCAGTCTGATTATCTAGTCTGATTTGGTCTGATTGATTGAGTTTCTGTTATCTATTGTTTGTATATACTCATTGTCATGGAATGACAAGAGTGTTGACATGATTCGTTAGACAATTATCAACATTATCGAGCGGTGCAGATTGGCGGGTCACACCTGTAGTAGATGGAGGTGACATTGCCCACTTCCACTAAAATTGACCGGGGCGGCTGCCCAATCGTCTGAGGAGATTTTAGAATTTGGAATTGCTGGAATGGCGTAAGATGACAAGAAAAAAAAGTTTCTTGAGTTGATACTTAAGCCAGTTTCAAATGTTTCAGGGCGTAGTAGGGCGCATTCTCGGTTTTCGCAGCAATTTTCATTTGAATTAATCGGGTTCCTGAGGATACGCTGACCAATTGGCGATCGATGTTTGTTGACTACCTGTTTCTGTCCTACACGACCTCTACGGTGTTTAGCCCCACTGAAGCCGCGCTGCTGAAAGTTTGCGCCAAGGTGCTGATGATGCTTGAAAGCACGATCTCACTGACAACAATTGTGGTCGTCGCGTCGCGCACGATCAACCTTCTCGGTAGTTAGAAAAGGACATGCCACCATGCAAGACTTTAAACGAGATTTAAGCTCCAGACACAGGTTGTTTCTGCTGATAGGCAGTGTTATCGGTGGAGCCATCACCCTGGTCATCATCACAATCCTACCGCTGACTCAGGCATCTCTGGTGAGTGCGATCCTGTTGGCTAGCTTAATTGTGACTTGTTCATTCCTTTCAAAACCCGTGTATTGGTGGGTGTGCGTAGGGGCGATCGCGGGGATGATCGTTGGGATTGGAGGCGTGATGGCAAGCAATCTGGCTGAGGCTAAGAACCCGCTGGAAAACGAGCGGCTTGTCTTTGTGGTAGTTCAGGGCATAGCCGGGGTTATCTCAGGGGTGTTCTTGGCTCGAAGAGTCAAGAAACCTCATATGCCCAGTTTAAAGGAATTTACCTCCAGCCTCAGCGCGATAACCGCCGGGATATTTGCGGTAGTTGTGACCCACCGCTTTATCGCAGACGGACTCGAACCGGCCCGATCTCTGTCGAGCCGACTCAGTGCCAGCATCACCATTTTGATTACGATAGTTGCCATCCCCGGTGCGATCGCCTATCTTCTCGCTGAGCGCCGGACAAAAGTAGCAAATCTCAACCAATCAGATATCAGCGGAACATAAGACTCGATCTAAGGAATGGTTTTAGGCATTATACAAACCTCGGAAGTTTCAACCAAGCATCAAGCATTGTGACCAATCATCGTGGCTTAAACCTCCGAGGTTTTGGTCAAAATGCGTCAGCTCTGGCGTTTAGGAATGCGGCTGGTAACAAATATATATGCAACAACACCCTAACTCGCCATGATCTGGTTACTTGGCGCAGAATGACAAGAAAGATTTGTTTCTTAGATCGACACTGAATACAGCTTCAATGTTTCAGCGTTTAGTAGGGTGCGTTCTCAGTTTTTACAGCTATTTTCATTTGAATTAACCACACCCTACACCGCATACCCTGCCTCAATCACTATGGCTTAACCATCTGAAAACTGCCGTAAGTTCTCTCCTGGATTGCTTATTTTAGTTTCGTCCTGTTATGTCAAATGGCAATCCAAAGAAAACAGCAAACAAATCAAATTAGAAGGAGAGCAACCTTATGAGTCAGGACAATTAAGAGGTTGTTTTTGGATCCGCTCTCAGGGTGAAGGCAAAGAAGAGATTCCATCCTCCTACTCGGACCAAGCCCGGGCAGGAGAGCAAAAGGGGAGAAAGGAGGTGTTGCGACACCCCGATCAACCAGTCGCAAAATGTGAAATTGCAACCTCATTCAAGACTACCAAATAGGAGAATCATATGAGTAAAAGTACAGTGACTAAAGATGCGTTCGTTCCCCACAAAAACGCACCCGGGCCAGCCCGGTTAGAGATGGCGGTGGCTGATAACTCGGGCACCGTCAATGCCGATCCACAGTTCGTGGCAGACCGGCAGGCGATCATCAACCACGTCACTGCCTATTCGTACCTGATCGATGAAGGCCGTTGGGATGAATGGTTCGCGTTGTTCTCAGACGACGTTGCTTTCGAGAATTCCACGCCGGAACTAGGCACAGTCCTCATCAAAGGCATAGCGGCCTTCAAGGATCTGGTGGATCACCGGTACATCATACCTGGGAAGAATTCGAAAAAGGTGCGACGTCACACCCAGGGCAACGTTCACGTGGCCGAGCAAACCGCCACGACGGCGAAGGTGCGCACGTACATGCTGATATCGAGCGTACCTGCGGCAGACCATCTGCATATTCTGACCACGGGCACCTACAATGCCGAACTGGAAAAGCGCAATGGCAAGTGGATCATCACTCGCTGGTACATTGAAGCTGATGCTCCTCTGTCGCCAAGCGCATTGCCGGAAGGGTTCAGCGAGGAAGAGTTTAAATGGATCCCGGATCCGACCTTTGAACTCCCAGGCGTCGGACCTGTCGCAACTCCGGTTGAGGGGCAGGTCACGCTGGAAAACCTCCCGTTCGCCATGGGTGATCTTTACCAGAATGCCCCCGAGTGGCATTGGCGCAACATTGACGTGGTCATCATCGACCACCTGACCACTAACGACGCCGCAGCCGCATTGCTACCGGCGCATTTGACTACGCTCCCGATCCCGGAACTGCCTGGATATTCGGCTGTCAAGCAGGTATGGGCGCATTACCGCGACACCAGTTTCGGTCCATACGACGAGTTCATTCTGACGATTCCATGTCTACACAACGGCGAGCTGTATCTCTACGTGCCCTTTATCTATGTCGACAACGACGCCGCAATGGTAGGTGGCCGTGAGATCGGCGGGTGGCCGAAGAAATACGGCAAAATCAGCATGGAACGGGTTGGAGATGATTACAGCTGCACGCTGGATCGGCACGGCGAGCGGATCGCGTCGGCTAAAATGCAGGTCGGTGGCAAGCTCTTCTCAACGCCGCTGCCCGCAGACAAGCCGGTGTCTCTGCCGTACCCGTACAACATGACGATGCCGCTTCCGGCACCAACCGGAAAAGAGCAGGAAACGGTTCCGTTCCCGACATCGACCCTTAAGTGGGTTCCGGGTGTCGGCGGCAACGGTAAGGGCAATCCGACCCCTTCGTTAGCTCAGCTTATCGGTGCCCCGTGGTACATGAAGGGCACCTTCCACAGCGGCGACGGAGCCTCGACTACATACGGCAAGTCGGATCTTGATCCGATGTACAAGCTACCGAACTTAAAGACTCTCGGAGCCATGTACTTCTCGGGTGAAATGACGCTCAAGTTCAGTGATATGGTCGTTCTCGACGACCTGCTGAAAAAGTAGGCGGCAATCCTGATGGCCCTCCTCCGAAATGGCGGAGGGCCAATTCCCATCAAGATGTTCTCAACGAAACGATGGAATTATCGGAGGCAGATCATGCGAATAGTATTTGACTTGAATCGGTGCCTGGGATACGCACAGTGCATACCGCTTGCGCCGGACGACCTGAAACTGAGCGGCGAGGAGGCGGTTATGTACAACCCTAACCCCGACGACTCGCGGCGGCAACAAATCCTAAGAGCCGCGGCGTCCTGCCCGGTACAGGCGATCATAGTGGACTATGAAGATCGAGCACAGGCGCAGGAAGAGGAGGGAAAATCGTGAGCCTAGAAACCCTTGCCGAAGAAATTAAATCGTCTTTTAAGTCCACGGGCCGGATCGTCATCGTCGGAGCCTCACTTGCCGGGCTCCGTGCTGCCGAAGCCATACGCGATGAGGGCTTTAACGGCTCGCTGACCATCATAGGCGACGAGGTCCACGAACCGTACGATCGCCCGCCGCTCTCGAAGCAGATCTTAAAGGGCTGGGTGCCAGCCGAAAACACAAAGCTGCCGCGTTTGCGGCCCGTGGATGCCGATTGGCGTCTCGGCGTCGCTGCGACCAAGCTTGACCGGAAAACCAAGACCGTTCACCTGGCCAATGGCGACAAGGTGCCCTATGACCGTTTGCTGATAGCGACCGGCGTCCGCTCTCGGCCATGGTTCAACAAGGAAGAGGCCAAGCTGGACGGCCTGTTTACCGTCAGAACAGTCGAGGATGCAGGTCGCTTGCAGGCGGCGCTCGCCGCAAAGCCGCGGCGTGTCCTGATCGTCGGAGCGGGTTTTATCGGGTCCGAGATGGCATCGGTCTGCCGTGAACTCGGCCTCGATGTGACCGTCGCCGAGCGTGCCGGTGGCCCGCTTATCGGGGCACTCGGCGGTGTACTCTCCAGGGTCGCCAAGGAAATGCAGCTCGAAGCCGGGGTCGATCTCCGCACCGGAGTCGCCGTCGAGAAGTTGATAGGCGATGATGCGGGACATGTACGCCAGGCAAAGCTCTCTGACGGGACCATACTCGATGTCGATGTCGTGGTGGCGTCGCTGGGGTCGATTCGCAACGTCGAATGGCTCGAGGGTGCCGGTCTCGCCAGCGGATTTTGGGGCGTCGGCTGCGATGCCGGCTGCCGTGCCTTTGACGTCAACGGCGTGGTGACCGACAGCATCTTTGTTGCGGGCGACATCGCGCGGTTGCCGCAGGTTTTGTACGGGTACCAGTTTATCTCGATCGAGCACTGGGAGAACGCTGTCGTGGGCGCTCAGATGGCCGGACGCAACATGGTCTGCCTCGAGCCCGAACGCCTGCCGTACCTGCCCCTACCACGCTACTGGTCGGGCCAGTTCGGCGTCAACATCAGAGGCGTCGGACTGCCGTCGTTTGGCGACGAAATGATCATTACCCAGGGATCGCTCAAGGAACGCCGCTTTGCCGCCGCCTTTGGCAAGAACGGACGCATCGTCGGTGCGGTCACGTTCAATCACGGCAAATGGCTGGAGTTTTACGAACGGCTGATCAACCGATCTGCTCCGTTTCCGCCGCCGGAGCCCGGCACCGACAGGCCCGAGGAATGGAAGGTCATTTCGCCCGAATTCGGAGATCCACGCAAGGCGACGGCTCTGCCCACGGTCGTATTGACAGGCAACGACCCGACATCACGCGGAGCGGAGTTCACGTAAATCGCTGAAAGGTGGACAGAGCATCAAAAAGGAACTGCTCCAAAGCGGAAGGAATATTGCGTAAGAAATTAGGAGATGACATGACACCAGAAGAAGCCTGGGCAGGCGCTATGGCCTTTGAAAATCGCCCCAATCCATACCCATTCTTTGACGAGCTGAGAAAAACTCCGGTAGTGCACGTGGGTGACGGCGTTTATGTCGTCACGGGTTACCAGGAATTACTGGAACTCGCACATGACCCACGGATCAGTTCCGACACACGCCGCCTGAAGGCCAAAGCTTCCGGCACGGGCGGGGATGAATTGTCCGCGTATGGCGAGCACGGGACGATGATCAACTCCGACCCGCCGGAACATGACAACATGCGCCGCCAAGCAATGCGCCACTTTGGACCGCCGCATTCGCCGGACGTCATTCCGGGGTTTGTACCGGTTATTGAGGACCTTTGCAATGCCTCGCTCGACAGGATCAAGGCTACCGGCAAGACCAGGTTCGACGTCGTCGACGATTACGCCTATCCGGTGCCCGTCGCCGTGATCTGCAAACTCCTGGGCGTACCGCTCGAGGACGAAGCCCAATTTCATCTCTGGATCCACGATGCTATGGCCGGCGTGCTCACCGTGACTGCGGGCAAGAAAACGGATGAGGAGAAGGCGCTCGCGGAGAAGGGAATGGCGGGCTTTGCAGCGTTAGCGCAGTACAACGGTCGCCTGATAAAGAAGTACCTTCAGGAACCCGCCGACTGCATGTTCTCGAAGCTCGTGAACGATGACAGCGGGCCGGATGGAGCTATGTCGGAGAGAGAGGCCGCAATGAATGCGAATTTGCTCCTTGTAGCTGGTCACGACTCTACGGTCAACACCATAGCCCATTCAGTGCTGTGCATCCTGCGAAACCCCGGGACCTTTGAGCTTCTGCGGAGTCGCCCAGAATTGATTCCCGGCACCGTCGAGGAAACGCTGCGTTGCGAGTCGGCGGTCCAGTTCTTCCCGAGCCGGAGCGCCACCGACGACATCGAGATCGCCGGGGTCACGATACCAAAGGGATCCGCGGTCCATCTCATGTATGGTGCTGCGAATCGCGATCCGAAGAAGTTTCCCGACCCGAACACATTCGATCCGGCCCGTCGGAACAACGAACACATGGGCTGGGGCAGCGGCATTCACACCTGCTTCGGTGGTCCCCTAGCGCGTCTTGAGGTTAACATCGCGATCGAGACGTTTCTTGACCGCGTCGAGAACCCAAGGCTCGTCATCGACCCGCCACCGTACCGCACAAGCAGCGTCTTTCGCGGTCCGCTACATCTGGAGATCGATTGCGACGGTATCAAAGACTAGAGAAGTTAAAAGGAGACAATAATGAGTAGTATGCAAGCATTTCAATTCGTTGCAGCACAGAAACCAGCCGAGCTTCGAGAGGTGCCGGTTCCCGATCCGGGCCCCGGCGAGGTCCTGATCAAGATCGGGGGCGCCGGTGCCTGCCACTCCGACCTGCACATACTTGAAGCCCCTCCGAAGCCAGGGCCAGCCGCAGCTCCGTTCACCCTCGGTCATGAGAACGCCGGGTGGGTCGAGAAGCTGGGGCCGGGTGCGACGGGGTTCGCAAAGGGCGACCCGGTGATCGTCTACGGCCCGTGGGGGTGCGGGCTGTGCATGAACTGCCGGGTGGGTAGAGAGAACTATTGTCAGAACCCCGGAGACATCAAAGCCGGCGGGCTGGGTGCAAACGGTGGTATGGCTCCCTACTTTGTTGTCCCGTCAACGCGCTTTCTGATTCCGTTGGGGACCCTAGATCCCCGCGAGGCCGCACCGCTCAGCGATGCTGCGCTCACCAGCTACCACGCCGTCAAGCGGTCACTCGACCTACTTGGCCCCGGCTCGACCGCCGTGGTGATCGGGGCCGGCGGGCTCGGACAGATGGCCATCCAGATTTTGCGAGTGCTCAGCGGGGCAACGACCATCGTTGCCGTAGACACCTCGGCCGACAAGCTCGAGATTGCCAAGCGCATGGGCGCCGACGAGGCGCTGCTCTCGGGCGATGCGGCGGTCACCCGCATCAAGGACATGACGCGGGGACAGGGCGCTGAGCTCGTGCTCGACATGGTGGGCATAAAGCCGACCCTCGCGATGGCCGCGCAGGTAGCCCGGGTGCTGGGACACCTGACGATTGTCGGTCTCGGTAGTGAAGCCGTGCCCGTGAACTTCCACGGACCGGCGAAGGAGTGCTCGGTTGCGGCGCCTTATTGGGGATACATCCCCGAGCTGATGGAGGTGGTCAGCCTCGCCCAGGCGGGGAAAATCAAAATGCTGGTCGAGCACTTCCCGCTGGAGCGCGTGAGCGAAGCCTACGAGCTCCTGCACGATGGCAAGATTCAGGGACGCGCCGTTATCACCCCAAACGGGTGAGCCAGACTCTACCCACAGACAGTCATCAGAAGAGAGAAAAAGACTGCTCATGCGTAATTGGAGCAGATGCGCGCCGACGCTGCCCCGGATGCTCTTGAGCATTATCGTAGCGTTCGTAGCGTGCTTTCCCGTGACGACGAGGTCTCAAGGCGTGCGCGAATATCTCAACACGCCTGTAAAACAATTGAACCAACACGTGAACCAACACGGAGAGTAACCATGAAAGAGTTAGTAAATCTTCAACGAAGTTACTTCAACAGCAATGTCACTAAACCAGTTGCGTTCAGGCTGGCGCAGTTAAATAAGCTCAAAGGCATTCTTGAGTCCAACGAAGGACTGGTTCAAGAGGCCATCTATCAGGATATTGGAAAAGGTGCCTTTGAGACCTTCCTCACCGAATTCTATTTCGTCCGTGATGAACTGAAGACCGCTATTGAGGGTTTGCAGGAATGGGCGCGGGCCAAACCGGTCGACACAGATATGCTCAATGCCCCGGCGAAGAGTTATGTAATCCCGGAACCATTGGGTGTAAGCCTGGTCATTGCTCCATGGAACTATCCTTATCAGCTAGCGCTGAGTCCCGTGATCGCGGCCATCGCCGCAGGTTGCACGATTGTCCTGAAGCCGAGTGAACTCACAGCCAATTGCAGCCGTGTGCTCGCCAACCTGATCACCGAGAATTTCGACCGCGAGTATTTTGCAGTTGTCGAGGGAGCGATTCCGGAAACCACCGAATTGCTGGCCCAAAAATTCGACGTCATCTTTTTTACCGGAAGCGTTCCCGTGGGGAAGGTAGTATACGAGGCTGCGGCCAAACATCTGACGCCTGTAATACTCGAATTGGGAGGCAAGAGCCCGGCAATAATCGCGGCTGATACCAACCTGGACATAGCGGTAAGAAGGTTAATCTGGGCCAAGTTCGTGAATGCGGGGCAAACATGCATCGCTCCGGACTACGTCTGCGTGCATAAGAGCATTGAGCAGCAGTTCCTGGAAACAGTTGCCAGCGAGATCAAGAACGCCGATTACAAATTAGAGAACGGCAACTATGTGAACATTATTAATGAAAAGAATGCATCTCGGGTGGCAGGATTGATTGACGCGGATAAAGTTTATCTGGGCGGCATCTATGATATCAAAAAGCGTTTCATCGAACCCACCGTCATGACTAACGTTACCTGGGATGACAAGGTGATGCAGGATGAAATATTCGGCCCGGTTCTGCCCGTAATAGCCTACGACGATCTGGACGAAGTTATCAGGCAGATTAAGGAACGGCCCAAACCTTTGGCACTCTACGTGTTCACCGAGGATGAAAGTATTAAGGAAAAGGTTCTCCACGAGGTATCGTTCGGTGGAGGCTGTGTTAACGAAGCGGTGATGCACATTGCCAATAGCGAACTTCCGTTTGGCGGCGTCGGGGACAGTGGCACGGGGAATTACCACGGGGAGGCGGGCTTCAGAGCGTTCTCTCACTATAAGAGCATTCTGGATAAGGAGGTCACACCGGATCCGGATGTGAAGTATTCCCCTTATTCTGAAGAGAAGTTGAACATGTTGAAATCGATTGCTGGAGTCGAGTAGGCGAGGCCGCTTACTTTGAAAACCGCCGACTGAATAAAGTATCAGGCTTTGATTCGGTCATCAACACGCTCGCGAGAACCACATCGGAAACCATCTCCGTCAGTATTAACGAGTCGAATTACGGGTCAGCGGAGATGAATCACAACATCGGATGCTCAAAGTTATGCGCGGCACCGCGATCCGAAGGCAACGCGGCTAGCTGAAATAGGTCCAGCGCAGCGCTGCCAGTTCGTTTCAAACATGCAGACGTAAGCGAGGTGATTGTGATGAAGGACATAGAGTTTACGAGCCACGGGGTGACCTGCCGCGCTTGGCTCTGCCCGCCGGAGTCCGAGGAGATGTGCAACGAGCGGGGATCTCCCGCGTTGGTGATGGCTCATGGCACATCGGGGGTTCGTGAACAGCTCAAGCACTACATCCCGCGCTTCACTGCGGCGGGAATGTACGTACTCCTCTTTGACTATCGCCATTTTGGCACCAGCGACGGCGAGCCGCGCCAGCTCCTGTCCATCCGGCGGCAGTTGCAGGACTATGCCGCCGCGCTGGAGGTCATCCGCAAAGTGCCCGGCGTCGATCCTGAGCGCATAGGCGTTTGGGGCAGCTCATTGGCGGGCGGACATGTAGTGGATGTCGCAGTGACTGACGGGCAGGTGGCAGCGGTCGTCGCCCAGGCGGCGGCGATGGACAATATCGCCACGGTGCGAAGACTTGTGGAGTACGCTGGGTTCGACCAACTGTTGAAACTCACCGGGTTGGGGATCGTGGATGTTGTTCGCAGCGTCTTCGGAATGTCGCCCAAGCTCGTCCCGGTCGGAGCCGCGCCGGGTGAAGTGGGGATGATGACGACACCGGACACGCTTCCCGGGCTGAAGGCGATTGAGGCTCCGGGCTGGCGGAATGAGCTGTGTGGCCGACTCTCCCTGACGCTGGCGTTACATCGCCCGGGTCTCAAAGCGGACCGATTGCCGTGCCCCATCCTGATCGCTATCTGTGACCAGGATGCGCTCGTAGTCCCCGCAGCCGCCGAAGCGACCGCGCGCCGGGCGGGCAAGTGCGCCACGGTCAAGCATTACCCGATCGGACATTTCGACATTTATCTGGGAGAGTGGTTTGAGCGATCGGTCACGGATCAGGTGGCTTTCCTGCACGAAGTCTTCACATTAAAGAGATAGACGGGAAAACATAAAAGTGAGGAGCCTCGACACCGATGAAGAAATCATCTCCAGCAGTCCGGATCGAACCACGCTGTCCGGTTGCCCTCACGATAATCGTCGTGCTTTTTTTGCTGGCGGTATTACCCGATCGCGTCAGATTGTTCCCTGCTTAGTTTGTCTACGTCAGCGCGATCGCGGTGCTGGCGGCGATAGCTGCTGTCCATCTGACTAGCGCAACAGCACGGTGGCAGCGTGTCGAGCGCATGGTCAATCCTGTGCTTGTGAGCAATACTGTCTACTTTGGGGAGGAACCTGTAGTGAATATGGCTTGGTATAGACGGCCAATGATTCTGGCGGCACCGTTGGTACTTCTAAGCAAATTGGTAAGTCAAACTCAAGCAGCCCCAATCAGTATTCAGGCGGTAACAGAGCATCGTGATCAGGCAACGGCTCTTCAAGCCACTCCGTTGGCATCTATACCTTTGATAACTGCTGAACCTTCTATTTCTATAACTCCCCGATTTACTTTTGATAGCAACCTGAAACTAACAGGTTCAACCCCATTCCCGCCTGCACGGGATGAATGGGTGCCGCAGCAGAAAGATGCGATCGCTCAAGTCGATCCTCCAGTTTCCAGACAACCACCGATCCCTCGTTCAAAGGTTAGTCAGGCTGCCCAAGATCTATTGCCAATTAGTCAGCCACCCGATGATGCGATCACCGCTCAAGCAGAACCAACCCCTTCCGCAACCCCCACGACTCCTTCAGAAGCTGGGGCAGACGTTGCAAATCTGGCAAAAGCGGCGCAGAACCCGATCGCCAATTTGATCAGTGTGCCGTTTCAAAATAACTGGAACTTTGGCATTGGACCCTTCGATCGCACCCAGTATTTGCTCAACGTCCAGCCAGTGATTCCGGTTTCGTTGGGTCCCGGCTGGCTAGTAGTCAACCGGATTATCACGCCCATTCTGGATCAACCAGACTTGCTATCGCCTGATGGTTCGACGTTTGGTTTGGGAGATATTAACCCCCAAGTCTTCTTCGTTCCCAAAGGTACTGGCAATATTACCTTGGGGTTTGGACCCCAATTTGTGTTTCCAACCGCAACCGCCAGTGACCTCGGTGCCGGGAAGTGGAGCATCGGACCCACGGGGGCCATTGTCTGGATGACAAGCAAGTGGGTGATCGGTGCGCTCGCAAACCAGACATGGTCATTTGCAGGCGATAGCGATCGCAAAGCCGTGAGCCAATTTTTAATCCAACCTCTTGTCAACTACAACCTGCCAAAAGGCTGGTATCTCACAGCGAGTCCCGCGATTACTGCTAACTGGATGGCAGAGGATGGTAATAAGTGGACCGTTCCCTTAGGAGGGGGGATTGGTAAACTGTTCAAAATTGGTAAGCAACCGATCAATGCATCGCTCCAAGCCTACGGATATGTCGTCAAACCAGAGGGAGGACCCGATTGGTTGCTGCGGTTCCAGGTTCAACTTCTGTTTCCAACGGGAGGCAAATAGTACTGACTGCTGCAAACTCAACTAGAAAACGCTTTTATATTGTTCCATTGATGGTTTGGATCGACCAATTTCTTTATGCATCAATCCCTTTCCCGATGGCTATTGGCGATGAATGCACGCCAATACCTGCCGATCATGGCTGTTATTTTTCTGGTCGTGTTCCTATTATTGCCGGGTGGGCTGCATTGGAGCACCCGGAGCCTGATTGGCTGGGATAGCAGCATCGTTGCGCTGCTAGTTTTAGTATGGGGCAAGATTCTGATCGCAGACCCTAAGCAAGTTCAACGATTTGCCCAAACTAGACAGGTCAAATATGGGGTCAAAATCCTGATCATTTTGTTCATCGTATTTTCCAGTCTGTTTATTGTCCTCTATCTCATCGGGGTGGGCGAAAACATCCCGGTTTGGGAGAAGAAAACGGCTTTGAGGTTGGGGTTGACCGGCGTGGTAGGTTCCTGGTTAACGCTTCACTCTGCCTTTGGGATACAATACGCCCATCATTATTATCAATTGCAAAACCCCCAGATCCCCGACAGCTTTTTGAGAGGTTTAGAGTTCCCGAATGAACCAGAACCTGATTATCTGGATTTTGTTTACGTAGCGTTTGGGGTTGGGATGTCCACCCAGGTTGCTGATGTCAGTGTCTCATCGCGGTCAATGCGCCATTGGGTAACGTTTCATGGGTTGCTTTCATTTATGTTCAACACCATCATCGTGGCGCTGACGATTAATGCCGTATCGCAGTTAATTTAGCTTCTGTTGGTTTCTGGTTCAAACCCTTGGGGTAATAACTGAAGTAAATCCCATGTTCAAGATTTTTATGTTGATGGCTTTCCTATGGAAATAGCCCCTCAATCACTATTGGTATGTCAATCAATGATTGACGGGTAACCAAATTCCAGGTTATTGATTGGGGTTAAATTTTGCGGGTCTTCGACCCGTTAAAATTTTCCTGACGGAACACTATGGTTAGATTTGGCATGGGATGACAAGAAATTCATTCAAGTAGAATGGGCAAAGCTATGACTACCCATCATCATTAGAATCCTCAAACCCGATGACGATATTTGCTGACGTTTCAGCCATTGCACAGGTTCAACCAACACTACCCGCCAATCCCTTGATTGATCAATCTGGGGAAGATGCTATTTACATCGGACTTGGCATCATGGCGGTTACCATCGTGATCATTATTGGGCTATTTAGCCGCCGCCTTAGAACTGCAATTATCTTTGCTCTGTGCTTGAGTCTTCTCATTGCGGTTCTGGTCATTGCTACTTGAGCATGCGCCATTGGGTGAGGTTTCATGGCTTGCTTTCATTTATGTTCAACACCATCATCGTGGTGCTGACGATTAATGCTGTATCGCAGTTAAGAAAGTTACATGCATTAAGTAGGTGGGTGGAATCAAACGTAGGTGTTGGGTTACCCTGCGGGAACCAAGCTACGTGCCTCAACCCAACCTTGTATCTTGAGATTTAGGCAAGGTGTCCCAACCGCCCCTTGGCAAGCTACCGTGTACACACATCTCGACAACCTTGTATCTTGAGATTTAGGCAAGGTGTCCCAACCGCCCCTTGGCAAGCTACCGTGTACACACATCTCGACTCGGATACCAAAACTCTGCAAGATCCCCCTCAATCCCCCTTAAAAAGGGGAACTTCCGATCCGCTTCCCTCCTTTTTAAGGAGGGTTAGGGAGGATCAAGCCGAGCATTGGCTAGATTTGACACTTGTGTGTACACAGTAGCCTTGCCAAGAGGAGGTACCGCAGGCGGTGTGGTCATCTGTAGCGATAATCGTTTAAATCGGTATTAGAACTTAAACGTCATTCTGATTGTGGCAATAAAATCGTCAGGATTATCGTTGTCCTGGTTGGGGGCGGTTAGCCAGATCAAACCAGGTGTGAGCGAAATGTTATTGTTAATTTGATAGCGGTAAAACGCCTCAATATGGAAGGGAATGTCCGTTTCAAATGTCTGGGGATTGCCTCCCGTAAACTCAGTTAAATAGGGTTCTGCGCCAACGACCAGTCCGAGCAGATTCCCCTTCTTGAACAGATCGGGAAAGGCAAAGGTGAGGGCGTAGTTAAGGATTGTGCCATCGCCTTCGCCAATCAAACGGGCAAAGGTGGCACCAAACCAACCACTGATCACAAAACTAGGACTGAACTGGTAGGTTGCCTGCATGCCGTAGGAGTTCGTGATCACAGGTTCGGTGTCAAACAGGATTCCTGCTGTCAGTCGGCTCTGCCCTGCAAGTGTATTTGCCACGGCGGTTCCGGCAACAGCCAGCGTGTTGTAGTTGAACCCAAACCGTCCGGGTGGGAAGTAGGCATTGATGTAAGTTCCTGCGATGCTGAATTGCTGACTCGGAGTCCAGGTTAATTGGGCGAGTGCAGAATACCCGCCAGTGAACAACCCCCGGTCTGGATTGTTGGCAAACAGGGGATCTGCCAAATACGCCGCAGAAAATCTGAGCTGCGGACTGAAGAAGTAATTCAATCCAATCCCACTGCCCGATCCCAAGGCATAAATTGCGTTGCGTTCACCAAAGACAGACACTGCCCCGGTGCCCCCGTCATTGTCATCTAAAGCCGGGTTGAGGGTCGGGGCGATCGCATACAGGGTGTAACCCGTTGCTGCGACAGAAATCAGCAGCTTTTCAGTGGCGAAAAAGTTATATCCGAGTAACAGAACAGAAAACTGGCTATTCAGGTTAGCACCAAATTGGGATGCTAGCGTTCCTTCTGCACTGGGAACCTCAATCAATCCGGTGCGGGTTCCTGGGAGATCAAAACCGACTCCAAGGGAAGGAACGTTGCCTGTCCACAAACTGGTGATCAACAGATCTGTGCCGGTAAAGCTGGTCTTAAAGTCCAGGTTTGTCCGGTATTGAAACACGGTGTTGGTGTCACTGCCACTACCGCCAAACACATCTGCAATGGAGAAGATGGCAGTACCCGAAAGCTTGGTGGTGGTGGAAAATTGTTGTTTCTCCAGGGTGGCGGTGCGAACTTCCAACTGGTCCACTCGACCACGCAGAACAGCAAGCTCTGCGGCAAACTCCTCCTGTAGCTTTTGCAGGGCAATCAAATCTTCCTTTCTCACCAGATCTGCCGTCGCTGCTGCCAGCAATTCATTGATCCGATCGAGACAGGCATTCACGCCCGCCGCAAACTCGTAGCGAGACAAGGCGCGGTTGCCCCGATAGGTTTTGTCAGGATAACCTACGATACACCCGTAGCGCTCAACTAACGATTGCAGGGCTTGAAATGCCCAGTCGGTTGGCTTCACGTCTGTGAGTTGGGAAACAGACGTCACCTGACCCATGCCATCAACTGACGATACTTCGACCTCTGCATCAGGCAGCGTGCTGTCCAACGGGTCTGCTGCGTTTGCCGATGGCACAATTGCACTCAAACTACCTGCGATCGACAGTGCAAGCAACAGAGGTTTCCAAAAATATTTCAGCATGGGGCTAACAGACTCCTCACATTTCAAATGCTAAGTACAGAATAGCGGGAGTGAGAAGTCAGAATATATAAACTTATCTGAATTCTGAATTCTGACTCCCTTTGCTGTGTTTCGCTGAGTCATGATCCTTATTTCTTACCACAGACTTCTTTGAATTTGATACGAAACATCTTCTTCCTATCTGTTTCATATTTTTTGTGATATTGTCTTTGGGCGATCGCCAGATCCCCGACTTTTTTGAAAAAGCCGGGGATCTCAAGGCAGAGGTTGGTGAATTGAAATAAAAACTCGAACTACGCAATCAAAGAATTGTGATTGGATTGACTTTCTGTTCCCGCTTGAATGCGATTACTGGTGCTGCGGCGAATTCGTTCGCTTTTCCGCACACCGTCTGCCATTTTACATTCACGACTGTCTTTCCCATATCGAAAGGCAACCCCAGTTAACCTCTGATCCATCAACTCACCGATTGCTTTCTCTAACAGGGCGATTTCAGTGCCTCAATCCTGACTGACAGTATCCATCCTGCTGCCCTGATGCAGCAACCTTGTTTAGCCCTGTAACTTTGGCAACGGATGGCGTGAAATGACAAGAAAGTCTGGCTTCCAGTAGCGAGAATTGGGAGGGCATGAGGTGCGGTACCAACACTGGCTTACCGCTTTAGAACAACTATCAGCCACTGTTCAAGCCTACGGCATACTCTACGGAGCGATCGGAGACTTGAGCGAGATCATGACTTCCAAAGGCTAGTACGCCGCATTCCCGATTTTTTACGCTCTAAACGGAGATTCACTATGCCTCAGTCTCAAAGTGACGGAGTTCAACGTCAGATTCTCCCGATGCCTGATCAGACGCCTGTGGGTCTAACTACTTACGATGCCAAAGATCCAGACACCCAATATCCGCCGATCCGGGATGTGCGTCCGCCAGCGGGTGCGCCCAACGTGCTCATCGTGCTGCTTGACGATGTGGGCTTCGCCGCGTCGAGCGCGTTCGGCGGCGTAATCAACACGCCGACCGCTGAGCGGCTGGCGAAGAACGGTCTCAAGTTCAACCGCTTTCACACGACTGCGCTGTGCTCTCCCACCCGCCAAGCGCTGTTGACGGGCCGCAATCATCACTCGGTTAACATGGGCGGTATTGGCGAGATCGCAACGTCGGCTCCGGGCTACACCTCAGTGTTGCCCAAAAACAAAGCGCCGCTCCCCATGACACTCAAGCTCAATGGTTACTCGACAGCGCAGTTTGGCAAGTGTCACGAGGTTCCGGTCTGGCAGACAAGCCCGATGGGGCCGTTCGATCAATGGCCGACGGGCGGCGGCGGTTTCGAATATTTCTATGGGTTCATCGGTGCCGAAACCAACCAGTGGTACCCGGCCATCTACGAGGGTACGACGCCGGTCGAGCCGGAGAAGACTCCCGATCAGGGCTACCACTTCACTGAGGATCTAACGAACAAGGCGATCAAGTGGACGCGCCAGCAAAAGGCACTGATGCCCGACAAGCCGTTCTTTATGTACTTTGCACCCGGTGCCTGCCATGCGCCGCACCACGTGCCGAAGGAATGGGCGGACAAATACAAGGGCAAGTTCGATCAGGGCTGGGACAAACTGCGCGAGGAAATCTTCGCCCGACAAAAGGAGCTGGGGGTTATCCCGGCGATCGCCGAACTGACCGTGCGGCCTGATGAAATCCCGGCATGGGATGAGACGCCGGAAGAAATGCGCCCCGTCTACGCCCGCGAGATGGAAGTCTATGCCGGATTCCTGGAGCATGTCGATCATCACCTCGGGCGGCTGGTCGATGCGCTTCAGGATCTGGAAGTGCTTGACGACACGCTGATTTACTACATTATCGGCGACAACGGCGCGTCTGCCGAAGGCACGCTCAACGGTGCCTTCAATGAAATCTCCGAGCTGAACGGACTGTCTTCCGTCGAGACGCCCGAGTTCCTGCTGGAGAGATTAGACGACTTCGGCGGGCCGAAGGCCTACAACCACTATGCGGTCGGCTGGGCGCACGCGATGGACACGCCCTATCAGTGGACCAAGCAGGTGGCGTCGCACTTCGGCGGCACCCGCAACGGCACGATCGTGCATTGGCCCAACGGCATCAAAGCGAAGGGAGAGATTCGCAGCCAGTTCCATCATGTAATTGATGTCGCTGCAACAGTCCTCGAAGCGGCTGGGCTGCCGCATCCAACAGTCGTCAACAGCGTGCAGCAGGCCCCGTTGGAAGGTGTCAGCATGGTCTATGCCTTCAACGATGCCAAGGCCGCCGATCGGCATGAGACGCAGTACTTCGAAGTCTTCTGCAACCGTGGCATCTACCATAAGGGCTGGACAGCCGTGACCCGGCATAGCGTGCCGTGGATCGGTGCCTACGATCGCACCTTCGACGAGGATGTCTGGGAACTGTACGACACCAACACCGACTGGACGCAGGCGCACGATCTCGCGAACGAGAACCCCACGAAGCTTGCTGAGCTGCAAAAACTCTTCATGCTCGAAGCGACCAAGTACGGCGTCTTCCCGCTCGACGATCGCAGGTACGAACGGTTCAACCCAGACATCGCTGGTCGCCCGCAGTTGATCAAGGGCAACTCGCAGATTCTCTTCAGCGGCATGGGACGCCTGACCGAGAACTCGATCGTCTCGATCAAGAACAAGTCCTACTCGGTCACTGCCGATGTCGATGTGCCGGAATCGGGTGCCGAGGGTGTCATTATCGCCCAGGGCGGCAGCGTCAACGGCTGGAGTCTCTACGCTCAGGGCGGCAAGCTCAAGTATTGCTACAACCTCCTTGGCATCACCCTGACCTTTGTTGAGGCGACGCAACCAATCCCGGTGGGTCATCATCAGGTGCGCATGGAGTTTAAGTACGATGGCGGCGGACTCGGCAAGGGCGGCGACGCTACGCTCTATGTAGACGGCGGCGAGGTAGGCAAGGGCCGCGTCGAACAGACAGTAGCCATGATTTTCTCTGGTGACGAGACCTGCGATGTTGGCAAGGAGTCTGGCTCGCCTGTGTCGCCGGACTACGGTCCGACCGGCAACGAGTTCAGCGGCGAGGTGAACTGGGTGCAGATCGACCTGGAGGGTGAGGATCACGATCACCTGATTTCGCCAGAAGAACGCTTCCGCGTCGCGATGGCGCGGCAGTAAGGTGTCGCTTCGAAGCATCAGATCGCCTGATCGTGCAAGCCACTGGTGTGGCTCGCGATCAGGCGCTTGGAAAGTCATTAGTTTGAGAAAGGGTAACCTGTGAAATCATGAACAAACCAAACCTCGTCTTCATCGTGGGCGATAACGTTGGTTGGGGAGACATTGGCTGCTATGGCGGCTTGGCACCCACGCCATGCATCGATGCCCTGGCAAGCCAGGGGCTGCGCTTCAAGAACTACAACGTCGAAGCCCAGTGTACACCGACACGCTCGGCGATCCTGACTGGTCGTCTGCCGATTCGAACGGGCAATTGCAGCGTACCGCTGCCGGGGCAGGGCCACTACGGGCTTGCTCCGTGGGAGTACACCCTCGGCGAGCTATTCTCTGATGCTGGTTACGCCACCGCAGCCTACGGCAAGTGGCACGTCGGCGACATCAAGGGCAGGCTACCGACCGATCAGGGCTTCGACGAGTGGTTTGGCATCAAAAACACCTCAGACGAGTCCGGCTACAGCGCCTACCCCCTGTTTGCTGAGTCCGGTATGCCCGTACCGCAGATCTGGGAGGGGGTGAAAGGCTCATCCGTTACACCAGTAGCGGACTTCAACCTGGAAACGCGGCCGCTCCTCGACGAACAGATCGCGGCACGGGCAACTGCTTTCATCAAACGCAACGCCGAGGCTGGCAAGCCATTTTTTACCTATGTCTGCTTCACGCAGATGCACCCACCCCTGATCCACCATCCGGAGTTTAAAGGCAGGTCTGGCGGTGGCGTCTACTCGGACACCCTGGCAGAGTTAGACTATCGCACTGGACAGGTGCTGGACGCGATCGAACAGGCAGGGATTGCCGAAAACACCATCGTCGTCTGGAGCAGTGACAACCCGGCGGGCCGATCGACCTCGATCGGCGGCTCCAACGGACCGTGGCGCGGTCATTTCGGGTCTGGCTTTGAAGGCGGTATGCGTACTCCCGCGATCGTCCGCTGGCCCGGCAAGGTGAAAGCTGGCACTGTCAGCGACGAGATTCTCACCGCTGTCGATTGGCTGCCAACGCTGGCATCCCTGGTTGGAGAGAGTCAGCGCGTGCCCACCGATCGCCCGATCGACGGCGTCGATGCCTCGACGTTCCTGCTTGGGCAGAGCCAGACAACCGGACGAGATCATGTCATTTACTATGGTTCCGATGCTGGGGTGATGTCGGTCAAATGGCGAACGATGAAGGTCGTGTTTCGCTATAGCGAGAGCGCCAGCGGTCCGATCATCAAGCCCCAGTGGCCGTTGGTGTTCGACCTGATCGACGATCCGGTGGAGGAGTGGGATCTGATCGAGAAGCGTCTGGACTGTGCCTGGGTGTTTGCGCCAGTCGCCAAGTGCCTGGGTGCGCTTCAGCAAAGCGTCGTCCGCTACCCCAACGTCCAGCCCGGTGAAGAGTTCACGGGATATGCATGAATTCTGAGGGAGTGCCTGCGAGAGAGGTTGGGGTCATACTTCAACTAAGCGGATGAGAGAACCTGCGTCGCCCCAGAGCTGCGCAGATGGGTATTGCCGTCGGGGTTTGTGTCGTTACGACAACTTGTCGCGCACGCCCTGCCGAAATTCCTTGGCTGCTGCCAGCGGATTGGGGTTGCGAACACACACAGCCAGCAAACTCATATCCAGATCAGGGAGAACTTCACTGTAATTGATTGCTTCATAACCGAAGGTCTGAGCAAACTGATTGGGCACTTCTTCGCGCAGATGATCGATCGAAAACTGGTTATTTTGCCAAAACCAAACTTCGCGGACTCCCAACCGTCGATAGAGATCTAATCGATTAATGCCACCGCTGGTCACGACAACTTCAATCGCCAGATCGGGAAACTCCCGATCGGTGCCAATGCAATAGCTCTCATCAGGTTCTGTACCTGCCTGCCCTGCCTGCTTACGAAAGGTCGTGGAGCCTGTTGGAAAGTACTCGGTGTCAGTTTCTAAAAAATAAATCAGTAACAAATCACTGATGCGACTCTTCCCACTTTCATGCCGACGACTGGGAGACACAACTTCTAACACTCCATCTAAATACGTGACCCGATAGTGAGCCATGTCTCCCAAATCACAAAGCAAAGCTTCGTATTGTGACCAACTGACATTGCTGATCGTTCGCCGTTCTTCCGGATCATCAATTTGCAGACGTTGGGTTAAATCGTCAAGCAGTACCATATGCCCTCAATTCTCCTACTTGAAACCATTGTAGAGCGATCGCAAAACAGCTCTGAGGAGGACGCATCGATATTTTGTTGGTTGGGCTGCGTAACCTCCAACCCAATCCTGACTGGTAGTATCCATCCTGCTGCCCCGATTCAGCCACCTGATTGAAATATGTAATCGTGGGAACGGATGGCGTGAAATGACAAGAAAGTTTGGCTTCCAGTAGCGAGAATTGGGAGGGCATGAGGTGCCCCAGTCTACTAGTCAGCCGCCTTTCCGATTTTTTCAGTTCCTTAAACGGAGATTAACTATGTCTCAGCCTCAAGGTGACAGAGTTCAACGTCAGATCCTGCCAATTCCTGATCAGGCTCATATTGGTCTCACCACGTATGATGCTAAAAATCCGGACACCCACTATCCCCCGATCCGAGATCTGCGTCCGCCAGTGGGTGCGCCCAACGTGCTGGTTGTTTTGATTGACGATGTGGGCTTTGGGGCTTCCAGTGCCTTTGGCGGACCCTGCAACACGCCAGTCTTCGAGAAGCTAGCGGCAGGGGGACTAAAATATACTCGCTTTCATACCACGGCACTTTGTTCCCCCACCCGGCAGGCGCTCCTGACGGGGCGCAACCATCACTCGGTGGGGATGGGCGGCATCACCGAGATCGCCACGGCTGCTCCCGGTTATAACTCCCTGTGCCCCAACACCAAGGCTCCGCTGGCGGTGACGCTCAAGCTCAACGGGTATTCAACGGCACAGTTCGGCAAATGTCATGAGGTGCCAGTCTGGCAGACGAGTCCGGCAGGTCCATTCGACAAGTGGCCCTCTGGTGGCGGTGGTTTCGAATACTTCTACGGGTTTATCGGCGGGGAGAACAACCAGTGGGACCCAGCTTTGTATGAAGGGACAACGCCAATCGAGCCGCCTAAGACCCCAGCGGAAGGCTACCACCTGACTGAGGATCTGGCGGATAAAGCGATCGCCTGGGTCAGCCAGCAAAAAGCGCTCATGCCCGATAAGCCCTTCTTTATGTACTTTGCGCCCGGTGCGACCCATGCGCCGCACCACGTTCCCAAGGAGTGGATCGACAAGTACAAAGGCAAGTTTGCCCACGGCTGGGACCGACAGCGGGAAATCACCTTTGCCAAACAAAAGGAATTGGGAGTGATTGCACCCGATGCCGTGCTCACCCCGCGCCACGCCGAGATCCCGGCATGGGATGAAATGGACCCCAGGTTGAAACCCGTGCTGGAGCGCGAGATGGAAGTCTACGCCGCGTTTATGGAGCACACCGACTACCATGTTGGACGGCTAATCGATACACTGGCAGACCTGGAAATTCTGGACGATACGCTAGTCTACGTGATTGTCGGCGACAACGGGGCTTCGGCGGAAGGCACCCTGAATGGCTGCTACAACGAGATGGCAAACTTCAACGGCATGGCGGACATCGAAACCCCGGAATTCCTGATGTCTAAGCTGGATGAATTCGGCGGCGAAGGCTCCTACGGGCACTATGCCGTGGGTTGGGCTTGGGCAATGGATGCCCCCTATCAATGGACCAAGCAGGTGGCATCCCACTGGGGCGGCACGCGCAACGGCACGATCATTCACTATCCCAAGGGCATCCAGGAAAAAGGCGGCATCCGCAACCAGTTCTGCCACGTCATCGATCTGGCCCCAACCATACTGGAGGCGGCAGGCATCCCTGAACCAATGATTGTCAACAGCGTGCAGCAAAGCCCCTACGAGGGCACCAGCATGATGTACAGCTTCAATGACGCTGCCGCTCCGGAGCAGCACGAGACCCAGTACTTTGAGATGTTTTGCAATCGCGGCATTTACCACAAGGGCTGGAGCGCCGTCACCAAGCACCGTACCCCGTGGGAGATGGGGGGGCAAGTGATGCCGGCTTACGATGATGACGTTTGGGAACTCTACGACGGCAGCAAGGACTGGACCCAGGCACACGATCTCTCAAAAGAGATGCCGGAGAAGCTGCACGAGTTGCAGCGGCTGTGGTTGATCGAAGCGACTAAGTACAATGTGCTGCCGCTGGACGATCGCCAGATTGAGCGCATCAACCCCGATATGGCGGGCCGCCCCTCGCTGATCAAGGGCAACAAGCAATTGCTGTTTGCAGGCATGGGGCGACTTTCGGAAAACAGTGTCGTCAATATTAAGAACAAGTCCTTTGCGGTGACGGCGGATATTGTGGCACCAGAGCAAGACACCCACGGGGTGATGATCGCCCAGGGCGGTCGGTTCGGCGGCTGGAGCCTCTATGCCAAGGATGGCAAGGCGAAGTTCCTCTACAACGTGCTGGGCATTAAGGAGTTTGAGATCGAGGCCACCCAGCCGATTCCTGCTGGACAGCACCAGGTGCGGATGGAGTTTGCCTATGATGGCGGCGGTGTGAACAAGGGCGGCAACGTTACGCTCTACTACGATGGCAAGGAAGTGGGCAAAGGTCGGGTTGAACAAACGCAGGGATTCATCTTCTCGGCGGATGAAACCACGGACGTGGGCTATGAGTCTGGCACGACCGTGTCCCCTGATTACACCGCCCATACAAGTCGGTTCAACGGCAAGCTCAACTGGGTGCAAATTGACCTGGGTGAGGATGCCAAAGATGCCGACCACTTCATCGATCATGAGGAACGACTGCGGGTGGTAATGGCAAGGCAGTAGGGCGAAATACACCTGATAGGAGATGGAGGTGGGCATTGCCCGCTTCCACGTCCTATCAGGCGATCGGGCGAATGCCCAATTGGCTGAAGAGCGATCGCCTTTGCCCTGTTTACGACCTCATTTGTTGTTTCGGAGATCCCATTTGTTATCTCGAAGACCTCAATTACTATTTCGAAGATTCCATTTATTAGAATAATTTTTCCTGGAGCAAGCCATGAATCAAGTAGAATCTTTGCCTCCTGTCCACTTAGCAGCTCCAAAACCCGCCGCCATTGCAGGTATCGTGTTTTCGGTTTTGCTGATCACGAGCTTGACACTACTTTTAAGAACCATCCCTGCCAATCTTCGTGATGGTGGAGAGTGGCTCATCACCCATCGAGCTACGATCCTTCTGGCGCTCAACCTGGTGCCCTTCTCAGGTATTGCCTTCCTCTGGTTTATGGGAGTGGTGCGCGATCGCATTGGAGAACGGGAAGACCAGTTCCTGTCTACGGTCTTTTTCGGTAGCGGGCTGTTGTTCCTTGCCATGCTGTTCTCGTTTGCGGCGATGACGGGGAGCATCCTTCTGGTATACCAGGCTCTCTCTGACCGGGGTCTGGCGGCTAGCTATTACACCTTCGGTTACACGGTTGCCCATGAAATTATGAACTCCTACGCCATCAAAATGGAGGGGGTGTTTATGATGTCAACTTCCACCCTCTTCATCAAAACCCGCGTTATTCCCCGCTGGATGGGGTTTCTGGGCTATGCATTAGCAGGGCTGATGCTGATCAGAATCGGTCAACTCGATCGGATTACCTGGGTTTCCCTGCTGTTTCCCGTGTGGGTGCTCCTGATTAGCATTTATATCCTGATTGATAACTACCGCAGAAAGCCAGCGGCTTCGCCAGCATCGCTGTGATGGTGTCGCTTTCATCAACCCCTGAACCGTAGCGGTAACACTTAACAGACGAGGATGCCTTTGTCTGGCGCACAATGACAAGAAACTTTCGTTCTCTGAATTGATACTAAAAGCATGTTCAAGTATTTCCTGGGGATGATCCGTGACATCCTCCATTTTTAATTTGATTTAGGGAAATCGTTTAGAACCCAACTTTGTCCTTCCACAAATTTACAAAGAGTGGGTAGACCGAGCCAGGGGCAAAACCAGATTAGTGTCAATCCATCCAGCACTCATAAAATAGGACAATCATCATGACGCTTAAAGAATACAAACCTGGAACTGCCTTTACTGGGGTGATCGGGCGCACGTTTGATGTCTCCAGCCCAGCCTGGCCCGAACCGCTACGGGCGAAAGCAGGAGCACCCAACATTTTGTTTATCGTGCAGGATGACACGGGTTTTGGACAGATGGGCTGTTACGGTAGCCCGATCGAAACCCCCAACATTGATGCCCTGGCTAAAAGCGGTCTGCTTTTCAACAATATGCACACCACGGCGCTTTGTTCGCCGACGCGATCGTGCATCCTGACCGGGCGTAACCATCACTCCAACGCCATGTCCTGCATCACGGAGGGGTCTACTGGCTATCCTGGCGGCAATGGCAATATTCCGTTCGAGAATGGGATGCTCTCCGAGATGCTACTCCAGCATGGCTACAACACCTATGCGATCGGCAAGTGGCACCTGACCCCTGCCGATCAAATCTCGGCGGCTGGACCCTACGATCGCTGGCCCTTGGGGCGTGGCTTTGAGCGCTTCTATGGCTTTCTGGGTGGGGATACGCACCAGTATTACCCGGAGTTGGTGTACGACAACCACGGCGTTGAACCGGAGAAAACCCCCGAAGAAGGCTACCACCTGACTGAGGACTTGGTGGATAAGGCAATTAGCTTCATTGCCGATGCCAAACAGGTAGCCCCCAACAAGCCCTTCTTCATGTACTTCTGCCCGGGGGCGATGCATGCCCCCCATCACGTGCCAAAAGAGTGGGCAGACAAATACAAGGGCAAGTTTGATGACGGCTGGGATGCCTATCGCGAAAAGACCTTTGCACGGCAAAAGGAACTGGGCATCGTGCCGCCGGATGCCGAACTCTCACGCCACGATCCCGACGTGCCGGACTGGGACACCCTCTCGGACGGTGAGAAGAAGCTCTATGCGCGCATGATGGAGGTGTTTGCCGGGTTCCTGACTCACACCGATTACCACTACGGTCGTCTGTTCAACTTCCTGAAGACGATCGACGAGTGGGAAAACACGATCATTATGTTCATCTCCGACAACGGAGCCAGCTCGGAAGGTGGCCCAACCGGATCGGTGAACGAAAACAAGTTCTTCAATAACGTACCGGACTCGCTAGAACAGAACCTGAAGATGATCGATGAGTTGGGCGGTCCCAATACCTTTAATCACTATGCCTGGGGCTGGACCTTTGCGGGGAATACACCGTTCCGTCGCTGGAAGCGGGAGACCTACCGAGGCGGCATCAGCGATCCATTTATCGTTCACTGGCCGCAGGGCATCAAAGCGAAGGGGGAAGTGCGGACGCAGTACGCCCACGCCATTGATATGGTGCCGACGATACTCGAAGCACTGGGACTCGAAGCCCCAACCACCATCAAGGGTGTGACCCAATCGCCGATCGAGGGGCACAGCTTTGCCCATGCCCTGGATGATGCGAACGCGCCCACAAACCACATCACCCAGTACTTTGAGATGATGGGGCATCGATCGATCTACCACGACGGCTGGCGTGCAGTGTGCCCGTGGCCAGGGACATCCTTCACGGAAGCAGGTCTGTTCTTTGGTGCGCCCATTGATAAAGACAAGCTGACCGAACTGGATGCTAAGGGTTGGGAGTTGTATCACATTGAAAAAGACTTCGCCGAAAACCATAACATTGCGGCGGAAAATCGCCCGAAACTGATCGAGATGATCGCCACCTGGTACGTCGAGGCGGGCAAGTACAATGTCTTGCCAGTGGACAGTCGCGGCACGCTGAGATTTGCCGATGAACGACCGCAGCTTGCGATCGCCCGTACCAGCTACACCTACTATCCCGGCACCCAGACGGTACCAATTAACGCCGGACCGACGGTGCTGAACCGTCCCCACAGCATCACGGCGGATGTCGAAATTCCCCCAGGTGGCGCAGAAGGAGCGTTGCTCTCTGCGGGTGATGTTCAGGGTGGCTTTGCCTTCTACGTGCAGGGTGGCAAGCTCCACTATGTCTACAACTACGTCGGCGACCAGTTCTTCCATGTTGAGTCAAACGTCCCCGTGCCGGAGGGTCATCACGCCCTGCGGTTTGAGTTTGAGGTAACTGGCAACCCCGACATCAAGAACGGCAAGGGTGCGCCAGGTCGCGGGCAGCTTTACATCGATGGCAAGCTGGTCGGGCAGGTCGAGATTCCGCTCACAATGCCGCTGTCCATTGGGTTGGGTGGGGGCATTGTGTGCGGTGCCGATACAGGCTCGCCTGTTTGGGACAAGTATCAGCCCCCATTCAGGTTCACGGGTACCCTCTACAACACGATCGTGGATGTCAGCGGCGACCTGATTCAAGATACAGAAGCCGAAATGCGGATGGTAATGGCACGACAGTAAGTCCATTTAGAGATCGGCAGCCTCAACTGGGCTGCTGGTCATGGGTCTGGTTAAACCAGATTCAACACAGCTTAGAAAGATAAAAGGTCATGACAACTACAACCCTAGCAATCAGCTCCACAGAAGTCCGCGCGATCGCTAAAGAAGCCTATATCTATGGCTTCCCAATGGTGGACAGCTACCGCATCCAGTACGCCTACTTCGTTGATACCAACAATCCCGAATACAAAGCACCCTGGAATCAGATCCGCAACATTCCTCGCGTCTATACGCCAGATGATAAAGCGGTACAGACTCCCAACTCAGACACGCCCTACTCCATGATCGGAATGGATTTGCGGGCGGAGCCGATCGTGCTCACCGTGCCACAAATTGAAAAGGAACGTTATTTCAGCATCCAACTGATTGATCTCTACACCTTCAACTTTGACTACATTGGTAGTCGCGCTACGGGTAACGATGGCGGTAGCTTTCTGATTGCAGGTCCCAGTTGGCAGGGTGACATCCCTCGTGGGATTACGAAAGTAATTCGATCGGAAACTGAATTAGTGATCGGTGCCTATCGCACCCAGCTATTTAACCCTGCCGATTTGGATAACGTGAAGCAGATCCAGGCGGGATATCAGGCGCAGCCGCTCTCGGTCTTCCTTGGTCAACCGTCACCGCAAGCCGCCGCCGCGATCGATTTCATCCAACCGCTGACACCTGAAACCCAAAAGACTTCCCTAGAGTTCTTCAACCTCTTAAATTTCGTATTGCAGTTTTGCCCAACCCATCCATCAGAGAAAGCCCTGAGGTCGCGATTTGCCAAGATCAATGTTGGCGCGGGGATGACCTTAGACGCGGACGCTCTCTCAACTGAGTTGAAAGCCGCGATCGCGCAGGGCATGGCGGATGCCTGGGGAGAATTTGCAACGCTGAAGAAACAGGCCGATGCGGGGCAAGTGACCTCTGGCGATCTGTTCGGCACCCGGGAGTATTTGCAGAATAACTACCTCTATCGGATGGCTGCCGCAGTTCTCGGCATCTATGGCAATTCTAAACAAGAAGCCATGTATCCCTTCTATTCTGTGGATGCCGATAAACAACCACTGAATGGAACAAACCGTTATACCTTGCACTTTACTCCGGATCAATTGCCGCCCGTCAATGCGTTTTGGTCACTGACCATGTATGAACTGCCCACAAGTTTGCTGGTGGCAAACTCGCTGAACCGATACCTGCTGAACTCACCGATGTTGCCACAGTTCAAACGCGATGCTGATGGGGGCATTACATTCTACATTCAACACGAGTCACCCAATACCGATCTGGAATCGAACTGGCTACCCGCACCTAAGGGACCATTCTTCTGCGCCTTGCGCTTGTATTGGCCCAAGCCTGAAGCGCTCGAAGGGAACTGGCAACCGCCATCAATGCAGCGGGTGAAATAGGAAAACGGACATGAATGAACAAACCATCTCATTCCGTAACTAAGGTTTTACTTTAAGAGACTAATGATGAAAAAAACAAGATTGACGGCCCGAACTAGGGGGCTTTGGCTGGTATCGGCGATCGCGCTCAGTATTGGTTTAACCACTAATCCGGTTAGTAGTGCGGATAACATTGATCCTGAGGCGACCAAAATCCTACAATCTATGTCCTCGTATCTGGCGCAGACGAAGACATTCAGCGTCAACGCGGATATCGATTGGGAGGTGGTTGCCAAAAGTGGTCAGAAGTTACAACTCAGCAGCTTTGCCGCCGTTGTCTTGCAACGACCCGCGCAATTTTATATCCAGCGAAGAGGTCCCATCGCAAACGCTGAGTTTATTTTTGATGGCAAAACACTGACCCTGTATGGCAAGAAAAGCAATGCCTATGCCCAGATGAATGTTCCGGGCACCATTGATGATGCTATCCGGGCGTTTGAGATGGAAACCGGGTTTCCGGCACCTGGCGGTGATCTATTATTTGCCGATCCCTATGCCATTCTCTCGACGGGAGTTGAGAGCAGCACCTATCTCGGCACCGCTTATGTCAACGGCATCGAATGCCACCACCTGGCATTTCGGGAAGAGGAGGTGGATTGGCAAATCTGGGTTCAGACCGGCGATCGACCGTTGCCCATGAAATATGTCATTACCAGCAAATGGCAAACGGCGGCTCCCCAATACGAAATCAGGCTGCGGGACTGGGTGACCAATCCCCCGATCAAGGCGAACCAGTTCACATTTTCAGCACCGCAGGGAGCCACGAAGCTGCAAACCCTGCCCGCTAGCGCATTGGATGAATTTACATCTACAGAGGAGGGACAGCGATGAAATCAATGGCTCGGATCGTCGTCACAGCCTGTGCGCTGCTGGCGGCTGGCACGGTAATGGATGGTTTATGCAACAGCGGCATCGTGACCCAGCAAGCGGCAGCGGTATTTGGCAGACCCTTGACCCCAATCAGTGGAGCTGGGGTTGCTCGCCGCACCACTCGCCGGGTGATTCGCCGATCGACCATTTATGCTGCCACCTTGCCCGTGGGGTACACGACCGTCGTTGTCGAGGGACAGAATCTTTACTACTACGGCGGTACCTATTACCAACCCTACGGCAACCAGTACGTGGTTGTGTACATCGATTGATCCGATTGAAACCCTATTTATTTTAGGAGCTGAATGATGAGTGAGAAGATTAATCAATTTTGCGAATCCTTACGCCAGCAATTGACCGAAATTGAAACGAAGTTGAACCATGCCAAAACGGATTTGGAGACGGCTCCCCAGGAAACCCGGCATCTGCTTCAGTCCAAACTGGAAGATGCCAAAGCTCAGCTAGCCACAAACAAGCAGAAGGCAGAAGACGCGAAAGCCAATGTGCAGCAATGGCTGGAAGCCAAGAAATTTGAGCTTAAGTCTCAAGTAGATGAATGGAAAGCCCAACGCGAAGTCGAAAAACTGGTTTCGCGGGCGGAGCGGACGGAAGAATATGCTGCCAGCGCGATTATCTTTGCTGCCGCAGCGATGCAAGAGGCTCAGATTGCAGTATTGGAAGCGGTTGAAGCACGTCTAGCTGCCGACGAGGCAGTCTCTTGATTTCCTCAGAATCACACAGTTTTCTCCGGTAATACCGTTTCAGTTTCTGTCATTGTGAAATTTGTTTATTTCCACAGATCCAGCAAACTCCAGTACGGAGTGATCAGCCTGATGACCTGCATGTGGTTGTTGCTCAGCCCCATGTCGATCGCATGGACACAAGACCTGGAAGACCCCCTCGGCTGGAGACCCTATGGGCTGGTCGGAGATGTGGTCTATGCCCCAGTTCGCCTGGATGGGCATCCACTCTTTGCGATCGCCACTCAGCGAAGTCAAGAGTCTGGTCAATGGGGATTTGGGACACTCCAGATCCGGCGCAAGCGGATTGAAAGTCGCTTGAATTCCCAGGTGCAATCTCTGATCGAGAATCGGATTGACTCAGGGGCATTGCAAGTTATTACAACTCAGTTGAATCAACAGACGGCGGTTCAGGTGGTATTAGATGGCAAAGCGGGCAAACCCATTTTGACCGTCACTGCCCTGGATGCTGAAATCTATGGATTGACAGAAACCGAACTAGCTGAGGAGTACGCCGGACGAATGCGGCAGGGGTTGATCCGGGCAGTGCAAGAACGGCACCCAGTTGTCCAGCGCTCGCAGCTTCAAGCTGCGAGCATTGGAGGCGTGATTGCAACCCTATTCATCGCGATCTTGTTTTGGTGGCAAAGAAGGATTAACCAGGTTCGGCGGCAATTGCGTCAGGAGTACCATAATCAGCAAGCGTTACTAACCCAGGAACAGAGCCTGATTGGAATGGATGGAGATACGCCCCAGGATGTTTCTGAGCAAGAGCAACAGCTATTTAACCTGAAACGCCAAATTGATCGCAAGACCTGGCAGAAACGGATTTTACAACTGTTGCTGGGTGTAGCTGGGGTGGTTGGTCTAGCCTGGGTGCTGCAACGCTTTCCCCAAACGCGATCGCTGGGAATCCTGCTGTTCAGACATCCGATCGGACTGTTACTGATTGGACTTAGCATTACGCTGGCAATTATCGTCAGCCATCTCTTCATCGATTGGCTATTAATCAAATGGGTCGGCACAGAAGATCAGCTTCCGCCAGCTCAGATTGCACGCCGCCGCAGGCGATTACCCATCCTTTCTCCGGTTTGGAAGAGAGTCACTACAATCCTTTTGGTAGTTGTGGCGCTGATTCTAGCCTACAGTTTGTTCTCGCTCTCCACCGGGCTGACCCTATTTACGGAAATTGGCGTTCTGGGACTTGCCGCTTCCCTGGCTTTCCAGTCGTCTATCAAAGATGCCCTGGCTGGGTGGATGTTGCTGACGCAGGATGCCTTGACGATGGGAGATATCGTCTCGGTAAAAGAGGTGTCTGGAGTAGTAGAAAACATGGGACTGTTAATGACTCAGATTCGCAGTTCTCCGGGAGAATTGATCACCCTTCGCAATGGTGAAATCACCAGTGTCACCAACCGTTCAAAAGACTGGTCCCGTATGGATTTCACCGTACTGGTTGACTACGGCACTGACGTTAAACAAGCCATGACCATCATGCGGGAAGTCTTTCAGACCCTACAAACCGCTCCGGTGTGGGGCATGCAACTGATCGGCAAACCCGATATTTTAGGGGTCGAACAGTTTGACCAGAATGGCATTTTGCTCAAAATTCGCGCTCAAACCCAGCCTGGACAGCAGTTCAGTATCGCCCGTGAGTTCCGGTTGCGTTTGAATCAAGCCTTTAAAAACGCAAACATTACAATTCCCATTCCCCAACGGGAAGTTCGCTATCGCACTTCAACATCGATGCCTTCCAGTAGACAAGATCAATCCACTCATGGTGATGAAGGTTAGGAGGAAACCGTCCCCCATTTAGGCGGTTGCCGATCGCTGGCAATTTAGCAAGTCCCCTTAGAAAAACCCGTCCTTCAATGGCGAATCTCACTCCCCTTTCCCGTCCGCGATCGCAACCAGGTGCTTTACAGAAGTTCCTGCCGATCGCGGCATGGTTACCCCACTATCCCCGTGCGGGGCTGCGATCGGACTTAATCGCTGGGTTGGCAATCTGGGCGTTGACTGTGCCGCAAGCCCTGGCTTACGCCGGAATTGCGGGGGTACCTGCGGTAGCCGGACTCTATGGCATCCCGCTGGCGATGATTGCCTACGCTTTTCTGGGCACCTCCCGGACGTTGAGCGTGGGTCCCGACTCCGCCACGGCTTTACTCTCTGCCACCACGATCGCCGCCTTGGCTGCCGCCAATACGAGTGAGCATGTCAGATTGACAGCAGTGCTGGCGATGCTGGTGGGGGGATTCTTTGTACTGTTTGGGCTGCTGCGGCTGGGCTGGGTAGCTAACTTTCTGGCAACCCCCGTACTGAAGGGATTCACTCAGGGATTAGCCGTCATCATCATTCTGGGACAGATCCCGAAACTGCTGGGCATTGAAGGGGGCAAAGGCTATTTTTTCCGGCAACTCTGGGCGATTTTGACCCGCTTGCCCCAATCCCAGCCGATGACGGTAATGGTCGGGGCGCTCAGTTTGCTGCTGTTGTTTGGCTTGCCACGGTTTGCACCAAAAGTCCCGGCTTCCCTTGTGACCGTGATTGTGGCAATTGTAGGGGTGTCTCTGTTTGATTTGGAAACAAAAGGCGTGAGCGTCGTCGGTACACTCCAAACCGGATTACCACCTCTGACGCTGCCAAACATTTCCCTGGCGCAACTGCAAATGCTAATTCCCGGTGCATTAGCGATCGCCCTCGTCGGCTATGCCGAATCAATTGCCGTCGCAAAAACCTCCGCCGAAACCACAGGGGAAGAGATCAATTCCAATCAAGAACTGATCGCGTTGGGCGCGGCGAATCTGGGGGCTGGCTTGAGTTCCGGCTTTGTCGGTATGGGTAGCCTGTCGAGGGGTTCGGTGATTTTGGCAGCAGGGGGGCGCAGTCAGGTGGTGTCGCTGGTCAATGCGGTGCTGGTACTCTTGACGCTGCTGGTGCTGATGCCACTGTTTCGCAACCTGCCCCAGGCAACCTTAGGCGCACTGGTGATTGCTGCGATGGTGCGATCGCTCAAGCCCGCCTATGTCCAGCAGTTACGGCGCATCCGGGTGGAAGAGTTTCGGCTGTTTCTAACGGCTTTTCTGGGGCAGTTGTTCCTGGGTGTGTTTCCGGGCATTGCCCTGGCTGTGATTTTGTCTTTACTCCAGCTCATCCGGCACGGCAGCTATCCCCCTACTGCCGTATTGGGCAAAATGCCTGGAAAAGAAGTCTATCTGGATCGAACCCAGCATCCCGATGTCGAAACCATTCCCGGTCTGCTGATCTATCGCTTTGATGCTCAACTGGCGTTTGCCAACGCGCCCCATTTTGTTGATCAACTCCGAAGCTACATTGCCGAGTCTGATTCTCTGGTGCAACAGGTGCTCATCAGTGCCGAAACGATGAACGATATCGACACGACGGGCATTGAGCAGGTAATCAAATTGCATCAGGAATTGAACAAACAAGGAATCAGGCTGACATTTGCCCGTGTGCATAGTCGAGTCCGGGGCATGCTGAAACGGTCGGGAGCGGAAGCGGCGATCGGCACTGACCATTTCTATGAATCGATCGCTGATGGAATTGATGCCTTTTTGCGTCGAGAGGAAGAATCGTGATCAAAACACTGCTCAGTCTGGCATCTGCCATCGAAATTCTCACCGGTTTAGCCTTGATCATCGTTCCTTCCGATGTCGCTTGGCTACTGCTAGGCGATGGAGCTTCTGGCACCGGGATCGAGTTGGGTCGGGTAGCTGGCTGTGGTTTGCTGGCGTTGGGATTGGCTTGTTATCCGCGATCGTCCGACATTAAAAGTTTTGCTTCAGCCGTTGTAGGAATACTCACTTACAACATCCTGATCGCGATCTACCTCATTTACTTAGGAATCGACGGTGTAGGGGTCGGCATATTGTTGTGGCCAGCGGCGATTTTCCACACAGTCTTGCCCCTCCTTCTCATCTATGCCTGGTTCAAGGGTAAGTCTCCATTGACCTTTAATCAGTAATCCCCGTTCCACAAACACCTACGCAAGATTCGCCATGCTTACACTCCCTAAAAACGCACCGCCCGCCTTTCACCTCCTGGCAAAACCCACCGGAGCGATCTGCAACCTGGACTGCCAGTATTGCTTTTTCCTGTCCAAAGAGCAGCTCTATCCTGGCAGTAAGTTCCGAATGGCAGATGACGTGCTGGAGACGTATATTCAGCAACTTTTAGCCTCCCACCAAACGCCTGAAGTAACCGTGGCATGGCAGGGTGGAGAACCGACACTGATGGGATTGGAGTTTTTTCAGCGTTCTATTGCCCTGGTAGAAAAGCACAAAAAACCAGGTCAGAAAGTCACTCATACGTTGCAAACCAACGGCACCAAACTTGATGATGACTGGGGACGTTTCTTTAAACAACACAATTTTTTAATTGGCTTAAGTGTCGATGGTCCCCAACCGTTGCATGATACCTACCGGGTTGATAAACGTGGCAGAGGTAGCTTTGAGCAGGTGATGCAGGGCTGGAAAATCCTGAAAAAGTACCAGGTCGATTTCAATATTTTGTGTACGGTGAATGCGGCAAATGGCGATCGCCCCTTAGAGATCTACCGCTTTTTTCGGGATGAATTAGGGGCTGAATTTATTCAGTTTATTCCCATCATCGAACGGGTGAATGATGATGGTTCCACCTTGATCCAATCGGGTAAGCGGGTGACGGAGCGATCGGTGAAACCAGAGCAGTTTGGTCAGTTTTTGATCGGTGTGTTTGATGAGTGGGTACGGCGGGATGTGGGCAAGGTTTTCATTCAACATTTTGATGCGGCATTGGCAAATTGGGTCGGCGTGCAACCCGGTGTATGCATCTTCTCTAAGACCTGTGGTAACGCCTTAGCCTTGGAACATAACGGCGATCTCTATGCCTGCGATCACTTCGTGGAACCCGACTATAAATTGGGCAATATCCAAGAAACTCCCATGATCGAGTTAATCGCCAGCGATCGCCAGCGTCAGTTTGGTCAAGCGAAGTTAGATACCCTGCCCCAGTATTGCCTGGACTGTGAGGTACGGTTTGCCTGCAATGGCGGTTGTCCTAAAAATCGCTTCATCGAAACCCCCACCGGAGAACCCGGTTTGAACTACCTGTGCGTCGGATACAAAGCCTTCTTCACTCATATTGATCAACCGATGCGCATGATGGCAGAACTGCTGCGCCAGGGACGCTATGCTGATGAGGTTATGCCCCAATTGGCTAAAAAAGAACGGCAGGCTAAACAACCTGCTGGCTTTGGCAAAGTTCCGGCGTCGCAATGAATACAGTTGGCTCAAAAATGGATAATTTATGGAATATTTGGAACATCTTCTAGCTAATTTGGCAGGGGGCTTAAAGTTAATTCTGGAGAGCATCTCCATTCTCTGCGTTCTGGTTGGTCTGCTCAAAACCGGGCAGTTAGTCTTGAGACAAAATCAGCGACGGTTTTCGTTCGATCGCAGATTACCCCAAAACCTTTCCCCCGATCTGGCAAACATCAGACTCAACTTTGGTCGTTGGTTATCTTTAGCATTAGAATTTCAACTTGGGTCGGATATTGTTAATACAACGGTTGCACCATCCTTTGAGGCATTAGGAAAATTGGGAGCAACCGCACTCATTCGGACTTTCCTAAACTTCTTTCTCTCCAGAGAACTGGCTGAAGAAATGGCAACGACGAAGCAAATCGATCAGGTGCCACTCATCAACCCAAAAGAGAATTAATCAAAAAACCTTGGTGAATCCTATGCAACCACTCCCTGAAGACTCTGCTGAACGAGAACCCTATAACCTCAACAATGAATTGGCAAAGGAACGGACCCGTGCCGCCGCCGATCGTACTTTAATGGCATGGATTCGTACATCCCTTTCCCTGATTGGGTTTGGGTTTGGTATCCCAACGATTGTGAAGGCGATTGAGGCGACCCGTGCTGGACAGTATATTGACCCCCACCGCTTTTCTACCATTGTGGGGTTAGCCTTCATTAGTGTGGGGATGTTTGGCATGGCTGCGGCATTAAAAGGACATCGCCACATGCTGAGACGACTCCAGGGCGATCGCTATACCTACGAAAGCTCAAATACGGCTGAGATCGTCAGTATCGCTCTGATCTTAATTGGTTTTGTGAGTTTTATGGGAGTTTTAGTCAGGGCACTCAATCTTTAAGGATTGTGGATTAAACAACTCCGAATTCTTAGGTGCCTCGAATGATTGGTGCGTACTGGACGGGTTACCTATCCAGCGAACTTCTGACTACATCTACAGGCAAGGTCAGCCACACGATTCCCTACTCCCCACTCCCTACTCCCCGTCTTTGCTGTGGTCTACGCATTTAAAGACTGCTGTAATACTCCCGATGCAGATCTGTTTGATTCAATATCGCGATCGCCAGCACTGGGATAGGAGCATCCGGACATCCGCGTGGCGGGTCAGTGTGAATGGCTCGATTTAGCTCGCTCCAGTTGGTATTACACGTCACGGTAACGGACGGTCAAAAGCTGCTGGTGCTGAGTTCGAGGTTGTCTGCCGTCGCTGATTGGGGTCGTTAGCTGGCTCCGCATCCAGACCTTGCATCGTCCTTCAAGGTTATTTGCAAGTCCGAAATCGCCCAGCAGATTGTTGGTTAAGGCAGTGGTTTGAGTGTTATTTGCAATTGCGAAAGCACCCAGAAAGTAGTCAGTGAGGGCAATGGTTTGAGTTTGGCCTGTTGATTGCGAAAGCAACCAGAAGGGTGTCGGTGAGGCGTACTGGGGGCGATCTGTGCGCCCCTCAGCTAACCCGTCATGGCAGCGGATTGACGGGCGATCGTTGGGGCGTTTCGAGTCGTCTGCAACCGCTGACCTTAGTCGTTAGACCTTATCTTTTTTGATAAAAACGTTATTATGGCTGATTCTTGACCTCCTCTGCTTCTTCGGGCGTTGCAACAGACGAGAAAATGACGCTCTTGGCAGCACTGCCTGCTTCTTTCAGAAAGAGTGGTGCAACAGCCTCACGAGACTTCTGCTCGATTTGTTGTTGTAGCTTGGACACTAGCTCGGGTTGCTGATCCGCAAGGTTATTCTTCTCTGAAGGATCTTTTGCCAGATTGAAGAGTTGCACCTGGGAGGGCAGCACAACTCGCCACACCAGTTTCCAATCGCCCTGACGCAGAGCCGCACGGAAAGGCTCGATGCCGTAAACAACCTCATTGCGGATAGCGATCTTACCTCCAGTTAGAGCAGTCCAGATGTTCATGCCATCGAGTGGTTTCTTCGGATCAGACTTTGCGCCCGCAAGACTTGTCAGCGTCGGATACCAATCGACAATGTGCATCGGTTGGTTGACCACGGAAGCGGGCTTGATGCGTCCTCGCCAGTTCGCCAGGGCAACTACGCGAGTGCCGCCTTCATAGTTGGATGCTTTGCCATCGCGGAACGGACCATTGTCAGCAGGAATCGTGCCACCAGAGGTATCCACTTCGCCTGTGAATTTTGCCGATCGCGGTCCACCATTGTCGCTCTGGAACACAATCAGGGTATTGTCCCGCATCCCGCGTTTGTCCAGGGCTGCCAACACCCGTCCAATCTCGTCATCCATTGCCGTAATCATAGCGGCGTAGGCACGACGATTGGGATCGGTGATGGATTTGTAGCGATCGAGATACTCCTGTGGGGCTTGATAGGGCGCATGGGGGGCGGTAAATGCCAGGTACAGAAACATGGGTGTTTGGGGATCATGCTCCTGGATTAACTTAGCTGCATCTTGCCCCAATAGGGTGGTGACATAGCCCTCTTCCTTGACGAGTTGGTTATTGCGATACCAGTCTACTGTTCCATGCGCCGAATGGGTAAAGTAGTCAATTTCGCCCAGAATCGGACCGTACTGGTGATCAAACCCACGTTGAAGGGGCCAGTATTTGCGCTCGGCATGTCCCAGGTGCCATTTACCCACGATCGCAGTCTGGTAGCCTACTTCTTTCAACGCCTGGGGCAACAACCATTCGTCGGTTGCCAAGCCATAAGTACCCGCTGAGGGAATCACGGCAGTTTGGAGTCCGTAGCGGTAGGGATATCGCCCCGTCATGAGTGCGGCTCTGGAAGGTGTACACATGGGATGGGCATAGTATTGTTCTAGGCGTGCTCCGGTTTGTGCCAGGAGATCGAGGTTGGGTGTTTTGATATCAGAGCCGTGGAACCCGACATCTTTCCAGCCCTGGTCATCCGACAAAATGTAGAGGATGTGAGGACGAGGTGGTTTCTGCTGCGCGATCGCAAATGGCATCCATCCACGCATCCCTAAAAACAGCACCACAATGAAGGTAATCAAAATTCCTACGCCTTTAGTCATCAGACGTTTTTCAGGAATTGCAGTGAGGAAGAATTTCATGGTTATTTTTGAGCACTATATTGAATGGCACAAATGACAGATCTGGGGATGGCTGACTTGGTCTTTGGCAAACTGTCACCTGAGCCGGGGAATTGCTAAAACTTAAATGTCATGCGAAGGGTCGCAATCACTTCATCTGGATTGCTGTTGTCCTGATTCGGCGCGGTTAACCAAATCAGACCGGGTGTAATCGAGATATTGTCATTCAATCGCCAACGGTAGAAGGCTTCGATATGAAAGGGGATATCTGTTTCAAATGATTGAGGATTGCCATCTTCATAGTCATTCAAGTATGGTTCAGCCCCCACGACAAGTCCCAGTAGATTGCCTTTGCGACCCAGATCTGGAAAGGCAAAGGTCAGCGCATAGTTGAAGATCTCACCTTCGCCATCGTTGATTAAGCGGGCATAGGTGGCTCCAAACCAACCACTCAGGACAAAGCGGGGACTGAATTGATAAGTCGCCTGCACCCCATATGAATTACTAATCACAGGTTCGGTGTCAAATAGCCGTCCAGTGGTGAACCGAGTTTGCCCCGCTAATGTGTTGGCAACGGCAGTTCCCGCTACGCCAAGAGCATTGTAGTTAAAGCCAAACCGTCCCGGAGGAAAGTAAGCGTTGATGTAGGTTCCGGCAAGGCTGAACTGCTGACTCGGACTCCAAGTGAGTTGCGTGATCGCCGAATACCCGCCACTAAACAAGCCGCGTTCTGGATTACTGACTCCAAACCCGTCAGCCAAATAACCCGCCGAAAGCCGCAATTGGGGACTGAAGAAGTAATTTAAACCAATTCCACTACCTGCACCCAAAGCATAGATCGCATTGCGTTCACCAAACACAGAAATCGCCCCGGTGCCGCCATCATTATCGTCCAGCAGTGGGTTCAGGGTGGGCGCGATCGCGTACAACGGTAAGAACCCACCCCCTGCCACCGAAACCAACAACTTGGGGCTGACAAACACGTTATAGGCGATCGCCAATGCCGTGAGTTGACTGCCAGTATTTGCCCCAAACTGAGAGGCTAGGGTTCCCTCTGCACTGGGAATCGTAATCCCGCCAACCGAAGTACCTGGCAGGGGAAAACCAACGCCCAGTGTTGGCACATTTCCGGCAATGAGACTCGTGACCAGCAGATCACGACCTGTGAAACTGGTTTTCAAGTCCAGATTGGTGCGATACTGCAACACAGGTTCCACATTTCCGCCACTGCCACCAAACACATCAGATACCGCAAAGATCGCAGTACCGCTCAGCTTGGTTGTCATCGAAAACTGTTGTTTCTCCAATGTTGCCGTCCGCACCTCTAGTGCACCGACGCGACCCCGCAGGGATGCCAACTCAGCGGCAAACTCTTCTTGTAGCCTTTTAACAACTTCTAAATCTTCTTTTTTGACAAAATCAGCAGTTGCAGCAGCAATGAGTTCTCGAATCTTATCCAAACACGCATTCAATCCAGCTACGAATTCATACCGAGTCAGCGATCGATTACCGCGATAGGTTTTATCTGGGTAACCCACAATGCAAGCGTACCGTTCGACTAATGACTGTAAGGCTTGAAACGCCCAGTCAGTTGGCTGCACATCCGTCAACTGAGAAACAGATGTGATTTGGCTCATCTCGTCAGAAGTGGCATTTAAAGACTGGAAATCGGTAAACGTGTTCTCTAGAGCCAACGATTGCGCCGGGGGTGTAGATGCAGTGAACTTGCTGTTCTCTGAAGTTAACTCAGATGCTTGGGTCGGGAATAGGGCGATCGCGCTACACCCAAGCATCATTGAGCCAAAAAACACTAAGCTCCAGTATCGAGTCCACACGTTCTTCCACTCCTCATTTGCAAAAGGCTCCATCTCAACCAAGATTGATCCGGATAATTCCCTATTTGGAAAGAGTAGAGGTAAATTAGAACATTGAATATCCAAGGATTGCAAGTTTACAAAATTTAGCTATCAAGGGTCGCTTACATAAGTTCAACAATAGTAAGAATTGAAAACATTCTCGCTGGAAAGACTGTCAGAAATACTTTCGTCTGGTGATGTCTATGGACTCCGCTGAGCCTTTAAGCATAGAACCTCTCAATGCCTCCTCAGCAGGTATCATCAACTGTCGCAGCTTTGGTGATATCGATGAGTTTGCAGAATTTCTACCAGAGGATGTCAGGCTGACTCAGTTGGAAGCTCAACCTTTTGCTTGCAATTCGAGAGTTCTTTGCTTTGAGACAATGCAGTTTAACTTCAATCATGTTAACAGCAGGTTGTATGCATTTGGAGGCAAATGCTCAGGCTTTTTAACGTTTACCTTGATCCTGCATGGGCAGGGACAACCAGCGATTGCAAATAACCGTTTGGTGACTGAAGATTTTTTATTTGGGTTTGATCCACATCGAGAAGCAAATTTGGTATTTCCAGGAAACTCTACCCATTGCGCTATTCATGTTCGGCAAGATGTGTTTGAAGCCTGTGCCGAAGCGATGGATCGATTGGATTTAAACACAAAGTTTTTGGTAATGAATTATGTCTACATACCTGAGTCTCTATCACCTTTGCGAACGTATTTGAATCAACTGCATGATTTGTTGCACCAGCAGTCCTCATTACTCTACAAGCTAAGTTTTCAACAACTGATTTTCCGAGATTTTTTGCCTCTACTCATCACCGCACTACCTGCACAGCAAGAACCGTTGAAGTCCTCTGCCAAAGTTTTTCGGCGATCACACCTGGTTAAACAAGCCAATGACTATATGCAAACCCACATCGACCAACCACTGACGCTTATGGATTTGTGTCAAGCTCTGGGAACGAGTAGTCGTGCCCTCTGCTATGGGTTTCAGGAAATTTTCGGGACCAGTCCAATGTCTTACTTGAAAACGCTACGGCTGCAAAGTGTCTCCCGTGCTTTGAAAGCGGCTAACCCAAGCCAAAAAACTGTTACAGACATTGCATCTCAGTTTGGCTTTTATCACCTGGGATACTTTGCTCATGATTATCATCAGATGTTTGGCGAACTACCCTCAGCAACGTTGAAACGGAACAAGTAGATTCTACTTTTCAGGTCTAACAAAGCCCACACACACTGACCGCCAAGCAGTCATCTGTTGGAATCCACAGGTTATCTGTCAGGCACTACCAGGGCTTTTCGTTCTTCAGTCCCAACGGTGCTGACCGGCTGGCTAAAAAATCCCGTTCTACCTTCAATTGCCCAATCTGCCGATACAACTCATTGATTTGGGCTAGCTCTCTCATTGGCTTTCGTCGACTCGCTCCCCTTCTCAAACAGACGGCTGGCTTCCTCCAACACCTGTCGGTTCCCGTTGTTGATCATCGTCGGCTCCACTTCGTACTAGCTGGTCAACTCCGCCACCGTTTTCTCGCCTCGGATGGCTTCTACGGCGACTTTGGCTTTGAATTGAGTGCTGTATTGTTTACGTTTGTGACTCATGAACTCCTCCTACCAGCTTGAGGGCTGTTCAGAGCTTAACCTCCTGTCCAATTTTTGAGGACCACCTCAGTTCATCAACTTGGAGAAGAACATCCTCTAAAACTAGAGGGTAAAAATGTCCTGCAATCTTCAAATTTGCAGGTACATAAAAATATCCAACTGAGGATGGGTGTTTTTCTCTAGAATGCAGGGGAGTATCAGTATACTTATCCTGCTGAATGGCTATGAAATCAGATACACAAACTTCTAGTGTTGGAACCCTATTGGCGATCGCCACTCCCATCGTTGTCATTGCCACGATTGTATTTAACACCCTATTTAATTTGAATCCCCCAGGCGGGGCGAATGTGGGTGAACTTGCCAATACCCTGCTTCAAGGGGTGCAAATCATTCCTGCAAACTATGCCTTTTCAATTTGGGGCTTGATCTATGTTGGCTTGATTGCCTACAGCATTTATCAGTTTCGCCCTGTGCGCGAAGGAGACAGAATCCTACGAAAAGTAGATATTCTGTTGATTATCGCTTCCATTGCTCAAATTGCCTGGATTTATTTATTTACCCTGCGTCAGTTTTGGGAATCCGTCTTTGCAATGCTGGCGATTTTGTTTCCACTGATCTGGATTTATCTACTACTGGATATTGGCAGAACGCGGATAACGCGATCGCAGAAATGGTTTGTCCATATTCCCTTTAGCGTTTACCTGGGCTGGATTTCGGTGGCAACGATCGTCAATGTTGCGGCGGCTCTATACCGCACAGACTGGGATCGGGCGGGTATCAGTCCAGAGGCTTGGACAGCCGGGATGATTGTGGTGAGTGCAATTATTGCGGCGATCGCCACCTTTCAACGGCTGGATCTTGCCTTCACGCTGGTCTTTGTCTGGGCATATGTGGCGATCGCCATTCGCCAATTTGATGAGCCTGCCATCTGGATGACGGCGGCGGTAGCAGCGATCGCCTTACTGGCATTCCTGGTATTCAGCAGCATCAGACGAAGACCACTGCGGGCGAGAACGTCTAATCCTTCAGACGATGAGCGAGTGCGATCCACTCATTGAAGCGTTCACAGTCCACCGCTTCAAATCCGGCTTCGGTGAAAGCGTTATTTAGTTCGGTTTCGTAGTCAGTGGTGAACCCGGAGGTGATTAACAGTCCGGTACTGGAATCTGTCTGACGCAACGCTTTTCGGTAGTCCTGGGCAAGGGTCATGTGCATTCGTCCCAAAATGTTGGCAGCAATCACATCAAAGGTGGCAGTGGGTTCAATTGTAGGCACCGCCTCGATCGTGTTCAATCCCATCCAGTGCCCCATTCCGCTTCCCTGTCCCAGGCTCCCTTCCATCACCGTTACTGGCTGATCAACCCCATTTCTGACAAGGGCATCTTGGGTTGCCTCTACCGCGAGGCGATCGTTGTCGAGGGCAAGGACGGTTGCCCCCAGTTTTGCCATTGCCACACTCAAAATTCCAGAACCACAGCCCAGATCCAGGGCATGCATTGGGGCTGCCACGTATCGTTCAATCAGCTTCAGGATCAGGACGGTTGCCGGATGTAAGCCACTGCCAAAGGAAAGCGTTTTCCCTAGCTGGATAGGAATTTCGGTCGATGACTCTGATGGGTAGGACATGTCAGGGGGCAGTATCGCAAATCGGTTGCCAATCCGATGAATCAGAGGAACTGCTGAATCGGTGGGTTTCTCTTCTACAACCGCGATTTGCAGGGCAGAGGTCAAGCCAGTGCGGCATAGGGAAGAAAGCAGATTGGACACATTGTTCAGGCGAGTATTTGCCTCTGCATCATCTGGTAAGTAGAACCGCAGGGTAAATGCCCATACTTCATCCAGATGGGGCGAGGAAACTGGTTCCGCAGGAGAGTAAGCAGTTACTTCAATCGCGTGAATGTAATCCGTTGCAGAAAGTTGAGTTTTGACCCAATCCACTGCCTCGTGGGTGGCATTCAGACTCAGTTCTAACCATGCCATGATCCAATTCCTTGAAGCGGATTACCTTGTTCCCACGCTTTGCCTGGGAATGCTGTTTGGGAGGTTCTGCCTCCTTGCCCTACCTTACCGTAGGGCGTTGCTGATTTTGGGTATGAATTAGGAGTTGTATGAACTGAAATTCCGTTCCAATTCATATTGCTATTCAGCACCACTTACCTTAGAGGCAGAGCCTCCTGGCTTGCGTTACAAGGTAGAGTCTTGTAACGAGGAAAACGAGGGAATGATTCAATGGCTTAGAAGGGGGTTGCTGTTTTGAGATGGAGCCATTGGTTGGATTGGGGATGGGCAATCCAGAGTTCCCTGGCGTGTAGATGCAATCGGTTGGTTGCGCCCTTACCTCCATACAGGCGATCGCCCAAAATGGGAGTTCCTAATCCCTGCTCAGCCGCCGCATGAACTCGAATCTGGTGGGTTCTTCCCGTTAACGGAACCCATTCCACGCGAGTCAAACTAGCTTCCCTGGCAAGCACCTGAAACTGGGTCGTGCTAGGCTTGCCACGCTGCCAGTCCACTTTCTGGTAAGGGCGATCGCTGGGGTCTGCCCAGAGCGGCAGTTCAATCACCCCCGATTCTGGTTCAACCACCCCGGTAACCATTGCCTCGTAGACCTTGCGCACCTGCCGCGCCTGAAACTGGTGGCTGAGCTGGCGATAGGTCTGCAAGTCACGGGCAAACAGGAGAATCCCAGAGGTGTCCTGATCCAGCCGATGCACTGCCATCAGCTTTATGCCATCGGGGAGGAGAGCGCGTAACCGATTCAGGGCACTGTCCTGGCGATCGCGGTAACGACCGGGCACCGAAAGCAACCCGGGGGGCTTCTCAATCGCAATCAACCATTCATCTTGATAGACGATGGGAAGGGCGATCGGAGTAACCGTCTGGTCACTCCGATCCACCAATCCTGACAGCAGGAATCCCATCAATGGCTGACACCGTTCTGCACACGCCCCGTAGAATTCTCCCGGCACCTTATCACCCCTAACACCGGGCGGTCCCCACCAAAACTCTGCCATTGCCAACGGTTTAAGGTGATGGGTTGCGGCATAGTGGAGTAACTTGGGGGCACAACAGTCGCCAGTCCCCGTCGGCATCGCTCCTCCGATCAATTGCTGCAACGGAAGGGACAACCCGGCAAAATTGGTCAACCAGTAGTGGGCGTGCATTTCAGCCTGAAGTTGGCGGGATGCCTGTTGGCGCTGTTGCTTTAAATCCCGCATACGTCCATCTGCCTGGTCAATCACCTGTTTCAGCGGTTGCAATACCTGATCTCGCTGCCGCTTCAAGTCTCGCCGTTCCATACCATCCCGGCGGCTCTGGTCGTCAAGTGACGCAAGCGCGGTTGCTAAAGCTTCTCCAGTCAGGGTGGAAAGTAACGTCTGACGTTGGTGCTGGCGTTCCTGTTTGCGTTGAGAGTGCTGGGTAGAAAGCTGCTGTAGGTGAACTTCAGACTCCCTGGACAGATCGGCATAGCGCGATCGCTCTGGAATTTTCTGCAATACCATCAGTTCTTGCTTAAGTTCCTCCAACCGTGCCAGAGTGCGGGTTTCTTCCTGCTCAATCTGTTCCCGTCCCGGAATCGGCGGCACCCATCCCTCAACCTGACTCTTGCCCTGTAAAAGTCCAGAAAACGCCTTCAGAACTTCCTTCTCACCCGATGCCGTTTCTACCAGCAACACCCCATACATCTTGCCTTCAGCAGCATACTGCCCATCCGCTGCCAGGTCTTGCATCAGAGCCTCTGCGATCGCCTCTACGAACCGAGTCCGAGGCAACTGAACCCACTCACCCGTTCGAGGACAGCGCCCCCTATACCAGTAAGTAGGCGGTGAATCCAATGACACTCCACCAATTATCGACACTCCACCAATCATCGTCACATTCTTGCTCTGTCCATCTGGACGGTTTCCATCGGCGCGAGTGCCTTGTAATGAGTGAGCATAATGACTGTTTTCGCGTCAGTCGCCGCCGTTGAGTCAGTCTTCCCATCCTGGCACGACTGACTCGCCCCCACTTGTGGCTCTTTCATAGTCGGTGATCGGGTAACCAGTCTTGGACAACCACCCTACTGTATTCCATCCAACTGAGAACCGCATAACAAGGATAATCATCAACCAGGCACACCTGCTACACAGTCTGTAAAACCTGGAATTGTGCCCCATTTCTGTAAGAGTCTACTAAAGTAAAAGAATGTAAATAATTCTCAGGAAGGGGCTTCGACATCCATGCGCGTAATTTTGATGACGGGAAAAGGAGGCGTTGGAAAAACCTCTGTTGCTGCCGCCACGGGACTGCGTTGTGCCGAGCTGGGCTACAGAACCCTCGTCCTGAGCACAGACCCTGCCCACTCTCTGGCAGACAGTTTTGACATGGAACTGGGGCACGACCCCAAACCCGTTCGCCCCAACCTGTGGGGAGCCGAACTTGACGCGCTGATGGAACTGGAAGGCAACTGGGGTGCCGTCAAACGCTACATTACCCAGGTTTTGCAGGCACGCGGTTTAGAAGGAGTCCAGGCAGAAGAACTGGCAATCCTGCCCGGTATGGATGAGATCTTTGGTCTAGTCCGGATGAAGCGCCATTACGACGAAGGCGAATATGATGTGCTGATTATTGACTCTGCCCCCACTGGCACTGCCCTGCGTCTGTTAAGCATTCCGGAAGTAGGGGGCTGGTACATGCGCCGCTTCTACAAACCATTTCAAGGGATTTCTGTTGCCCTGCGTCCTCTGGTAGAACCAATTTTTAGACCGATCGCCGGTTTTTCCCTACCCGACAAAGAGGTAATGGACGCTCCCTATGAGTTTTATGAGCAGATTGAGGCGCTGGAAAAGATCCTGACCGACCCGACCCAGACCTCTGTGCGGCTGGTCATGAATCCAGAAAAAATGGTGATCAAAGAATCCCTCCGTGCCCACGCCTACCTCAGCCTTTACAACGTCGGAACTGACCTGGTGATTGCCAACCGGATTATTCCCGATGTCGTCACCGACCCCTTCTTCAAGCGCTGGAAGGAATCGCAGCAACAGCATAAGCAGGAGATTTACGATAATTTCTCACCGCTGCCGATCAAAGAAGTGCCTCTGTATTCCGAAGAAATGTGCGGTCTAGAGGCACTCGATCGGCTGAAAGAAACCCTCTATGCCAACGGTGAAGATCCGTCCCAGGTTTATTATAAGGAAACAACCTTACGGGTGATTCAGGAGCAACAGCATTACAGCCTGGAGCTTTACCTGCCCGGAATTGCCAAAAACCAGATTGAGTTGAGCAAGACTGGGGATGAACTTAATATTCGCATTGGTAACCACCGGCGCAACCTGGTTCTACCGCAGGCACTAGCAGCCCTTCAACCCTCCGGCGCGAGAATGGAGGAAGATTACCTCAAAATTCGCTTTGCCAATGGTGCACCGGCATAGCACTAAGCCGACAGAAGGGTCTGATACTCCAATTCAAGGCTCTGACATTCGCTGGAAATGGTTTTCTCCATGCTCTGTAGACGGTTGAGTTCGGCAGTGCGGTTGATTTCCTGGGACTCTTTTTGCTTCAGCAGGTTATCCAGTTCGCTTTTGCGCCCCTGGATATCATCGTTGACGCGATTGACCACTTCCCGCTCGTAGGTGTCAAAGCATTCTTGAACGGCACTGTAGATAGGTTGCCACTGGTCCTGAGCGACCTGGGGTAAATGTTTGACCAGTTCATTCTTGATTGCTTTAGTGAAGTGTTTACGGGCATGGTCGGCTTGCAATGCGCCAACGCCTAACCCTATCAGGGCGAAAGTAATAGGTCCCATCATCACACCAAAAATGGAGGCAGCCATCAGGGAAACCCCCGCAGCCGTGAAAAAGTTGAGCATGATGCTCTTAAAGTCAAAGCCTGAAGCTGCCAACGCTACACCAGCAAAGTTACCAGCAGCCAGGGAGAATAATCCCATCGCCCACTTTGCCCAGCCAGGGGTGCCATCATCTTCGGCTCCCAGGTTTGCCCGTGTCTGGATTTTCTGCCCGGTTAGTTTTTCGGTAATCTGGTCAGTGACTTCAACGTAGGATGCGCCATATTTGGCGGCACTGGTCGAGAGTTGGAAAAAGGCATCGTTCAGTTCCTTCTCAGCCGTGACCGTCCAGGCAAAGAACTTGTCGTTCACGTATTGCTGGAATGCTTCTTGCGCAGCAGCCCCGAACTGTTCCCGTTTAGTTTCGCTGAAGAAATCGAGGAACTGGAGATCGGGGGGTTGATAACGGAGAAAGTCTTGCTCAAAGGTGTTTTCCAGATTAAGGACGTAGGTGCGGAAGGAATCGGCGATCGCCCTTGCTTTCCGGTCCCGCATCTTGCGGATTTCATCCCGAAACTCATCCCGAATCTCGCTTAACTGGCTGAACTGGGGTTCCACTGAACTAATTCGCTGCTTCAGTTCTTCCACATCTTGATCCAGTAAAGGAATACGCCGTTCGATCGCTTCCCGGACACGGGTAAATGCCTGACGGGCAAGGGTTCTGGCTTGGCGAAGTTCAGCGATCGCCCGTTCCTGAGTCAGAAACGTATTCAAGGCTCCCATGAATTCTGGAAAACCGGTTCCCTCCAGGGAGGCTGCCGGATCTTTGACTCGACGGCGCAGTGCTTGAATTGCCGAGATGCCAAACACCCGTTCATCATACATATCCCCACCATCCACAATGCAGTACTCTGCCAGATTGGTGTGGAAGACCTTCCGCAGTTTCCCTTCCGCCTCTGCCAGTTCCTTTGGATCATCCGGGTCAATCAGTCCCTCTTTCACCTGATCCCAGGCGTTAATCAAGAAGAAAATCGACAAGCCCCGGTCTTTGATGTAATTCTCCAGGTAACGGCGCTCTGCCAGGGTGCAGGGTTGGGATGCCCGCAGGACAAACAGAATAGCATGGCAGTTAATAATGTAGCCCAGGGAAAGCTCGTTTCGGGCTTCCGTATCATTCAATCCGGGGCTGTCCACAATCTCAATTCCCTTCTCCAACAAGGGCAGGGGATACTCTACCACCGCATGACTGACATCGGGAAATGCCTGCTGTTTCTGCTGCTCTAGTTGCTTGGCTTCCTCTGGATCAATCGTGTAACGCTGCTTGAAGCTCTTAAAATCAATCTGCTCTGGTGGTTTTCCATCATTAAAGTGAACCGTTACCGTCTTTTCTGGACCGTACCGAAGAATCGTCAGCAATGCCGTACAGGGGTTCACATCGCTGGGCAACAGATTTTCACCCAGAAGTGCATTTAGCAGCGTGCTTTTGCCCCGTTTCATATCCCCCAGGATCAGCAGACGAAACACACCCTGCCGCAGATTTTTACTGGCAGTGGCAATGTCTTCAATCTCCCGTTCCAAACCCAACTGTCCGGATGCCTTTGCTCCATCCAGTTCAGCCTGAGTCAGTGTTTCTGCAATCTTGCCAAGATGATCGGCAATCCGCTGGCGTGCCCGGGCAACGCGATCGAGGTCATTCAGGAAGCTGGTGGTTTCGACTTTCATGGAGGAGAGGGGTGAGGGGAGGGAAAGAGTTAAGAGTTAAGAGTTTTGAGGGTGAGGGTGAGGGGTAGTCGGTCATTGGTCATTGGTCATTGGTCATTTATTGCCTAATCCCTTCTTCCACTGGCGATTAAATGTTGCTGGAAGTTGTATGCGAACTGGTAGAACAAGGCAGCAAAGATAATTTGGAGCAGGAGTGTGATGATAAAAAATGGTTTTACCTGGTTCAGGAGGTTGGTGAGGCTCCAGGGGCTGAATTGCAGGACGGACGTAGTGCTGGGGAAGGGTAGAAAGATACCTAATACTACCCAGCTAAAAATGATGGATAGGTGGTTCACCAGCCAGCCGTAAAGACCTTCCCACCAGCTCATCAGTCCGGGAAAACCACCCGTTGCGGTTTCTCGATTGGGCAGGCGGCTCTCCGGGAAAAACTGATCTAGCAACTGGTGGAGCCAGTGGTGGAGGCAGGCAATCAGCACGATGGGGCTGAAGGTGATCAGAAGATAAAGGATATAGATAAACCTGGGGAAAATGGTGATCAACCAACTGATCAGCCACCAGAGATAGCCTAAAAGATGCTGAAAGCCAGCCATGAGAAGAATGACGGCGATCGCAATCACCCAGGAACGGGGCACGGGAATCCAGGACCAATTCTGCATGGGGGTTTGACTCGTGGAGGTCTTGTTAAGAGGTGATCTCAAGTCAGAAGCGTGCGCTCTATGGACATGAATCACTCCCTAAGTGGAAAATTCCGGTCAGTGTTTGGAACGTTCTTTCTCAAATAAGAGCTTATAGGCTACCCAGGCAATGCCCCCTACCAGAACCGCTCCGGCAAGCCATTTGGCAATTTGGAGAGCGATCACCACGGCGACCACAATGCCCAAAAATTTGACAACCTTGATGACCTGGCTAAAGCGTGGGTTTAGGGCACGTTCCGACGAATGTTTTTGGGTGGGGGAAATGGGTGGTTCGGTTGCCTGGGGCTGTTGGTAAAGTTCTGCTTCCAGTTCACGCAGACGCAGGGCATGTTCCCGTTCTTGCAGTTCTTTCTCTCGCCGCCGGATCTCTTGTGCTTGAGTGTTTTGAGAATCCATATCAGTTGATGGTCGTATAGGGTAATGAAAGGGCAATGAACCCAATCAGCGTAACGATTCAAGATTGCAACCGGAAATTTTTGATCGCCGCTCTAATTTAGCTTTCTATTTTTGGCAATGCCTATATCAGCACAAAGAACTTTACCGACCGTCTATACCTATGGAACTCAAACTTTGTCGTCAAGGTATAAATCACTGGTGCTTTATACCCATCTCCGTAACCAGTAAACCCCAATACCGACATATTCTTTCAGGGCGCGGGTTGTACGGAGCAACCACTCCGCATCAGGCAGCAGATTCAAAATGACGGCTTCAGGGCTAGTGCCGAGTTCCGATGAATCTTGCTGAGAGGTAAAAAAATCAGTTGGGGCGGAGATCGCCTCAATTCCCAGTTTCTTAAAAACCATCAGCGATCGCGGCATGTGCATGGCGGAAGTCACCAGCAGAATCCGGCGAATTCCTTTCGACTCCATCATCTGCTTCACATTGACAGCATTCTCGCGGGTGTTGTGGGAGTTGGGTTCTTGCAAAATGGCAGATTTGGGCACCCCCATTCCCTGAACCAGCTCTGCCATATCAGCAGATTCAGAGCGACCACCGCCCCGCCAATCAATCCGACCACCGCTCAGAATCATTAAGGGAGCTTTGCCATCCCGGTAAAGTTTTGCGCCGTAGAGAACGCGATCGCCCGCTTCCCCGACCTCTACCCAGGGGCGGGGTGGAGACTGGGGTTTTGTGCCACCGCCAAGAACAACAATCGCCTCTGCTGTGGGTACTTCGGTCGTAGGAAGGTTTTGGAATTCGAGCGATCGCACCAGCCAGTTACTGACCCAGGCGTTACTTCCTGCCAACAAAATGACTAATCCCAGTCCAATGGGCAGCGCTGCCAGTCGAGGACGCTTCCAGACTATGACCAGTCCCAGGAATAGTAGCAGGCAGGTCAACCCCAATGGGTAGAGAAAAAGTGGCAGCAGTTTTGAAAGAAAGAGAAACATACTCTAAACTACGGGCAAAATCATCCCTTCCCTTGCCAGGATGCTGTTTAGGAACACTGACTGCACCTGTGCTTCCACCTCGTCCAGAAAGTCGTCAGTGTGATTAGGGTCGTGGTGAAAGATGACGGCTTTTTTGACGTTTGCTGCCTTTGCCAGTTTGACGGCTTCCTGCCACGTTGAATGCCCCCAGCCAACCTTGGAAGATTTAGGGTCGTGATATTCCTCATCGGTGTAGCAGGCATCGTAGATCAAAACATTGGCATCGCGGGCGAGATAGCGTAAATTCTCATCCATCCGATCAGGAAAATGCTCCGTATCCGTTGCATAAACAACTGTGCGTCCCTGCCAGGTGACGCGGTAGCCCATTGCCGTATTTGGATGGTTGAGGGGTCCGGTTTCGATTGTAATGTCGTCGATTTTCATCACATCGCCGGGGAACAAATCATAGAATTTGAGGTCAGATTGCATAACCTGCATCGGCACCGGAAAGTTAGGATGCAACATCTGGTCATGCAACCGTTGCTTCATCGTGGCACCATTGGGTGCGATCGCCCCATAGATATGAAAGCAGTTGCCCTTGATAAAGGCTGGTTTGAAGAAGGGAAAGCCTTGAATATGGTCCCAATGGGAATGAGTGAAGAACATATATGCCTCTACTGGCATCTGCTTAATCAGATGTTCTCCCAAAACCCGCAGTCCGGTGCCGCCATCAAAGATCAGCCGTTTCCCTGCTGCCCGCATCTCAACGCAGGAAGTATTGCCGCCGTAGCGCACCGTTTTGCTGCTAGGAGCGGGAATACTGCCACGGACGCCCCAAAACTGAACTACAAAGTCTGGATGCTGGCTCATATCTTCCATTTCTCCAGATTTAGCCTGGGTGTTCTGTGCTGGTGAGTCAAGGTTTGCCATTGTTGGTCAGGTGCTTTTCATTTAACAGGTCGGTGTACTGTCGGACTTCTACCAAGCAGTTATGGCTGTCTACCAGGACAACTTTGGGAGAATGGGTTTTTAGTTCTTCCGAAGAAAGCTGGGCGTAGGTCATGATGATGATGCGATCACCGGGCATTCCCAGGCGAGCCGCTGCCCCATTTAGCTCTACTGCCCCCGACCTGGCGGGAGCAGCGATCGCATAGGTGATCAGGCGTTCACCATTTGCCACGTTCACGACTTGAACTTGTTCATAGGGAAGGATTCCCGCTGCGTTCAATATCGTCTCATCAACACTAATGCTACCCACATAGTTCAAGTTGGCAGCAGTTAGGGTGCAATTATGTATCTTTGATAGGAGGATCGTTCGTTGCATGGTAGGGAGAGGTGTCGGGCAGAAGGATGCACAAACCTATTCTTCTATGTTCGCCCATGAGTGGGTTGACGTGACTTGCTAATTTGTGTATACCAGGCTTTTTTGCAATAGTCAGGAATAGTTATGAATTTATGACGTTGTAAAGAAGCTCTTTTAAAGCCTATCCGAAAGCTTCCTGGGTTAGGGCTAGGCTTTAACAAAAGGCTGTTTAAACAGGCTTTTATACCAATTTATCGAGTAGAAGCTGAAAATGAAAAGAATAAGCCCGTAGCCAATTGGGTCGGCGGCAGAAGCACAGCGGACGGCTGACTACGGACAGAGAATGAAAAGGAGAGATTGTGAATGGTGAGCAGTGGGCAAAAACCTACTGTCCCATTACTTACTACCTGCTTTAATACATTCCTCTACCAGGGGCATAACCAGGTCTACATCTTTCCAGCCCAGAATTTCGGTTACTTTTTTCTCCAAGTTTTTATAAGACCTGAAAAATTCCGCAATTTCATCCAGGCGGTGGGGGGCAACGTCATTCAGCGACTTGACCTGGACATAGCGGGGGTCTTTAGCGGGAACACAGAGAATCTTTTCGTCGCGATCGCCGCCATCAATCATTTCCAACATGCCAATGGGGCGAGCAGGGATGACACAGCCTGGAAAGGTGGGCTGGTCAATCAGCACCATCCCATCCAGGGGATCACCATCATCCGCCAGGGTATTGGGCACAAAGCCGTAGTCATAGGGATATTGCACAGAGGAGTAAAGAACGCGATCGAGGGCAAAAGCGTTCAGATCCTTATCGAACTCATATTTATTTTTACTCCCGGCAGGAATCTCGATCAGGACATTTATCAAACCGGGTTTCGGTTGGGCAGGAATACGGGTTAAGTCCACAGCAGTTCTCCAAACTAGCGAGCTATTAGGGTATAGGTTACAGGGTATAGGGTGTAGGGTACAGGGTGCCAGACTCAAACATTCAGCCTTTAGTCTTTAAGCCTACCCTTCGGGAACGGCGAAGCCGTATATCCTTCACCCTTTTCAGTCAACTCTGCTCCCCGAATAGCATTTTACGGGAAGAGGGAAAAGGAAGGGAGATATAGAGGTGTCAGGTGCAGGCTTAGACCTCGGAGGTTTTGAAAACCTCCGAGGTATGCTCTCACGCCAGCAGATGTCAAGGCAGCCGTAGTAGTTAAATAGGGGCGTTCAATTCCTGGACAAAGGGCAGGAATGTTGGCACAAGTTCGGGTTTACTGACCACCAGGGTTGGATAAGCGCGGCGGCTATAGTTCTGACCGGGTTTGAGCGGAAAAATTGGGTCAGGTTCTAAGGGAGTCCAGACAGCACCGGCAGCCTGGGTGATTGCCCAGACGGCTGCGATATCCCAGATTTTGGGAGTGGCTTCCACGCCCCCCAGAGACCAACCCGCGGCAACGGAGAGTAGGTTGAAGGTGGCTACGCCTAGCATTCGGATTTTGGCAGGTAAGGGATTTTTCAGAACCGAGGTGCTGCGGGCACAGATGTTGAAGAAGTGGTTAGGGGAAACGTCGTCTGCACTGGTCTGAATCGGGCGATGGTTAAGGAATGCTCCGGTGGGTCCTGCCAGTCCAGAGTTGCCATACCAGTAGCCGTGAAAGGACTGGTTCAAGGGAGGCAGGTGGACATAGCCAAAAACGGGGGTGCCCCGGTAAAGCAATCCTAAAGAGATGCCCCAGAGGGGTAAGCCTCTGGCAAAGTTGGTGGTGCCGTCTACAGGGTCAATTACCCAGCACCAGTCGTTATCGGGGAAGATATGTTCCGCTTCTTCGCTGAGAACGCCGTGGGCGGGAAAGGCTTGGGCGATCGCCCGTCTTAACTCCTCATCTGACCAGCGATCCGCCTGAGTAACTAGACTGCCATCTGCCTTTTGGGCTGCCTGCACCTGGCTAAAGTCTTGTAAAAGCCGATTTCCGACCTGATGCGTGGTGGTTTCGGCAAAGTTCAGCACCTGGTTCCAAAAGTCGTTCATGTAGAATCACCAACGTAGAATGGGCAAAGGGTTTTACCCGTGCCTATCGCAAGGAGCCATGGCAGATGGGCATGTCTAGCTTTGCCTATCCTACATTGGTAGTTTTTTAAAAGATCATCTTAGGCGATTTCCAGGGAAGAAACCACCCAGCCATTGTAGGATGGGCAAACGGCTTTACCCGTGCCCATCCGCTTCAACGTTTGGTGATGGGGACGCACACTCTGCCCATCCTACGCTGGCTTCGGTATAGTCTTTATCGGAAATCTCCTTAGAGATCGTTTTCGCTGATCTCGCGTACTACATAGTCAAATGGTTCATCCACAAAGGTCGTGTCCTTAACACCGGCTGCGGTTAATTTCTCCTTGACAATATTTTTCATCAGTTCAATACTGCGAGCGGTGGGTCCAAGTGGAATTCCCAAAGAGTTGAACATATCCCGTAAACCAGCCAACAGTCGCTCATCGAGAACACTATTGTCTCCTACCACTAATGCATAGCTGCAATAGCGCAGGAAATAGCCCATATCTCGCAAATACATCGAATGACGACGGGTTGTATAGGCATTGCCGCCCGGTTTCAACAATTCAGGCTGTTCTTCAAATAATTGACTGGCTGCTTTTTTGACAATTTCAGCAGCATTAGAACTAATCAAGGTTGATGCCTGTACTCGGTCTGCTCCGCTGCTGAGAAAGTCCTTTAGAGAACTCATCCCATCCCCATTCAAAAACTGACCCGTGAGATCATATTGTTCAACGATGCTAGTTAGTTTGTCCTGCATAAGATTCTTCTACCTACCAACAATAGGGTGTGTTTGGGCAATCAATCTACACGCCATTTGAGTCAATGGACAAAATCTAAGCCCGTAGGCTTACAGAATGCCTGAATAAGGAAGCTGCTCTGAAAATCGTTGCCTTACAACTTCAGGCATCTGCCCAAATGGCTTTGCTCTAACTGTTTTCACTTTAATCAGGGAAGCAACCCAAACGCGATGAGTTCATATTTTTTAGTGCTTAACAATTCTTGACACGATTTCACCTTATTTGCGCCAGTTTGGTAAAGAAATCGTAATTTCAGTGCGATTCAATTTGCCTTATTTGGATGATTCTGCTGAGCGCTGAAGGTTTTGCAGGTGATGTTGGGCGGTTTCGCAATTGGGATCAAACGACAGTGCCAGTTCAAAGGCGGCGATCGCTTGTTCCCGCTGGTTCAGTTGCAGGTAAGCAAGACCCAGACCACAGGCAGGATCGACATCAAGCAGGCTGCGTTCAAAGGGTTCGCTGTTGTAGAAATGGGTAGTTTGTGCCAGGTGGAGGCAGTGTTCAAAGTAGGCAACGGCACCCAGGGGAAAGCCTAAATCGAGTAGTAAATGCCCTGCCAGGTAGTTGAACGGCATATGATTGGGGCACCACTCTAACCCGCGCTGGTTAAGCATTCGAGCAGTTTCTACATCACTGCGATCTAATGCCTGGAGTGCCATAAAGTGCATCAAGGTGGGCAACCAGTAAAACTCATCTGGTTTCTCGCCACTGAGCAGGTGAGGTAGGAGCCGATCAAAGGCTTCCTGGTAGCAGGCTTCGGCTTTGTCGAGTTGATCGGTACGCAGATAATTGCGGGCAAGGCAGTCCAGTAGCCAGAAGTTTAAACCTTCCTGCTGGCGAATCGATTCCAGGATGGGGATTTCGCGGGTGAGGGTTTTCTGACGCAACTCAACTGCATCGCTGTTACCGTGGTGGAGGATTTTGATCCCCTGGAGGTATTGGTAAATCAGTGGGCGATCGCCTCCATATTGAAGCTGCTCATGGTAACGGTTAACGTAGCGAAACTCCGGTAGATTGCGAAATAGACGGACATGAAACCCACCCAGAAACGCCGCTTCTGGTACATTGACATCGTTGCGGGAGATGGCAAATGCCAGCGTGTCTGGCTGGTTAATTAGTTGCTGGCGAAAGTCAGGGTCTTCAACAACCAGTTCCTCATCGGCATCCAGGTGCAAAATCCACTCACCCGAAACTTGGGTCAGGGAATAGTTTCGCGCTGCCGCAAAGTCATCGCACCATTCAAAATAGTCCAGCTTTGCTCCAAACTGAGCTGCAATTTCCAGCGTGTTGTCCTGGGAACCTGTGTCAACAACCACTATCTCATCTACATAGGGTTGGGCGCTAGACAAGCACCGCGCCAGGTTTTTGCTCTCATTTCTGACGATCATGCACAATGATAAAACTGGCTGGGAGGGATGATCGGTCATTCTGGACTTACCGGGTACAGGTCGATGCAATGGCGAGTGCTTCACTTTAATACTAAAGCCGTCCAATTAATTTGCATGCCAATCATTGTTCTAACAACCAACCGATCCATGAAACTCTTTAGCTCACAGGGCTTTTGCTCACCAGGATGATCCCCAAAGCTTAAAAATAAAGCCGTTCTTCGAGCCAGATTAAAACTTCTTCTTCCGAGTCCAGATAGGTGGTTTGCCCGGTCAGCGGATCGTATGCCTGCCACCAGGTATGACCATCCTGATCTGAAATCTGCTTGACATCGGGTTCTGGATGCGTATCCAGCGATCGCCCACTTCCCAATGGTTGATTCAGCACATTCCAGACACGCTGCCAGAAATCCGGATAGGCAGTGGAATCGGAGTAGTCCAGGTCGAAGCACTGCTCTAGATGCTCAACCTGCTTCTCGATTGCAAAGTGATCAATCAGGTAACTTAGCAAAGACCTCCAGGGATGCTCCAGCCAGTCCAAGTATCCTCTCTCAGTGATTTGTGGAGCCTGAATTGAATTGGGAATTAATTCTAGTTCTTTATAGGTTTGCCATTGAGTTTTCATATAAAACACCACCACGCAAAAAAAGATAGCTGCGCCTGTCTTGCTCCTCAATTAACAATGTTTCGGTTAAAGTCAGAGAAAAAACAAAGGACACGACTTTATTTCTGTATCTATTTTTACAGAAATAAAATATAGTTGACAATTTTTCTGTGTTGGATTCCTGACATTTTTCCAGGATAGGAGGCAAGCTGCTCTGGCTTTGCTGCTCGTTTAGGGTGAACCTGGTAAGTTATATCCGGTGAAGACAAAATTCTGAATTCAAAGAGGTCTCAGCAATGACAGTGGACTACCCTCGGAATATGGTTGGTTATGGACGAAATTCGATTGATCCGAAATGGCGGAATCAAGCCCGTGTTGCTGTCCAGTTTGTGATCAACTACGAAGAGGGGGGTGAAACCTGCACTTTGCACGGAGATCAAACGTCTGAAGTTTTTCTGTCCGAAATTGTGGGAGCCGTTCCACTGCATGGACTTCGACATATGAATATGGAGTCCTGTTATGAGTACGGTAGTCGGGCAGGCTTTTGGCGGTTGCATCGACTGTTTACCGAGCGGGGCATTCCAGTGACGGTCTACGGTGTAGCTATGGCATTAGAACGTAACCCGGAAGCGGTGGCTGCCATGATTGAAGCGGATTGGGAAATTGCCAGTCATGGCTACCGCTGGATTGACTACAAGTATTTTGGTGAAAAGCAGGAATGGGAACACCTGCAAACGGCGATCGCCATCCACACGCGAGTGACCGGCAGCCCTCCCCTGGGTTGGTACACCGGACGCACCAGTCCTTTCACGCGCAAATTGGTTGTCGAGGCAGGCGGGTTTCTCTACGATGCCGACAGTTACGCCGACGATCTGCCCTACTGGGTGTTTGACTACGGTAAGCCCCACCTGGTCATTCCGTACACCCTGGACAACAACGACATGCGGTTTGCCACCCCCCAGGGCTTCAATTCTGGCGACCAGTTCTTTGCTTACCTGCGAGATGCCTTCGATGTTCTCTACGCCGAAGGCGAGACTGCGCCCAAAATGATGAGTGTGGGTCTACATTGTCGTCTGGTAGGCAGACCGGGACGAGCAGCGGCGCTGGCAAGATTCCTTGACTATGTGCAGAAACATGACCGGGTATGGCTCTGCCGCCGAGTTGATATTGCCCGTCATTGGCATCAACACCATCAGCCATAATGCGACAACCAATCACTACAGAGGTTGGTTGATCTCTGGGATCTCTGACACCTGATACCTGACATCTCTGACAAAACTCCTTACTTCAATCTTTCCCAACCACTTACCTGGGTGGGAATTGGGGACTGGTTTGCCATTGCTGCACTTTGAGATACCTTGACCGTGCCCCAAGCCAGGACGGTTAAGCTTAAGAACAACAGCACTACGGTCGCTACAAAGGTGATCGCTAAAGCATCTGAAGTCTTTGCAGAGATTTCATCTCGATAATAATTGCTGGGTCGATCCTGCTCACGGAAAAGAAATATCCAGTCTGGATTGGCGGCTAAAACCTCGACTCTTTCATATTCATGAAGCATAGTTTTTGCTCCGGGGCATTTTCGGAATGTGTGTAGATAATTTATTTATAGAAGTTGCCCTGGCAAGGTTCAATGTAGAAAAGTTAGGAAGCGTTAAGTTCAAATAACGGTTTGTTTTCTCACGAAATTGCTCAAATACTGGCAGGAAAGGTAACCATCAAGAGTCAATCCCTATTGCCAAGCCGTAGACAATGTAAATTTTTATTGATTGACTCCCCTTTTGACTCTGGTGGTTAAACCCACACAAGCCGTTGTCTATCCATTCATCCTGCTATCCAGCAGCCCGTTTCCTTGACTCCCCTGTCCCCGCTGTCCCAAACAATTTCCCATTCCATGCGTCATCCTGTAGAATGGCGTGGAAATTTGCCAATCTCCAACGCTAGGGATGGTGGTTAAATGCAATATAGGCAATTGGGCGATCGATGGCTGAAAACTCAGAGGCAACCTTGGTGGTTAGGGGGATTGGTTGGTTTTGTGCTGGTTGGTAACGGCTTGCTGATCCTCCCTACCCCTGGGTTGGCGTTGCCAACAAGCAATTCAATCCAGCTTGCTCAGGCAACCCCATCAGCAGAGGCAGAGATTAATCAGGGGTTGCAATATATCCAGCAAGGAAATCTGGATCAGGCGATCGGGTCGTTTCAACGGGCAACCCAGATCAACCCCAGTCTGGCAGCCGCCCACTACAATCTGGGTTTAGCGCTCCGTCAAAAGGGGCAACTCCAGGCATCAGCCAGCGCCTTTTATCAGGCAACCCAAGCTGATCCTAAATTTGCCCTAGCCTTTGCCAATTTAGGAGCCGCGCTGTTGGAAGGGAACAACCTGCAACAGGCAAAAGATTATTTGCAGCGGGCAATTCAGCTTGACCCCAAAATGGGGTTGGCGCATTACAATCTGGGATTAGTCTATGAAAATCAACGCGCCTATGATCAGGCAGTGGAAGCCTTTAAAAAGGCGATGCAGTTGACTCCCAATGCGCCTGAACCCGCTTACCACATGGGCATGGTTTATTTGCAGCAGGGCAAAACCAAAGAGGCGCGGGCTGCCTTTGAGCAGGCAATTAAAATCACTCCCAAATATCCGGAGGCTCACTACAATATTGGCTCTATCCAGTTTCGCGACGGTGACTTAGACGGGGCACTCGCCTCATTTCGGCGATCGGCGGAAGCCAACTCTAATTATGCCAACGCTTATTACGCGGCTGGATTAGTTTTCATGCGTCAGGGGAAATTTAAGGATGCGCAACAGGTCTTGAAGTACGCCAGTGAGCTTTACTCGAAACAGGGAAATGGACCGTGGGCGCAAAAAGCGAGTCAGCAGTTGCAAAAAGCTCAATCTGGTCAGCGTCAGTAAAGTTCCACCATGAGCAGAAAAATTCTTCTGACTTCCTTTGATATCTGGATGCCTCACCACGTCTCCAACGCCTCCGATGACCTGCTGGCAGAAATGTTGAGTCAAAGACTGCTACCCGAAAACACCCATTGCCTGCGCAAGTTGCCGGTAGATTTTCACCAGGCTCCCGTAAAAGTCATTTCTGAAATTGACAGCTTGCAACCAGATATGGTTATTTGCTGTGGAATGGCAGAAACACGGGAGATTCTAACCGTTGAATCGAATGGTTGTTATGAAGGTGAAACCCTCAAAACCGCGATCGCCGTTGAACAATTAGTGGAGACTCTGGTGGCAACTCAAGTCAGCCATGATGCTGGACAGTTTGTTTGCAATTTTCTTTACTACTCCATCCTGAAATATTTGATTCAGAACCAAATGAATAGCTTGTGTCTGTTTGTCCATGTGCCCCTTCTGACACCATCCAATCGAACTGTAATTCTGAACGATTTTGCCGCCATCTTAGCGGGGGTTGCTGATCTGAAGTTCTTGAATATTCCACAAGCCCCAACTGGGTAAACCTGTATACTTCAAACCTTCCACCTTATTGCGGGCTGCCATCAGAGCAGAGTCATTTACCAGCAACAGAATCGGGAGTTGTTCCTGGACGAGACGTTGAAACTCGGCGTAAATCGCCTTTCGTTTTGATTCGTCTAATTCCCTGGCTCCAGCAATAAAGAGGCGATCGATGGCTTCTTCGTAGTCAGTGGCTTGCCAATTTTGAATCGGGGGTTGCTGTCCAGGTTGGGGTTCCAGATTGAAATAGTGAGAAGCCCCATTGCTCATCCAGAAGTTGGCAGAACTGTGGGGTTCAATACCGCCGGTAAAGCCGATGATGTGCGCATCCCAATCTCGTGTAGTGGAAAGTTTGTCACCCAGGGTGTTGAAGTTGATGGCATTGAAGTCTACCTGGATGCCAATCTTACCCAGGTCTTGCCGAATCTGGGCACCCATTGCCACCCGCACCAAATTATTGGCATTGGTCAGCAAGGTAAACCGCACCCGATTGCCCTCTGCATCCAATAATTGCCCCTGGGAGTTGTATTGAAAACCTGCTCCCAATAGCAATTCTTTGGCTTTTTCTGGATTGTATTCATAGACCTTCAATCCCTCCTTGGGGGACAGAAAGTAAGGACTTTGCACCGAGATAGGAGAGTTCTGAATCACACCCAACCCCCGAAATAGGTTAACGTTGATGCGATCGCGGTTTATGGCATACGCCACTGCCTGACGAAATGCCAGGGTATTGAACCAGCGCGACTTGATTGGATCGACAATGGGCTTGCCAGCGGCATCCTGTGCCTGATTCAGGTTAAACGCCATGTAGAGGATGCCTGACCAGGGACCGCCATGATAGACCTGAAAGTTACCGCGCTTTTCTTCTCGCTTCAGCAGCGAGTAATATTCTGGACGCAGAGGGCGGGAGTCGCCCATGATATCTAGCTCGCCGGAACGAAAGCGGAGAAGCTGGGTATCCGTACTTTCAACGAATTGCCAGACAATCCGATCCACCTTCGGCAGTGGGTTGCCCTGGTCATCTCTGCGCCAGTAGTAGGGATTCTTACGAAATACCATCCGTTGACCAGCGGTGTAACTGTCCAGCAAAAAGGGACCGTTGACGATGATCTGGTCGGGGGGCGTGTCGGTGTTCCAGGTAGAGATGAACTTCAAATTGCCGTCCGCGCCCTTGGTTCGCAAGGTTTCCTCCAGGGCGTGTTTGGGCATGATCAGGATGCCATCGGGGGCGGCGGTTGCCCGGAGGAGGGGGGCAAACGGTTCTGGCAGCAGAAATTCGACCTGGCGATCGCTCAACTGACGCACCTGCGGGAACAAGCCCTCAGTCCCAATCCGCAGACTGTCTTTGCCATCGGTTGGAATCTGTGGATTGGCAATAATGTCTCGATAGGTAAAGACCACGTCATCTGCCGTTAAGGGATGACCATCCGACCATTTCAATCCTTGCCGCAGGGTAAACACGATTCGCTTTTTATCAGGAGAGATTTCCCAGGATTCTGCCAGGGCTGGCTCAATCTCTCCCGTGACTCCGTTTTCACGGGTCAACCCTTCATAGGCAAACAGGAAAATGTTGGGAAAGGATTGGTTGTTGGCATAGTTAAAGGTTTTGGGGTCGGTTAGGGCGCTCAGAACAAGCTGGGAACCCTGTGCTGCCTGGGAACGAAAATCCGTGGGGTGGCACCCTGTCAGCAACAGGAGCAGCGGGAGCAGGCAGAAAAATATTGCTGTCAGGAGGAACAGCGATCGCCGGAACCAATTTTGGATGTTCCCGGTAAGCATCAGATAAGAGCTAATCTCTAATGGTTTACTTTAGCAATTATGGTAAGAACTGGTCTAGATCGTAGTTTCCACTATTAAATCTAACTAATTCAGCCCAGTTAATTGCTCCTGTTTGATCACAAAACTCATCAATAAACTGCTTTGTCAACCGATTTATCAACCGACCCCTTTCTTCTAGAAATGCTTCATTATGTTCTTCTGCTTTATAGCCTATTGGCTCAATAATTTCTGCATATAAATCGATGTTTTCACTAATTAAATACCAGAAATTTTGTCCAACGACCTTCAAGTATCCTCTGACATAGCTTGTCTTCGTTTTCCCGTAGCATATACCTAAAACAGCTTGAACATTAATTCCACGCCTGGATTGTTTTAGTCTAGTAACAGCATCTCTCAAGTCCTGCTCTAAACTCTTTTGCTGACTACTGTTTCCCCAATTAGTCCCTGATTTAACTGAGACGACATAATGAATACCATTATTAAAAAACTCAAGATCGGCACCCGCTGCACTTGACTTATGACCATTACAGGTTTGCTCAGCTACAAATATCGCCAGATCCTCGAGAAAACTACCAAAGTGTTTCTCCTCGGAAGAAGAAAGAAAAGCCTCTAATAAGCTCGTTATTAAATCATTGGCTGTTGTTAAATTTTTCGCCTTGAGAAGGTAAGGATTTTTAGCCAGCAACTTTCTAAGTTTAAGCTCTCTCAAGCACTTGATTCTCAAATTATGAAAATTATCTATATTTTCATTTACATATTGCCGAACCTCATCAAAATTCAGAGAATTCATATGACTTGAGCCTTAACTTCAGCATTTTTCTGTGCAATTGAGTAGGTTGTACGAGCTTCAGCAATACCAGGCAGCTTTACCTGAACCTGGGCTATACGTTTCTCAGATAACTCTATATATGCTTTGTTGATGTCAATCCCAACATATTTTCTTCCGAGTTGAATTGCTGCAAGGGCAGTTGTACCTGAACCAACAAATGGGTCGAGGACAACATCTCCTACATCTGTGAAAAGTTTAATAAACCATAGGGGTAAGTCAACCGGGAAAGTTGCACTATGATTTTTATTTGAGCATTCAGTTGCCATGTGTAGAACATTGGTCGGATAAACCATTTCGCGATTTAACCAGTTAGACACATTTTTACCGAATCCACTTCCAGCTTTTGACTCATCCCTGGTCATATCTGTTTTGCTTAATTTTGCCAACCGATCTTTAGACCAATCACCCACAGGAACCATGACTGCTTCCTGATTCATCTTGAATTTCTTTTGCTTGTTAAATTGAATCAATCTTTCCCAATTATCTCTAAAACGATTGGGCCACTTTCCTGGATAGGAGTTTTTCTTGTGCCATAAAAATTCCTCAGTCCAAAGCCATCCCTGTTCTCTCATTTTCAGAATTAACTCAATCACATATGTATGTCTTTCTCCATTCACTACACGCTCTTTTATATTTAGAACAAAAGTGCCATTTGGTTTTAGTACTCGAAAAAACTGTTCGGCTTTCGGCAAAAACCAATCAACATAGTTATCTGGAGCCACTCCGCCATAGGTTTTACTTCTTTGATCAGCGTAAGGGGGCGAAGTAAAAATCAAATCGATTGAGTTGTCAGGAATTTTCTTGAGAATCTCTTCGCAGTCGCCTTGAATTAGTTGATTAACAAACTCCACAACACCCTCCGGCGGATAGAACATGTGTTCTTAAAATCGTAATATAACTTGCAGTATTGATCAAACTTGTTTATACACCAAGACTCTCAGTTTGAAAGTATAGCGATCTTACCTGGATTATGAGAAAGGATTCACCAGCATCATAAGTAGCCTGTAGGTGGGCACTGCTTACAACACTATATTTCCTGGTCCACGAGTATTTGGGGCAGTGCCCACCCTACGAGAACAATTCGATTTCCGTAATAGAGCTGGTAGATGATTCTGGGGATTTGAAACCGATTATTTCAGTGTCATTTAATCGACAATCTGCCCAGGGTAAATCAAAATTTTGTAGGTTTCGGGCGTGGGTGAAACTGCCTGTTCCACAGCCGTTGCCAGATCCTTGAGGGGATAGCGATCGCTCACCAGCTTATCTACATCAATACGTTTGTGGAACACAATCTCTGCTGCCAGTTGTTGCACCCGGAAGGAAGAACTGTAACTACCCATCAGGTCAATTTCCCGGCGATAGAGAATATTGGGATTGATCGGGATTTCAACCTCATCCGGAAACTCGGCAAAGAAGAGGATTTTGCCCCCTTTACGGGTGCAATCCAGTGCCTGAAAAAAGGCTTTGTCACTGGGTACCGCCAGCAGGCTGGTGTCTGCACCAATCCCACCCGTGAGGGCATAAACCTTTGCCTGTAAATCTGGATCACGGGCATCGAAAGCGGCATCAGCCCCGACTTCCAACGCTTTATCGATGCGGCTGGGAATCAGGTCGGTGGCGATCGCCCGTGCCCCAAAGTACTTCACCAGCATAATGAACATCAACCCGATCGGTCCGGCTCCAGTAATCAACACCGTCTGACCTGGCTGCACCTGCGCTTTTTTGACCGCTTTCAGGCAGCAGTTGGTTGGCTCTACGAAGCTGGCTTGCTCAAAGGTCACATCCTGGGGGATGGTCATCAAACCGCCATGACGAACGATATGCCCTGGAACTTTGACGTACTCGGCAAAGCCGCCACCACTGGGGGCAAATCCGGCGGTCGTGGTGATGTTTTTGTAGACATCACACATGGAGAAGTTGTCATTCAGGCAGTAAGCGCAGTGCATACAGGGAATGTGGTGCAGGACGATGACGCGATCGCCCACCTGCCAGCCAGTCACCTCAGAACCGACAGCGGCGATCGTGCCTGCGGTTTCATGCCCAAAGATGCGGGGTGGTTCGTAGAGCGGATAGCGAATTTTTTTAATATCCGACTGGCACAGCCCTACCACCTTTACTTGCACCAGCACCTCATCTGGCGCAATCTCCGGTGTCGGAATCTCTTCGTAACTTAATTGGTTAACTCCACGAAACACCTGCGCTTTCATAGCAATTCCTCAAGAGCCTCTGAGGTAGACTCTATCATTCCAGGGGCAAAGGTGGGGAGAAGCCATTGTCTCGCTATGGTTCCTGGCACCAGAGCGATCGCACAAGCTGGGCGGCAAATTCAGCTCCAAAAACCTTTGCTGCCATAGCGTTACCAGGGTCGCGTTCTGCAACCGTTCGCCGCAGCCTTAAATCCCGTTCTGCCAGGGCTGTCTGGGCATCTGCCGAGACAGGGGTTGCTTGATCTACCCAGGTTAGCCAACGAGAGCACATCTCATGGGCAATCCTGCCAATCAGGGAGAGAGAGTCTTCCGTTCGTGGGCAGATGAAGTAAAGATGGGCAGGAGATTGGAACTGCCTCAGGTATAGTCCCTTACTCACAAATAAAGATAAATCGGGATTATTTCTCAATTCTAGATAGGTTGAGTTGAGCGGTTCATAGTACTGCTCTGTATAACTTACGTCAGTCCACAAATCGACCCTGGGAATATAGTCCATATAGAAGTAAAGATCTGGCATCGTACCAAAATTAAATGCCAGGTGTGGAACCTGAATCTGGGGACTTAGCCAAAGGGTTAGGCGCATGGTGCTAAATTTCAACTGGGCACCGTTGAGCCAGGAATAGACCAACTTGTCTATCTCTTGTCCAGTAAAGGTTAGAAGTGAAGCAGTTACATTACCATCAAGACTGGTGAAGGTTTGAAAAGGTTGATCAGGTTGAGGGAAGATGGTCAGATGATGGGTTACTTCCTCATACAATTCATTCAAAATCGCTTGCAAGCGGTCAAACAAAATCGCTTGATCGAGATCTATCTGTGAATACATTTTCGCCCCTGTTGCAATCTCGCGAATTTTTATCATCTTTCTACTCACAATCTACACCAAGGTATTCTGAGAAGCTAATAAGTTTAGGGTGAGAAGTTTAGCAGGATAAATTCAGGAAATACTGAGTTTTGTTTCAGAAAGGTTTCAGTGCTGCCTGAGATGCTTTGACCAGTGAGCCAATTCGGTTCATCTGAAAAAAATTGCGTCACCGTTCAATGTCGTCAGGAGTAATCCATGAAAGTAGCTTCTCTGCTTACAGGTATTGCAATGGTTGGGTTAGTCACATGGGGAGATGCATCCCTGAAGGCATTCAATCCTTCACTGGTTGGGGTTGCTACCGCTGCTGAAACAAAACAGTCTGGACCTTCTCCTCAAGAGAAAATTACCCTAATTACCAAGAATAAAGGTCAGATTGGCAGTGGCGATCAATTACGGCGGTTCTTCTATGGTGATTTGGAACCGATCGCGGTTCAGCCTGGTGGTGCTGGGATGGTTGTGAATCTATATAACAAAGCCAATGATGTCACTTTCGCCTATTGCGCCACCTATGATGTAGTGGTTGCCGTGAAAAAAGGTAAAGTAAACTCATTTCTTGCAAGTGAAGTGAAGTAAGAATTTCTGGAATCTATAGCGGTTGCCATTCAGCCTTGGGTAGCTCTCCCGTTTTCACGTACCAGATTGAACCTTTATGAATGCCTCGATTTCCCCAAAACGGAAAGTGCAGCTACCCAATCAGGCTTTTTTGGCGAAAACGTTTCACTGGGTCAACATTATCAGTCTGATTTTGATGATTAGCAGTGGATTGCAAATTTACAATGCTAATCCAGTATTTGGTGGGCGGGCGGGCTGGTATTTCCCAAAACTCTTGCTGTTGGGCGGGTGGTTGGCAGGTGGACGAGACTGGCATTTTGCCATCATGTGGATTTATTCACTAAACCTATTTTGTTACGGAATTTACATCTTGATTAGTCGTCGATGGCAGCATCGGTTTGCCAGTAGTAACGACTTCAATGCTGTGCGAGTCAGCCAAAATGAAAAACGCAAGAATTATGCATGGCATCGGTTGGTGTATACGGCGATCGTGCCTGCTTTGTTGTTGGCGATCGCCAGTGGTTTAGCCATGTACAAACCGGCTCAACTGCATTGGTTAGCTGCCCTATTTGGCAATTGGCAAACTCTGCGCACTGTTCACTTTATCACTGTTCCAACCGTTTTGCTGTTTACGCTGGTTCACTCCCTACTTGCTTTCCAGGTGGGGAGTGTTCGCTTAATTAAATCCATGTTTTTCTGACTGTGGACCCCCTGCTATATGAGCCTGATTCTTCCCCAACGATCCATTTCCCGTCGCCAATTGCTGCAATGGTCTGGCATGTCGATAGCAGGTTCGCTGTTAAGTGGCTGTGGGTCAAGGTTGTTTTCAGAACAGATGGGTCAGACTTTTGAGCCACTAAATCAGAAGCTTGAGGCTTTGATGTTGTCTCAGAAGCCAGTGCCTGAGTTTCGATTGAGTGCGATCGAACCAGATAAGCTGTTGATCAACACGTTTGATTTAACACCTCAGATTGATCCAGCAACGTTTCGTCTGGTCATTGATGGTGAGGTGAATCATCCAATGCAATTGAGCATGGCAGATATTCAATCCCTACCATTGACTTCAATGGTGATTCGGCATGTGTGTGTGGAAGGTTGGGCAGCGATCGTTCAGTGGGGTGGAGTACGCTTACAAGAGTTGGCAAAACTGGTACAGCCAAAACCCGATGCACGCTACGTCTACTTTAAATCAGCGGATTTCTACTACGAAAGTTGGGACATTGCCTCTGTGTTGCATCCTCAGACATTGATGGCATATCAGAAAAACGGACAACCCCTATCTGTCGATAATGGTGCCCCCTTGCGTCTGGCATCCCCAATCAAACTGGGCTACAAGCAGAGTAAGTGGGTGACTCAAATAACGTTCCTGAACCGTTTGCCTAAGGATTCGGGTTACTGGGAAGTTCAGGGCTATGAGTGGTTTGCAGGGTTGTAAGGCTAAGCCATTTCTGCTTTCAGGGTTGCCAGCATTTGTCGCAGGCTTGTGCGCCAGTGGGGCGGGTGAGTTCCCAACAGGGCAGTGGTTTTCTTGAGCGAGAGGACAGAGAACGCTGGACGACGGGCGGGTAAGGGATACTCTGCTGTCGTGATTGGAATTACCCGCTGCACCTTGAGGGGAAACCCAAGCAGGCTGGCTTCTTCAAAGATAGCGATCGCAAAGTCGTACCAGCTACATACGCCGCTGTTGGTGTAGTGGTAAATGCCTGTTGTCTCAGCCGAAAGCTGGGGCACCATTTGGGCGATCGCGCCTGCCAGATCCCAGGACCAGGTGGGCGCACCAATCTGATCCGTCACCACGCGCAATTCCTCCCGCTCTGCCCCTACGCGCAGCATCGTTTTGACAAAGTTGCCTTTGCCACCAACGCCATAGACCCAGGCAGTCCGAACAATCATATGCCGTTCGCAGGCAGACAGAACTGCTTCCTCGCCCATCCGCTTCGATGTCCCATAGACACCCAGGGGAGCGGTGGGGTCTGTTTCCAGGTAAGGGCTACTCTGGCTGCCGTCAAACACGTAGTCAGTGGAAATGTGGATGATTCCAGCCCCAACTGCCTCAGCCGCTTTTGCCAAAATGCCGGGAGCCACGCCATTAACCTGCATTGCCAGTTCAGGCTCACTCTCTGCCTTATCGACCGCCGTGTATGCCGCAGGATTAACCACCACCTCTGGCTTAACCGTCTCCATGATCTGCCGGACGGCTTCTGGATTGGCAAAGTCTACCTGGTCACGCCCCACACTAATCACTTTGCCTAGCGATGCTAGTGTTCGTTGTAAATCCTGACCAACCTGTCCAGTAATACCAGTTAATAGAATCCGTTTCATTTTTTAGGGTTAGGAATAACGAAGGGCAGAAATCTCCAAAATTATCGTCTGTGAGTGCCTGGTTTACCAGTCTTAAGGTAAAGGAGCGATCAAAATTTTATTTTTCTAAAGACTTTGTGAATGGTTTGTAAGGCAGTGTTTTGTAACCGTGCAAAAGTTGTTGATTCATCCGGTTCAAGCTGCCATTCAAAGCTGCTTTCGTCCCTATCTGCGGCTGCATCCCTACGGGTATTGTGATATCCCGCTTGTTTGTCACCGTCTGGTGGAATTACTCATCCTGCAATGGTCTGTCGGTTCAGAATCTAAACCCCATAGTCACTAGCGAAATTGCCTTAGCAGGGGCAGTTCTGATTCAGGCACATCGCCAGGTAGGTAATCGGGATGGGGCACACCAACTTTCCACTCAATTAAAAAAACAGTTAAAGGGGTATGCCTTGAGTGCTTTAGCGCAAGCGGTTTTCTCAAACCTTGAAGTTTGTGGGACCTCGGAGTTGAAAACCTCGGAGGTCTAGGGAATGGCTTTCTGTTGGCTGCAATACTTCACTAGCAAGACAAACAGCCCAGTCCCAATCAGGTATTTGAACAGACTGGGAACGGTAGGATTGGGAGAAATAAATCCCTCGATCGCCCCAGCAATCACCAACAATGGCACAATTCCATATACCAGTTGGGCTGCCTGCAAGCCGTAGAATTTGAGCGCATCTCCCCGACTGTACTGACCGGGAAATAGAATCCCTCGGGCAATCAACAACCCCGCCCCCCCAGCAAGGAAAATAGCAGGCAACTCCAACGAACCGTGGGGAAATACAAATGCCCAGAAAGGGAATGCCAGATTGTTTTGACCAACCAGAGTTGCAATTGTGCCAATCAGCAGACCATTGAAGAGCAGGATGTAAACCGTTAGCAGACCCAGGGTGATGCCTCCAGCGATCGCCCGGAAGCACACCGAGAGGTTATTGATCATAATCCCGCTGGAAGCGATAGGCTCAACCCCCAAAATGGATCCCATCCAGAGTTCTCCCTTATCCCGGACTTTCACAATCAACTCTTCTGGCACCATCAAGGACATAAACGCCGGATCGTGCCAGCCAAACCACCAGCCAATCAGTCCACCGACGGCAAAAATGGTGGTTGCAATGGCAATGTATACCCAGGTTTGCTGTACAACCGCCGGGAACCCCCAACGGTAAAATTCGATCGCTTTGTGCCATTCCTGGCGACGAGATCCCTGATAAATTTGGCTGTAGCTGCGGGAAGTCAGGGTTTGTAGGCTCTGAATCAAGGTATTCCCCACCTGGTTGGTTCGTGCCCGTGCCAGATCGGCTGAAACGGAACGGTATAAACTGGCTAACTGTTTGATTTCCTCAGTCTTCAATGATTTCAGCCCCCGTTTTTCAATCCGGGTCAACAGGCTATCCAACTGTTTCCAATTAGGTTCTCGTCGCGCAATCCAACGTTTAACATTCATAAAATTTTCCGAATCTGGCTTGAGCCTCGCCTAAGATAGCAACATTCAATGTCGGTCTGGTTCTGTCCCCAATAGGGAGTTTTATGTCCACCACAAGTTCAAATCCTGCGGGTCCTCTCAGCGTTGGTAACGTCGTCAGTGCTGGTGTAAGAATTTACCGTTCCCATTTTCAACAATACTTCACCCAAGCTTTGATTGCCTATTTGTGGATCTTTGTGCCAGTCTACGGTTGGGCAAAATATTCAGCTATTGCCGGTTTGATTTCACGGTTGGCGTTTGGTGAGCTAACGAACCAGCCAGAAACCCTCACAGAAGCCCGCAAACATACCCAGCCTCGAATGTGGAGTTTTCTGGGGGCTGGCATTTTGCTGAGTCTTATTTTTATTGGCTTGTACATTGGGGCTTTGATTATATTTGGGATTCTGCTGTTTGCTAGTTTTGCAGTTGCCCAGTCCAGTCCAGGAGGGGGAATCATCCTGCCGCTGTTAGGGTTGGTGGCTTTGATCTTTTTTATTGTTGTTCTAATTCGAGTCTTTTCGCGCTTGATGATTGTAGAAGTACCGCTGGCGATGGAACCTAATATGAATGCTTCTGGCAGCATTAGCCGCAGTTGGGAATTGACCAAGGGATCGGTAGGGCGGATTCAATGGATTGCGCTAGTTGCATTTTTGATTACCCTGCTGGTCAGCATCCCGGTTCAAATTGTCAGTGTCCTGCTGCAACCGGCAACAGAAGCTGCCACCACCAGAGGAGATAGCGGCACTGCCCTGTTTCTGACGCTGATTAATCTGGTGGTCACGTTTGGTGTCAGCATCCTGATTATGCCTTTCTGGCAGGTGATCAAGGCAGTCATCTATTACGATTTGCGGACTCGCCGGGAAGGTTTAGGGTTAGGATTGCGTAGTCGTTAGAAACTCCTTTTAATAGGACTTCTTTTAACCGTAAGCAGATCATTATCTGTATGAGCTTATTTAATCGAGTCACCCTGCAAACGCCCGAAAGTGTCGAGTTGGAGTTCACGCTGGCAGGAATTGGCAATCGGGTGCAAGCTCTATTGATCGATTATTTGATCTGGGGGAGCAGCCTGTTTTTGCTCCTGCTGATCTGGGGGGTGTTGTCGGTTCAACTGTCAGCCTACCTGGTGCAGTTTGCCAGCGATCGCGCAGCGCGGCTTTGGTTGACTGCCATTTCCGTGTTGCTAGTATTTTCAATCTACGTCGGTTACTTTGTCTTTTTTGAAACCATCTGGCGGGGGCAAACGCCCGGCAAACGCCATGCCAAAATCCGCGTGATTCGGGAGAATGGGCAACCTGCTGGACTGTCACAAGCCACCCTCAGAGCACTCCTGCGTCCCGTAGATGATGTTATGTTCATTGGGGCACTGCTGATCATTCTGACCAACCGGGAAAAACGGCTGGGGGATTGGGTCGCGGGAACGCTTGTAGTGCAGGAAGAGCGTCCTACCGTCGTAGGGCAAATCACTGTTTCGGACGAAACCCAGACTCTGGCAACCAAGCTGTTAGACATTGCCGATATAGGTGAACTACTTCCCGATGATTTTGCAGTAGTGCGGGATTATCTTCAGCGGCGATCGCACATGGAACCGGATGCCAGGGCAAAGGTGAGCCTAGAGTTAGCCCGCCAAATTCGAGAAATTATTCATCTGCAAGAATTACCCTTCAAAATGACTCCAGATTCGTTTTTAGAGGGTATTTACCTAGCGTATCAACAAAGCTGAATACTACTTCAACCCGATTGAAAGCTGGTTAGACCGGGTGGGTTGGGCATCAACTTCGTCCAATCCACATACTTGGACTGGGAGGATGGGCAGAGCCTACGTCAATGGTCAAGCCTACCCCTCTCCCCAGGACCTACCGTGTACACACATCTCGACTCGGATACCAAAACTCTGCAAGATCCCTCTCAATCCCCCTTAAAAAGGGGGACTTCCGATCCGGTTCCCTCCTTTTTAAGGAGGGTTAGGGAGGATCAAGCCCAAGCATTGGCTAGATCAGATAGCTTGTGTTTACACAGTAGCCCCATGACTGTGGGTGTGGAAGCCCCTTTAGTTCCGTACCAGCCATTTCTGGGCATTCAGGCGTTGCAACGCACCAAACACCAGTAGAGGCAGGGTAATCTTACGCTCGTCAATCAAAAAGGACTCCAGGGTACTGGGCTTGCCCCCGCTTTCGGCATAAGAGAAAGCTTTAGCTCCTTGAAGCTCGTCCTTCAGGAAATAGATATTGAACTGTCTGGGCTGGTTGGGACTGCTGGTCCAGTGTCCAATCACCTGCCAGCAATCCGGTGCATCACTAAAGCCTTGAACGAAAATCTTTTGCTTCTCAAACGAAAGATCTACATCCTCAACGCCCTGCTTTGCCAGTGCTTCCTTCAGAGCGGGCAAATAGTCTTGCTGAATGAAATCAGTAAAGGGCTTATCTTCAACCGCAGGAGGTTTTTCCTTTTTGGCAGCCTTAGCTGGCTTCTCTCCCTCAGCAGCCTCTCCTGCTTCAGCCGCTTTAGGGGATTTTTTAGCCGCCGCAGGTTTTTTGGCTGGCTTTTCATCCGCCGCCGGAGCCGCTGCCGCTGCATCTGGAGTTTGGGGTTCAGCAGGGCTGGGCGCGTTTTCTCCAGTTCCATTGGGAGTCGTTTCTTCTGCCATGCCTCAAATCAATCCTTTCATCAATGGGTGGGCGTTGCTGATTCTGGGTATAAAGTAGGGGTTGTACAAATTGCAACTTCGTTCCAACTTATACAACTATCCAGCACCACAGTGGGCGCACTTTGAGAAACATGTTCCTCTGTGAGATCTTAATCGGAATCAGGCTTTTGGGACTAGGGGCAGACAAACAATCGGTAGCATAGGATGGGGTGGATTCCCTGGCGAGGATAGTCAAATTGTGGATCAAACTGCTGCAAATGCCTTGAGTCTCAAGGTTCTAGAGAGAGGAAAGGGATTTCCCATCCTCTGTTTACATGGTCATCCGGGTTCTGGACACAGTCTGTCTGTGTTTACCAATCATCTATCACAGCGGTTCAAAACGTTGGCACCCGACCTGCGCGGGTATGGGAGGAGTCAAACCAGGCTCGATTTCTCAATGATGAGCCACCTGACCGATCTGGAGGCACTACTCGATCGCCATCAGGTCGATCGCTGTTTGATTCTGGGCTGGTCGTTAGGGGGAATCCTGGCGCTGGAACTGGCACTAAGACAGTTGGAGCGGGTAAGTGGGTTAATTTTAGTGGCAACCGCCGCCCGCCCCTGGAGTAACCATCCGCCCATTACCTGGCAGGATAATCTTTATACTGGGTTGGCTTCGATCGCGAATCGTCTCAATCCTGGCTGGCAATGGAATATTGATGCTTTAGGACGGCGATCGCTCTACCGCTATCTGATCCAGCAACATACCCCAGCCGCCTATCAATACCTGGCAGCGGAAGCGATGCCTGCCTACCTGCAAACCTCCCGTCAGGCAACCCGTGCTCTCTCAAGCGCGCTCAAAGAGGGTTATAACCGCCTGCCAGAATTGCCCCAGATCCAGTGTCCCTGTCTGGTGCTGGCAGGCTCAGAAGACCGCCATATCACTGCTGCATCGAGTCAGGAAACCGCCGAGCACTTGCCCCAGGCTGAGTGGCGGTGCTACTCAAACACGGCACATTTGTTTCCCTGGGAGGTGCCTGAACGAGTCCTGGGTGATATTGACGAGTGGCTTGAGCGTAATCCCCAGGTCGTTGAGGGGGGAAGGGGATGAAAGGGGGAGTGGGGGAGTCGCCATAGATCCCCTCACCCCTTCACCCCATATCCCATCACTAACCACCAATTTGAGACATGGTACGGTTGTATGCCCCACTGTGGTTGCCAGATTCCCGGAGCTTGAAGTTAATTTCAGGCTTGATGGCTAACAAATCGTGTACTTGCTGGCGCAGTTCATGAACAGGAATGCCCGATCGCAACCCTGTTTTCAAATCAAGCTGTCCAGTTTCATTCAATAAACAGGGTCTGAGCCAACCATCCGCCGAGAGGCGCATTCGGTTACAGCGATCGCAAAAACACTCCGACATCTGGCTAATGAAGCCTAGGGTTCCCCTGGCACCGGGAATTTGAAACACATCCGCAGGACCATTGCCCCGCACCTGCCCTTCCGTTAATCCCCACTTTGCCCGAATGCGCTGCCGCAGTTCCTCCGAACTGATCCAACCCCGATTTTGAAACAAATCATCATTGCCAATCGGCATGAACTCAATAAACCGAACGTGCCACTCCCGGTCAATGCTCAAGGCTGCCAGATCCAGCACTTCCTGATCGTTCACCCCAGGAACGACGACGACATTCAATTTCAAAGGATTGAAACCAACCTGATAGGCTGTTTGGATTCCATCCCAGACCTGCTGCCAGCGAGTTCGTCCCCGGTTACCGATGATTTGATCGAAAACTTCTGGGTTGAGGGAGTCCAGGCTAATATTGACCCGCCGCAACCCGGCATCATAGAGGTCTTGTGCCAGAGGCTTGAGCAAAAACCCATTGGTGGTCATGGATAGGTCGCGGGTTTCCGGGAAAGCGGCGATCGCCTGCACAATATTCACGACCCCTGGATGAATTAGCGGTTCACCACCAGTCAACCGAAACCGGGTAAACCCGACGGGAATCAATACCTGATGCAGCAATGTCAGCAATTCTGCCTGAGTCATCAAATTTTGCTGCAAAATATAATCAATCTCTGCGCCCTCGGGCATACAGTACTGACAGCGGAAATTACAGCGATCGACAAGACTAATGCGGAGGTAATCAACCTGATTCATGCTTCTATTGTGACGGATCTTCCAACTCAGAATCAATCTGCACAGATTGGGCAGTTTCCACGACAACTGCTACGTTTCTGGGAGGAAACAAAAGCCGCATCATTTGCCTAAGGGACTGCCCCCGCTGCTCATGGACAAATACGAGGGGCAGTAACGCCACCAACCGTACTACCGCCGACAGCGCAAACAAGCCCGGAATACCTCCATAGTCTGCAAACTCTGCCAAAAAACCGCCAGCCGTTGTACCCAGGGCACCACTCACCCCGGCTACTGCGGCTGCAACAGCAAAATAGGTCGCTTGATGCCGAACTGGCGCAACCCCCAATTGCAGGTTGTTATTGCACAGGTCGATCGCTGCCCACGTTATCCCTGCCAGCACATGCAGCAGGGGCAACCAAAGCCAGATAGATAGGGAATTAACTCCAGTTCCTAACCAGAACAAAGGTGTGACAGCAACTAGAATGCCTACTGTAATCAAGATAATCCGGTTCCCTACCCGGTCTGCCAGCTTTCCCCACAGCACCAGCATCAGCATGTTTGCCCCTGCCTGCACACTGTTGTAAAGGGTCACCCAGCGCACATCAATCGAAAGATTATCCAGCATGTAAAGGTTGAAAAACGGCGCACTGAGGTTCACCGCAAACATCCACAGGCTGAAGTAGAGCAGAAAGGAAAGAAAGTTTTTGTCTTGGAGCAGGGAGGGGTTGGGGGTTGGGATGGAGTGGTTAGTGGTTGGGGGTTGGTTATTAGTCAGTTTGGCACTGCCTTGCTCCTCTGCCCCTCCGCCCCTCTGCTCCTCCGCCCCTGTGCTGCTCTGCCCCTCGGTTCCCTGCTCCTGAACCTGAGGGTTGACATCTACCATGAGATACTGGAACCCCAGGCTAATTAAGCCAGCCACGACTCCCAGCACGACAACCAACCCGTAGCCTTGAATGGAACCGCCTGGGTAGGTGGCAACCATCCAACCCAGGACTGGAACGCTGAGTAAATTGGTCAAACTGGCGGCACTGTTGCGAACACCAAAGTAACGTCCGCGCAGACGGCGGGGCACCAGAACTGCGAGCCAGCTTAACCAGGCGGCACTGCCTAAGGCACCAAAAAAGTGGGTAATAAAGACGATCGCCAGGGTCCAGGTCACTAACATTGGTGGGGTGACCGTGTGCCATCTGGCAAGGGCAATACTGGCTGCCAGGATTAGCCAGAGCAGACGCGAAGGACCGTAAATCCAGAGGCAATAATAATGGCGGCTGGTGGTGCGATCGCCCAGAAATGCGCCCAAGGGCTGAATCAAATTTGCCAGCATGGGAATGGATGCCAGCAGCCCGATTTGAGTCGGTGTCGCATCCAACTCTACCAGAAAGTTGCTGAGCAGAACCCCCCCGGTCACATTTGAAAAAACCGTCGCAAACATGCCATCAAACGTGGATGCCTGCAAACTCCTGCGAATTGTGTTTTTAGCCGCAACCGGTGAAGGCAACGGGTCAACAGGCAACCGCTCTGGCACAGGTAGCCCCGTTTCTACCGAACTGCAAGATATCTCAGATTTAACCACTTCAGCGTTCACAGTTTTCAAATGCCAAGAAGGTAGCCTAAAACTTGCTTCCCATGTTAGGCGAACACCCTACTCTAAATAGTGCCCCTCAGAAATATAGTGCCCACCAGGAAAGGTTAGTTGTCTTAGTAAGTTTTCCTCCTAAGGAAATACCAGATCCCCGGCAGAGAAATCTTGCGCCGGATAGAATTTCCAGCGATCGCTCCCCTTTAAACCTTGTCCACATTGAAACCTGTAGTTTCTGACATCTAAACTGAGCGAACCCTACGCAATGCCATAGGTGAGTCCCAATTGTTTCAGCCATTTACGGTACATTAACGAGGAGCGATCGCTCGGCACATGAAACTCAGCCCATGAATCTAAGGGCAGTTTTTTAGGCGTGTGAGACTCCAAATTGCCTAAATCTTGCAAAACAATTTCATCCTGAAATGCCCGGATTTCCTCATCCGAAATGTTATGAGCATAGTTCAAACCACCACTCATCCAGGCAACACATTCCTCCTCACTTACAGGGGTAACATTGTAAAGCAACGTGAGGCATTCCCCAGTGGGGCTATATTTGCGTAGATATGCCGTTAATGGACGAAAAGCCCAGTAGTCATAGCTAACATAGTCTCCCTGTCCCGTGCCGTAGGGATCAGGCTGCCAAACTCGAATATCTTTGGCAAATACACCGTCATCGTTAATCACCACCTCATAGTCCTCGATCTCCGGCTTATCCAGATCGCCCAGGATACCGCCGTGAATGAAGGGAAAGTGAGCAACATCGAGAAAGTTTTCGATCGCCCGATACCCATTGGAACGGATGAAGTAAGGTCCAGACAAATAGCAGCGGTAGGTTGGTTCATCCCACTCTGGAAACATCACAATGTCTTGTTCCGGCTCACCCAAACAAACATAAATCAACCCATAGCGCTCCTTTGCTTGAAAGGTATGGGCACAGGCTTGTTTAGGTGGCACAAAACCCGGATGGGCAGGCACGTTAACACATTGCCCCGCCGAGTTGTAAGACATACCGTGATAGGAGCAAACCAGGGTATTCCCAACCACCTTTCCAGCAGAGAGGCGCACACTGCGATGGGGGCAGCGATCCTGCCAAACTTGCACCTGCCCATCTTCTCCCCGCCAGATTACCAGGTCGGTATCCAACAACCGGAATTTCATTAATGTTCCCGGTTGCAAATCCTGCGATCTAGCAACTACATGCCAGTCATTCAGCAAAACCGGATCTTTTCCTTTTTCACCCATCCCATTCTCAACGGAGATAGTGGGATGGGAATCAGAAATCATTTGAGTCATCAGGGAATTTCCAACGCTTAAGAATTACTACCTAACACCTGTCAGACCTCTAACTCAAAACTCTCAACTCAAAACTCTTAACTCTCAACTCAAAACTTCTGCCCCCAACTACTTCGGCACAAACGGCACCTTCAGTTCACCCGATGCAATTTGGCTACGAGTTTTTTCGATCGCCTGGATGGTGTCTGCACCCACCTGGTCTTTGAATGCCGCTGGAACATCGACGCGAATGACCTCTTCAGGGACTGCCATTTCATAGAATTGATTGGCAAAGGTTCCAGCGGCGGTATCTGCCAGCATCTTGCTGAATAGTGGCTCCATGTTCCAGATCAGGTTTGCCGCCACTACCTTGGGTCCCTGGGAAGACATGTCACCCACATAGCTAGTCACATAACCTCCTTTGGTGTTGGCGGCTTGAATCGCTCCCAGGACAGGACCAATGCCACAACCGATCCAAAAGTCTACGCCAGTATCTGCCTGGGCGATCGCCGCTTCCTTGCTTTTGGTCACATCGTACCAGTCCCCTGCTGCTGAAGCGACCAGTTGGACATCCGGGCGAGTGGTTTTGGCTCCCGCTAACAGGGCTTCTCCCATCGCATGGCAGACGGGAATGTCAAATCCATGAATGGCACCCAATTTACCAGTTTTGCTCAGCTTAGCGGCAACCAGTCCCACCATGTAAGCGCCCTGGTAAAAAGGCTGGTCGTAATCTGCCACGTTCTGCCCGGTCTTATTAATCCCCCCTGCCCAGGCAAAATTCACCTTGGGATAGTCTTTCGCCACCTGAAAAACGGCATCTTGAAAGTTGAAAGAGTGGGCAATGATGGTGGTGTAGCCTGCATCTGCAAACTGGCGCAGAATTCTGGGGGCATCGGCGGGAGAAACCGATTCAGCGATCGCCACATCTACCCCTTTCGCTTTTAATGATTGGGCTGCCTCATACGCTGCCTGGTCCCAGGACTGGTCATTGGGAAGACCAGGTAAAACGACTGCCAGCTTTCCCTGCTTGGCTTCAGGAGAAGAACCCGTTTCGCCCGGTGTGGGTGAAGTGGTTGTTTGAGTCGGTTGTTGAGTATCACAGCCTCCCAGCACCGCGATTGGGATGACCAGGGCAAAACTCAGAGCCGCACACTTTAAGCGCCTTGAAGAAATCGAAAAACTCATAGCAAAACTCCTTCACCGGACAAAAAATCCTCTCCCAGGGGGATGCATTCAAGCATACCCGTATTGAGGATATAGCCAGAATATGTTGACTGATTTAAGCATTGAATTCTGTAACTTGTTTCTCCATCCTTTGGAATTTTGTCAGGAATGAGATTCAGTCCGTTCTAGATTTGGGGGAGGGGGGTTTAGAGTACTGAGCATCGCCTTGAATGGGATTTTATTCACTGTAATTAGGTAGATGGAATCAACTGTAGGATGGGTTAGCGTTAGCGTAATCCATGCGGGCGTTGGGTTATCCTGCGGGAAGCAAGCTACGTGCCTCAACCCAATCTACACAGTCTTATATTTAATTAGTCTCACCTGCTCAATGTTTTTTAAAGCCTAAGGAAAATCAACGATGGAAACCAAAACTTTAGGACATACAGATTTGGTAGTCAGCGCCATTGGGTTAGGCGGGATGCCGATGTCCCTCAGTAGCAGACCACCGGAAGCGCAGGCGATCGCGACCATCCATCGCGCCCTCGACCTGGGGGTTACTCTAATCGATACGGCTGACTCTTACTGTAAAGATGAGTCGGACAAACATCACAACGAACGGCTGATCTCCAAAGCCCTCCAGCAGTACAGCGGCGATACCAGCCAGGTGGTAATTGCAACCAAAGGCGGATTGATGCGTCCCGACGGCTCTTGGACTCGTAATGGGAGTCCCAAACACCTGCGAGAAACTATCCAGACTAGCTTTGAAGCTCTGGGGGGCAAAAAGCCAATTGATTTGTGGCAGTATCACGCGCCCGACCCTGACTACACCATTGAGGAATCTTTAGCCCCTGCCAAGGAAGCCGTTGAGCAGGGTATCGTTCGGTTTGTGGGGGTTTCTAACTTCTCAGTCGAACAGATCAAGCGTGCCCGGAATGTCGTGGACATTGTTTCCGTACAGAACCAGTACAACCCCTGGCAGCGCCAGCCAGAAATTGATGGGGTGCTGGAGCATTGTGAACGCGAAAAGTTAACGTTTTTCCCCTGGAGTCCCTTAGGCGGCAGTCGCCGGGTCGGGCAGTTGCTAGAAATAGAAGCGATCGCCCAACTCGCTCAAGCAAAAGGTGTGTCTGTGTACTGTATTGTGCTGGCATGGCTACGGGCAAAGTCCCCCTGGGTTTTGCCCATTCCTGGAGCCAGCAAACCAACCAGCATTGAGGACTCGCTCAAGGCGATCGAGGTCAAGCTTTCAAATACTGAAGTGAGTCAGATTGATCAGGCAACCGAGGTGTGAATAGATGTCAGGTGTTAGATGTCAAATGTCAAATGTCAGGTGAACAGGGTTGGTGGTTAGTTTTTAGTGATTAGAGGGGCAATCCACAACCAACCACTAGCCCCCAATTACCTATAGCGTTTCTGCTTCTAGTGAGGTAAAGACAAGGGGCTTAAGCCCCTTGTTACAAGGCATAGGGCGTACTTCATTTGTTCGAGAATTGCTATAGTACCGATCTCCCATTACCTACCTTCAAAACTCTCAACTCAAAACTCAAAACTCTCAACTCACTGTGATACTTATCATGCCAATAACCAGCAGGCATCACAGGCGGAGCAAACTGCTATCACCGTTTTTTGGGAGGGCAATCACCCAATTCAAGCCGCAATATCACCTCAACCTCTAAAAACACGCGGCATAGTAGACATATGGGAGTTGTTGTGCGGGATGAAAAGGGTGCTGGATTGAAACTTCGTTTTAGTGCATCCTGCATTTCAGCAATGCCGAATTGTGAATTGTGAGCCGATAATCCGCTTTGACGGATTGCATGGAGTACCTGAAAATGTTCAACGCTACGGAAATTCTAATCAGCGCTTTTGTTGAACAACTCAAAGCAGGCTATTGCCGCACCTATGGTAGCCTCAAGGCTGACTATGCTGAGATCATTGCCTGGGCGGGTAATATGGCGCTGGAAAATATCGCCAATAGTGATGCCCTCTATCATGACGTTGAGCATTCCATCCTGGTGACTTTGGTTGGGCAGGAGGTGTTGCATGGCAAACACATTCGTGAGGGCGGGGTTAGCCCGGAAGACTGGTTGCATTTCATCATTTCTTTGGTGTGCCACGATATTGGCTATGTGCGGGGGGTTTGCAAAGAAGATCGGGGCAACTTCTGTGCCACTGGCATGGATGGGGCAATGATTTCTATGCCTCTTGGTTCAACGGATGCCAGTCTGACCCCTTACCACGTCGATCGCGGCAAATTATTCATTGAAGAGCGCTTCGGTGGACACAAGCTGATTGATCCAGACATCATCAAACAAAACATTGAATTGACGCGCTTCCCGGTCCCTGCGGTAGAAGACCACCAGGACACGATGAATTTTCCAGGATTGGTAAGAGCCTCTGACTTGATTGGTCAACTGAGTGACCTACGCTATCTCAGAAAAATCCCAGCCCTATTCTACGAATTTGAGGAAACTGGAGTTAACAAAGCTTTGGGATACCGCACGCCTGGAGACTTACGCCGCAACTATCCCCAGTTCTACTGGAAAGGCGTGTATCCCTATATTCAGGATGCGTTGCGTTATTTGTCTTTGACGCAGCAGGGGCAACAAATTACTGCCAATCTCTACGCCAATGTGTTTATGGTGGAGCATGAGAGTCCGGTGACTTGAAAGCTGTTATTTTCGGGGTGGCTCTAGATCCCGAAGATAACAAGGCTGTGATTAACCGTATCTACGTTGTGGATGGCACAAATCTGAAGCCGGTGCCTCAACGATGACCGAGCGATCGCAGACATCAATCACTTTCAACAAATGTCCATTCCAGAAGCTTGATGGGAGCTTCCAGGAGGGCTTTGACCAGGGCATCATTGTCGGCAAATTTGAGTTCCGTCAGGCAACTGGCTTCTACATTCACGGTAAATTCATCCTCTTCAAAGGGCCAGGGTTCTACGGTTAGGCGTTCGTCACTCAGTTCCCGCACGTCGTAGCGTTGACCATCAATCCCACTGGTAATTTCAAGGGATCTTCCAGCGGCGGGAACCTGTTTTTGAGCCAGGATGAGCGACAGGCGATCGCACCAGCGCATGAACTGGTAAGCCCGCTCCGTATCTTCCTTTTCAATCCCCAGGTCCTGTCGCCATTGCTCCTGATTTTGTATCTGTTCGTTGAGGAAGGCATCCCATTCCTGAGAGGTGCCCCATTTATCCTGATTCAAAAAACAAACGTGTTTAGAGATTAATAGCGTCACCCAACGCCCCCGGTAACGGGCATTGGCAATGTGCTGTTTTAAGGGTTCAATCTCAGCGCTGTGGTTGAGGGTGAAGTCTAACGGTGCCCCAGCTTCGGTTAGTTCGTTGCCTTCCCACTCCTGTTCCAGATCATCATGGTGAGAAATGGCTGCCAGGGTTTCATACCACCGCTCCGGAGCATCGGCTCTACGCCAGTGACCCGCCATTTGAGCTGCAAGTAGGGCATGGGCACGGTGGTAAATGATTTCCCAACCGTTTTCGACGAGATTGACGATCATGATTTAAGGGGGAGGGGGAGAGTTTTGAGTTGAGAGTTTTGAGTTGAGAGTTTTGAAGTTTATGGTCATTGGTCAATAACTACTGAATAATGACTACTCCATTACATATGCAATTACTAATGGAGTTAGTTTTGCCTCAACCTGGGCAATGATGGAGCGATCGCGTTCAGTCCAGGTGCGGGGATGTTCAAAGATGCAGGGTTGCAAAACTCCCCAGAGCAGACCGTTCTGGCGCAGGTGGGCGTGAATGAGTGCCCGGTGCCCAAAGTTTTGATGCTCGAAGGTACGGTTAACGACCTGGGGACTGGCAGTTTCAACATCCTCTACGAAAATGGCAGGCTCGGCTCGCAGGGCAGCGGCAAAGAGGGGATCTTCGTCCGGTAGCGACTTGGGTTCTGGTTTCCAGTCGGGATCCATCACTTCAGGGAATTGGGAATTGCGCCGCCAGCAGTGGGTCACTTTGCCCATTTGGGTGTGGGGGTTACGCAGGTATAGAAAGCAGCGATCGCATCCTAATCCTTCACCCAGTACCGGCAGTAAAGCAGAAAACACGCTATCCGGTGGGTCGCTAGTTTCTAAAATTTGTTGCAGGTTTGCAAGAATCTGGTTTGCCATTCGTTTTCCTGGAAAACCCCTTCTCCCAGCAATGGAAGAAGGGGAATTGAGTTGCTGGACGTGTTGTATGGGCATTGCTGAATGTATGATTTACCCTCATCCCCAACCCTTCTCCCTGGGGAGAAGGGAGCTAGAAATCTTGTTCCTTCGCCTTTGGGCTACCGTGTATACACAAGGGTGAAAGTTGAATCGGTAGGTGATCGCAGAGTCAACGGTGAATGCCAAAACCCTGCTTGGGGGGCTGCCCCCCAACCCCCCCGTGGCGGGTGACGGTTGCGTCCCCCGCACCCCCTCCAAAACGATGCGATCTCGGCGTCAATCGCAACCTTCATCCTACTGGGTCTTCAAGCAAGGGCAAACGGGTGGCAAGGGGAGCGGTTGGTTTTTGAAGTTTGAGGCAATGTTTGAGCCATTCTCGTCGCCCTAGGCTTGAAGCCCCAACGCTAGACCCTTGCGGGGGGTTTGGGGGAGTTAGGACCCCAAAAGGCGGGGGACTGGGGGGAAGTCCCCCAGAGCCAGTTTCTAACGAAGCCGAGATCTGTATACACCGTAGCCCAAAACGGGTGAGGGCTAGGGTGAGGGCAGGTTTTCCGGTTCATATCTCGATTCAGCAATACTCGACGTTAGGGAGGGAGAGATGAGTGAAGCCAGGTTGGACATCTGCCATTGCTCCTAATCCTCGGCGACAGCTATCAGGTGGATTAACCAGCGGCGATCGCCCCAGCTCCAGCGGCTGCAATGGCGGAAACTAATGCTGTGATAAACAACCACCAGGAAGCCGCAGCGGCTGCTTTGCGAGTCTCTTCCATCTGGCGTTGGGCTTGCAGTTTCACTTCTTCCACTCGCCGTTGGGCTTCCGTTTGAATGCGTTCAGCCCGTTGTAACACACTGTTCCGTGCCGACTCGATTTGATCAATCACCCGATTGGCATCAGCTTCGGAAATGTCGCGGCGAGAACTGATAATGGCAACTAAAGTTCCCCGGTCAAAATCACTGAGCCGCGATCGCAGGGCTTCAAAACCGGCTTGGGGATCGTCAAACAGAGTGCGCACATCCTGTTGAATGCCCTCATAGTTCAGTTCTGGTCGATTCAGAGAGTTGAGGTAATTCCGAATGCGAGCAAAGATCCGGTCAATCACTTCCTGAATCTTGTACTGAACCTGCCGCATTTGATCAACCACCTGGTTACGGACTGCTTCGATTTGATCGACAATGCGATTTGCTTCTGCTTCTGTCATGTCCTTACGCTGGGACAGTAGGGCAACCAGGGTCGAACGGTCGAAACGAGAGAGGCGATCGCCCAGGTTTTGTAATCCGTATTTGGGAGACTGAACCAGCATTCCCAGATCGCGTTTAATTCCTTCGGGATTCAGTTCTTCCTTGTCCGTGTTCCGCAGGTAATCCTCAATGCTGGCTTCAAAATCTATCACCGATTGCTGAGTGCGCAACGCCAACCGCCGGGGAGAACGCACAATCTGACGAATGGCTTCCAAGGTTTGATCGATGGTTCGGTTGACCTGTGCCTCACTTAGATCGTCTCGCTGACTGAGCAGCCGCACCAGGGTTTCCCGGTCAATCCTGGACAAGCGCCGCCGCAGGGCATAGGTACCCTGTTTGGGATCTTCCAGCAGGGTTTTCAGGTCACGCTGAATGCCGTCGGGGTTAAGCTCTTCCAGATTGGTACGACGGAGATAGTCTGAGATCGAATGCAAGGTTTGGTCGTACTGGTCTTTCGCTGCATCAACAATGGCGCGAGGGGAATGAACAAACCCATACCAGCTTGATTCGACATCATCCAGAATGCGATTTGCCTCTGCTTCACTGATATCGTCCCGCTGGCGCAGGAGTTGCACCAGGGTACTGCGGTCAAAGTGAGAAGCCCGGTACCGGAGCGCCTGTAAGCCCAATTGGGGATCATTCAACAATAGTTGTAGATCTTTCTTAATCCCTTCTGGGTTCAGTTCTGCTTTGCCAGTGTTGCGCAGATATGATTGCAACCGTCCCTGAAATTCGGTTAATTTCTGACTGGCTTGCTCGTTCAGGGAGCGGGAATCTAGCAGGACGCGATCGCGGGTAGTTTCCAGTGCCTTGAGAATCCCTTCCGCCTCAATCGGAGTGATATCCGATCGCCGCATCAGAATTTCCCGCAAGGTTTCCCGATTGTAGGGCTGCAACCGACGACTCAATGCGTCATAGTTCACTTCATCATCTTCCAATAATGCCTTAAAGGCTGGAAGTGTATCCTCAGAGAACAGTTGCTCCTTCGGTGTCAGCGTCAGATAAATTTCAATCCGTTGCTTCAAGTCTACTTCTGCTTCAATTTCCCTGGCAGCAATTGCCCCTGAAAAAACATCCCGCCGAATCGATTCCAACTGATCCGCAATTTGTTGGATCTTTGCCTCTGTAAAAACGCCTCTAGAAGCCAGTAATTCAACAAAATAGGAGCGATTCAGTTGGGACAACTGCTGCGCGATTGCGCCTGGATCGGCGTTGGGATCATACAAAACCTCACGAAACTCCCGATTAACCATCGTCGGGTTCATCTGCCAGGAGTGTTTGTTGAGTAAGTATTGCTCCACATCATTGCGAATGGGGCTATAAGCAGGCGTACCGGCAGTGTCGCCCTTGAGTTGAGCAACTACTTTGTTCGTTTGTTCTGAAACTCTGTCGGGAGCACCCTTTAAGCGATCGATGACTTTCTCAACATCCAGATCAGAAAGATCGGTACGCCCAATCAGCATCCCAATCATGGAATTCATGCCCAGTTGAACCGTTTGCTGCAAAAAGCCAGGAGAGTCGCCTTGATCCTTGCCTGATGGCTGCGATCTCGATCGTTCTGCCAGGAGTCGATCTAGCTTGGCATTCAGTTCTTGAACTTGCAGATCTCCGGGCTTAGTTGATTGCAGGTAATCAGCAATTTCTGTCATGGAATCACGCTGAGGTTTGCGACCTAAGGTTTGCCGCCAAACGCCTTCCAGCAAATCAGCAATCCGATTCACTTCTGCTTGATTGAAATCAGTCCGATTACTGACCAGATCGACAAAGGTTTGGCGATCGATGTGACGCAGGCGATCCTGATCTGCTAATTCAGCAACTTCGGGATCATTCAGTAAGACTTCAAAATCTCTACGAATTTGAGACAAGTCAAAATTCGGTAGCTGAATCCGGTGAACATAATCCTCAATCGAGTCGCGAATGCTGGACGGATCAATGGCTGAACCCATTTCGTGGCGAACGGCTGAGGCAACGGCTTCCGCTGTTGAAATAACCTGATTCTTGGCGGCTCTGCTACCAATCGCAGCGGTCGCGGCACCAAAGATTGCTTGAAAACCGGAAGTCGCCGCATTGACCACTGAGCCAATTAAAGAGCCAACAGTGCTTGAACTGACCCAGACTAAAAGCGTAAAGTAAGCTGCCCAAATGACCAGACCAACAATGGCACCCAAAATAGAATTTGACAAAAGGCTTAACTGCACCGCAAGATAACAGGCAAAAAATAGCGCGATCGATACCGTGACCAGTGTCCAAATCCCAACACCTGTGCCGATTTTGCGGATTGTTGCTCCCATATCCTCGCCATCGGAATCGCGATCGTCCGAATCAGAAGAACGCCCCAGAAAAGAAATGCCTGCGGCGACAGACAAGTTGGTCAGCAAAAGCTGCATCGCAAATGCCAGCAAAATGCCCGAAATTAAGGCAATGAAAAATTGAGGTCCTGAAAATAATACCGATGCAGCTTCTGGTGTTACAGGTTCTGGTGCAACTGGCACTTGTGCAACCCAAAACTGATTTATCCATTGCTGCATTGGCAAAAACGTAGTGTAAACCATATGCTCTCCTAACGTGGGCCTAAGCTTGTGTACAAGCTGCCAGTTTCCGAAATAACACGCGACTATAGCGATCCCATTTGGTTTGTGAGAAAAGATTCCCAGGATATCCTTTCTCGCAAAGCCTCTCATTCTCACAAATGAGATAGGACTGCTATAGGAAGCTGATATAGAACCGCTCTAGCTTTTAAGATCTCGTTTAAGGCAGGGATGTGCATCTCCCTTTAGTCGGAACATCGGTCATTATCCTAATAACTTCAAAGCTTTTAGCCATAGGGGCGACGTTTCTTAAACGTAGCTTGGGGATTGCCAACCTTACTTGCTCAGGTCAGTAGAAGCGGGATCTTGCCTCGCGAGACGTATAGCGATAACAATCGCGAAGACGAAAGAGTTGCAGGCTGTGTCCGATAAAGAACCTCTTAAACCCGCAGTGAATCTGGATTTTGCAAATTTTGATGGAAAAATCAACCGCGCCATTGCAGCCAGATTCCAGAAGGTGGTGCTAATAGCAGTATGAATTGGAACTTCGTTCCAACTCATACTACTCTCAATTCATACCCAAAATCAGCAACGCCGATTCCCGAAAGAGTTGCAGGACGTTGAGAATGAGGAGGTCAAGGTAGCTCAAGGCGCAAAAACTCTTTTCCCCGCCTTTCAATCAAGCTTGAAAGATTTGTACTTCTCATCCTCTTGTGTTTGAGTACCTTCATTGGCTATCAGCAATCGCAGCAATCGCAGCAAATCAATGACTTAGTCAAACAATCTCAGCAAACCAGCAGCTTAGTCAAACAAGCTGCTCCAGCAAGTCAAACCAATTCTGGTACTAAGGTACCTCGTTAAGTTTATTAAGTGATGTTGGCGTTGCTGAAAAGCTAAATGCTTGAAACGAGGTTTCAAGCATTTAGCAACTTTTTCCATGTCCAGAATCAGCAATGCTAATTTTTCAGACCCAGATTCAGATTTACCAGAGTGCTCTAACGGCTCCAGGTTCATCATCCCCGTTGATTGTATCCGTTGTCCCAGTGGTAGCAGGCGCAGTTGTATTGGGAGTGGTGGTAGCCGGAGCCGGAGCTACCGTCCCCGGAGCAGTGGTCCCAGGGGTTACGGTGCCGGGAGTCGTAGTCCCCGGAGTTGTTGTGCCTTGGGCAGCAGTTCCCGGTGCAGCCGTACCGGGAGCCGCCGCACCAGGAGTTACTGTGCCAGGAGCCGCCGTACCGGGAGCCACCGTACCAGGAGCCGCCGTGCCAGCAGGTGTTTCAACAGTGTTTGTGCCGGGAGAGACGAAACCAGGAACAGTTTCAACCCCAGTCGCGCCGGGAACCGCTGTGCCAGGAGTTGCTGTGCCAGGAGCCGCCGTACCAGGAGCCACTGTACCCGGAGTGCCGTCAAAGTTTGTGCCAGATGGACTGTTAAACGTACCAGGGGTAACAGAACCGGGCGTTTGAAAGGTTCCCGTTCCCGTAGTGCTGCCACCCCCATTGGTTGCATCGGGGCTGATGTATGTACCGGGAGTAACAGAACCAGGCGTTGGGTAAGTGCCGGTGCCAGCGGAACCTGTACCAGGCGTTGCACCATTACCAGGAGCCCCTACCTGCCCAGTGCCGGTTTGCTGAGCCAGCGCAAGTTGAGAATGAAACAATGCTGGAATTGAATAGCCTACCAAGGTCGTTACACCTGCAAGCCCAACGATTCCAAGGATTCTTTTAAATCTATTCTGATCACCTTTGTGCATAGTTATCTCCTGAAATTTGTTAAAGATTGAGCGGAACTCTACAAGTCTTGTAGATTGTTTCAGATATGTGTGGTTTAGCAGAAGGTCGCCACAGAAACGGGTGTTTGTCGGCGTTGCTGAATCTAAATATGAACCAAAAAATCTGCCCTCACCCTAGTCTTAGCCCTTTGGGCTAGGGAACAAAATTTCTAATTGCTTTCTTTCTTCCTGGGGAGAAGGATTGGGGGATGTAGCTTGCTTCCCGCAAGGTAGGCTCAATCATCCATACATTCAGCAATGCCTTGCTTATCTCCTGCCAGGGCGCACTGCCATTCCCCGAATTTAAAGTTATAAAAGCTATTAAATTTGCAGAAATACCTCGTTGATATTTGAACAGCCATCAATAAATTTTACTAATTGTTAAAGATTAACTGGTCTGTCACAGGGCGGGTTCGGTGTCTGTCAAAAGACAGGTTTAGTGCCTACATTGCTTGTAAGTGTAAATACAAAAAATATGCTTAATCAGTAGTAGAGAAGCTTTTGCCCTATCCCTGCGGCGAATGGGACAAGAATTCTAGCTCCCCTCTCCCCCCAGGGCTGATTCATTGGGCGTAGGAAATAGGAAATGGAGAAAGCGACCACTCCATTTCTCAATCATGAAGCTCATTGAGCACCTTCAACAGATTCCAGACTTCCGGTCTAAACCCGAGTATCCCCTTTGGGTCGTTATGCTGCTGGTGATTATAGGAACCATGAGCGGTGACTCAGGCTATCTGAGATCTTGCAGCATTCTCAGTAAGAGTTGCCAAAAGAGACAAAATCTGAAAGAAGGGGTATACCAAAAAAACAGAAGACGGTCATGGAAACCATTCTTCAACACGTCCAAGGGTTAGTGGAAGGCTCCTCTGCCTGATGCCTAGTGCTGATCAAAAAGCCAGTCTCAAGGCTCTATTGGGGTTGTTCCTAGACGCTCAAGGTCATGCCTTACCCTCCCATACCGCAGTCAAATCCGCCAGTTCGTTAAGTCGATTTCTCAATCACTATACCTGGTCTACTCGGAGTGGGATTGGCACGACTCGTCAGGGGATATTACAGCAGATTGCCACTCATCTGCCTCATGTCAAAATACCGATCCGCATTTTGATTGACTTAACGACCTTAGAAAAAAGCGGCAAGTTCTGGCATTTGAGTACCCTGACGGCAGATCCCCATCAACCCGACCCTTGGGTGCGCTTTCTTAACGGTAAACGAGGTTTGCCGAGTTGTCCTCTATCTGGTCGTATAACCTGGAACACAATTTTGGGCACGGAAAGCAGCATCTCGCCTCGTTCCTGGCGACCCTCAACATCCTGTCTCTCCTATTTCATACGTTGCTAGAGTTGCTCGACCAGAAGTACAAGCTATTACGAGCGCACCTGCCCACGTGCAAGACCTTCTTTGATGATTTGCGGGCTTTAACCCGCTACATATATTTCGATAGTTGGGATCATCTGCTCACCTTCTTGCTGGAAGAGCTAGAGCTAAATATCCCACCGAATACCAGTTGAATTTCCATAATGAGAATTGCTGCGGAAAATTGAATGCATGAAGTCAGTACCCTACCAGCAGTGAGAATGACTGCTGGTAGGGTACAGTTGCTAGCAAGCTGTGTTTGTTTGGTGAGCCAATAATTTGCATTCTTTAATATCTCTGAAGCAGTTGCTCTAGCATCACGAGCTAGATCGCCAGAAGTAGGTTTATAAGCAATTTCAAGATAATGTTCTTTCTTGAGTGAAGCCTCAAAATGCAGAGCTACCACCGACAAATCCGAATCGCTTTTAGAGTTATATACTTCAACCAAAAAATCATCTGAATTTTGAGTTGAAGCAACTCCTCAAAAAGCTCTTTCAAAGTGTACAAAAGTGCGATCGCCGATCTTATAGGTTGGGTTGACGACAGGAACCCCAACCTACGAGGCGGACTAGTCCTGATTTCCTTTCATTTTCCCTCTTCTAGCCCTGCAACAATTGCGCCAAATTTGTAAGTTGAGGGCAAGATAGAAACACCCCACTTGTGCTGTCCATGCTCGGAAAGGAGCCAGAAGTATGCGTCTATCCAACTCATTTCAAGGCACAATTCAAATCGCTAGTCAGTATTGGCTGAAAAGAAAGGCGGCTCCCATAGGAGTTGCCGCTTTATTGAGCCTGACGGGTGGCTGGTTGGTTGTTGGAGCGATCGCACCTGTTCCTGTCCAGGCATACACCGGACGGCTCTCCATTACACTCAGCGTGGAGCAAGGAGAGTCTTTTGAAGCCTTACTACGTCGGGCAGAAGCCGTCGCCAGAGCCGGTGCCCAACGCAATTTTGACCGGGATATTTTGGTCAGCGATGTACTGATCATTGTCTCTGCCGAACACCTTTCTAGAATTGCCCCAGTTCTTTCTCTGGAAGCCACCCGTACCCAATGGAGCCGGTTCCCAGATCCTCGGCGTTGGGCAGTCTACTACAAGAATGCTAAAACTCTGCTCGGTTTCACCCCTACTCCCTCTACCACTGCCACCACCCCACGCCCTGCCGCTCCCCCTGTAGTCACTCCCTCCCAGCCCATTCCTGCGGCTCCAAGCGGGGTGACTGCCCAACCTCTCGCCCCCACCCAGCCATCAACCGATGGGACTGGCGGTTCAATCGAAGTCCCCTTAGATGCCACGCCCGAAACCACCCCTACCGTTAGACCTCAAATTCTTCCAGACCGAATTCCATCGCCGGTCAGGTAAAAGGGAAGTGAGGGAAAATACCTATCCTTCTAACCCTTACACTCTCAACTCTCAACTTCTCCCCCTTCCCTTTCTTCCCCATTACCCCCATCTGCCATCCCCTTTCCTCCGGTAAACTGAGTGAGGACTAATGGAAGGGAAGTGACATGGCGCGACTGGCTCTACTGAGCGTATCGGATAAAGTGGGATTAATTGAGCTAGCACAGAGTTTAGTCAATGAATTTGGGTTTGATTTAATCAGTAGTGGCGGTACGGCAACGGTGCTGAAACAGGTGGGGTTACCAGTCACAAAGGTTTCGGACTATACAGGTTCACCAGAAATTCTGGGCGGACGGGTGAAGACGTTGCATCCCCGGATTCATGGTGGGATTTTAGCCCGCAGGGATTTGCCAGCGGATCTTGCCGATCTGGAAGCGCAGCAGATCCGCCCGATTGATCTGGTTGTGGTCAATCTCTATCCGTTTGAGCAGACGATCGCCAAACCCGATGTATCCCTGACAGAGGCAATTGAGCAAATTGACATCGGCGGTCCGGCAATGCTGCGGGCATCGGCAAAAAACTTTGCCCACCTTACGGTGCTGTGTCATCCGGCTCAGTATGGGGAATACCTGCAAGAACTGCGGCAGAACCAGGGAGAGGCGTCCTTACTTTTCCGACAAACGTGTGCCCTGGCAGCCTTTCGGCATACGGGGGACTATGATCGGGCGATCGCAGCTTATTTGGCAGGTCAGGAGTCGGCAGCCAGCAGCCAGCAGCCAGCAGAGAATCCGCTACCAGCAAGCTATGCTCTACAGGGACAGCAGATCCAGGCGTTGCGCTATGGAGAGAACCCTCATCAGCCTGCTGCCTGGTACCAAACCGGAAGCACGGCTACTGGCTGGGCGGCGGCAACGAAACTTCAGGGCAAAGAACTGAGCTATAACAACCTGGTAGATCTGGAAGCTGCCCGACGCATTATGACGGAGTTTGCCGATTCTGACAGTTCCCCAGCGGCGGCAATTCTGAAGCATACCAATCCCTGCGGAGCCGCCTTAGGCGATACCCTGGCAGAGGCTTACAGCAAGGCGTACAACGCCGATCCAGTCTCTGCCTTTGGGGGCATTGTGGCGTTGAATCGTCCAATTGACGGGGCAACGGCAACGGCACTAACCCAGATCTTTCTGGAATGTGTAGTTGCGCCTGATTGTGAGCCGGAAGCTCAGGAAATTTTGAGTGCCAAGTCAAAGGTGCGGGTGCTGTTGTTGCCCGATCTAAGAAAGGGACCAGCAGAAACTGTGAAGGTGATTGCTGGTGGGCTGCTGGTACAAACCTCCGACGATATGATTGCGAATCCAAACGACTGGAAAGTTGTGACGGAAAAGCAACCCACCCCAGCACAGTTAGAGGAACTGCTGTTTGCCTGGAAGATCTGTAAGCATGTGAAGTCGAATGCAATTGTGGTCACGCGCGATCGCACCACCCTGGGAGTCGGTGCCGGACAAATGAACCGGGTAGGCTCAGTCAAAATTGCTTTGGAGCAGGCAGGCGAAAAGGCAGAGGGAGCCATTCTTGCCAGTGATGGGTTTTTCCCGTTTGACGATTCTGTCCGCACGGCAGCCGCGGCAGGCATCGGGGCGATCGTCCAACCCGGTGGTAGCTTGCGCGATCAGGACTCCATTAACGCCGCCAACGAATTGGGCGTTGTGATGGTGTTGACTGGCATCCGGCACTTCCTGCATTAGGCAGTGTAGGAAGTAAGGAGTGAGGAGTGAGGGGTGTTCGCCTTTGGCGTTCCCGTAGGGTGGGGTGAGGGTACTAACACCTGACACCTGCCATATGCTAATTTTTATAAAGTTCCTCTGACATTTCCAATCCGATCCTATGAGCTTTGAAATCCCAGAATCTGTTAAGGTTTATAGCCAATTTTTCCATCCGCTAATGATGTGGGCACTGTTTGCGCTCACCTGTTATGCTCTCTACCTGGGTCTAAAAGTCCGTCGTACCCGTTCGGCTGAAGGGGATGAAAAGAAGGCGCTGGTAAAAGGAAAATACAATGTCAAGCATTTCCAGATCGGTTCTCTGGTGCTGGCGCTGATGGTGATCGGTTGCATTGGCGGTATGGGAGTGACCTATCTCAACAATGGCAAGCTGTTTGTCGGTCCCCACCTGCTGGCTGGTTTGGGTATGACGGGATTGATTGCCGTTTCGGCATCCCTGTCGCCTTTGATGCAGAAGGGCGCAGACTGGGCACGCTACAGCCACATTTTTTTGAATGTGGTCATCCTGGGACTGTTTGGCTGGCAGGCGTTGACGGGTGTAGAAATTGTGCAACGGATTATCAGCAAAATGTAATAGCTACACACGCAGGTCGGCAAATCTTCTGAAGCCCCTTTCCCATCGGAGAGGGGTTTTGTTCTTTAGTGTCCTTTCCCTTGAGCCACCCTTTCTATCCCTGACACCTGGCACCTATGCCTTATTTCTTAACCCTTTCATTACCCGTTTCGACATCATCAAACCGGGTAATGTCATCCTCGCCAAGATATTCTCCGTTTTGCACTTCAATCATGACCAGCGGAATGACACCTGGGTTTTCAACTCGATGGGGTGTACAGGTGGGCACATAGGTTGACTGCTTTTGTACCAGGACGTTTTCTTTGCCATCACAGATAACTTTTGCCGTACCCGAAACCACAATCCAGTGTTCGCTCCGGTGATAGTGCATTTGAGTACTGATGTGATGTCCTGGCAATAGCTCAATCCGGTTTATCCGGTAATGGAAGCCTTCCTCTAGGAGCGTCACTGTACCCCAGGGGCGAACTCTGATGGTATCTGAGTCGAGGGGTTGGGTATGGGGAATGTCGCGATCGTTGATTGAGTTACCCATTGTTTCATCTGCCAGCACTGCTGTCTCTATCATGCAGGATCTAGTTCCAGCATAATCCAGGAATTTTAGGTGGCAACCTTTTAATCCTATTCCGATGATGTTACTCAGATCCGGAACGATTTTTTGGTTCCCGCATAAAAGTGGCAATTAACAGGCAGCCAATGCCCACATTAATGAAGGCATCTGCCAGGTTAAACACTGGAAATTGAACCAGACGAAAATCTAAAAAGTCCACAACGCTGCCTAGAACAAAGCGATCGATGCCATTGCCCAGTGCCCCTGACAAAATAAACCCGTATCCCATCTGCTCCCAACGGTTGAGGATGGGACCAAACCACGCCAGCAGCATGAGTCCCACGCTAACGCCTAAAGACAGCCACCGGAGCCAGGTTACACCCTGGGGAAAAAGACTGAAGGCTGCACCTGTATTGACCACATAGGTCAGGTGAAACACACCCGGAATAATTGGCAACGTATGGGGAGGAATGGTTAAGGGAAAGGTGTAGACAACCAAAAATTTGGTTAATCGATCCAGCACGAGGGCAACCAGGGCTGTAACCCAGAAATAGCGATTTTTGAACATCATTGCAGACTAGTACAGCAAAACGAAAGTTTTGAAAGGGGTGAAGGGGTTCCACCCCTTCTTAGGGGCGAAGCCCCCAAACCCCCATGTTGCAAAATTTAGTGTTTGCAACACTAATAGAACATGGCATGGCGCAGGGTAAAGGCAATCAATGTCACCGCACAAATGAGGGCAAACTGCCCTGGCAGGGGGTAAAAGGAATATTTCAACAACGCTTCATGCAAGGGCACCTGAACCTTGTCTAACCACCCGGAAGAATAGGACACCACTAAATACACGATGCCAGTGAAGTGGATACTCAACAACCCACAGAGGCAACTAAATGCTAGAGACTCCAGCCGGGGCAGGGCTTTAAATGCAAGGAATCCACAGACCCATGCCGCAGGAACAAATCCAAGGATGTAGCCAAAGCTGGGTTCCTTGATATAGCTCATGCCACCTCCCTGAGCAAAAATAGGAAACCAGGTGAGTCCTAACAGCAGGTAGGCAATTTGGGAAAGCACTGCCGCATTTTTGCCCCCCAGGCAACCGACTAAGAGAACGGCTCCAATTTGGTAAGTTACTCCCAGAGAGTGAGTCTGAACGCTGTTCGTTCCCCATTGCCAGGTAGGGGTTGCCACAAAGGCTTCCAGAAAGGTGCCGCCGATGGTCAGCAGCAAACCGATGAAAGCCCACAGCAGTTCAGTGGAAATCCCCATTGCCCGACGATTCCAGTAAACAGTTGAAAGTGTAGAGAGGGAAGGATCTCTTATTTTCACGCTTTACCTTTGGCTTTTCACCTCTCACACTTTACCTCCAGACGCAAGGGGTGCCCCCATCATATCTGCCCTGTTTGGCAGTGGGTTACCTTGTCAAGTTAGCCAGTATAAGTCAACTTGCAGGCATAAAATCACAGTGGAGGAAGGTTATTTCAACTGGAATTCAACCTTTGAAGCGATCGCCGTTAAAGTGATGGCATTTTATCACCCGCCTCAGATACCCGCCCACGGCTATAGGGAACTATTGAAGGATGAATATTTCTCTTGATTTCAATCTGTACTGGCAATACCTGCATAGTGCTGACCTGCAACTGGGGCAGGAGGAGCATTCTCACCTGACTGCCATCATCGAACAAACGAACTGGGATGATCCCACTTCTGACCTGGACTGGAATAACCGGGCAGTGCTGGCACTGGTGCAGGCATCCCTGAGCGCCGATCAGAAGCAGCGGTTTGACTACCTGAGTCTGGCATCCGATTGGCTCATCCTGGGCAACGGACACCCCCTCTGTGGGGCACACCTGGCATTGATTTCCTGTATGACGGGAGAGGCAGTTAACCTGAGCCAGTATACCTACTCCAGTTTGATTGAGACGTTTCACCTCGCCTACCAGGGGGAGCCAGTTTTACCGGCGGGATTAATTTATCTGCCGTTACATAGCGATCTCGTTGGAGCGGGTGATCTGCTTCAACAGATGCTTAAAGCGGAGGGTAGCTATCAACAGGCACTGCTTTTACTGAATGAAGTATTTTGTCGTTCAAATCTTGTGTTTTACAGCAGTATCGGGATGCGATCGCTCTCGCTCACCGTCCAGCTTGCGCCGGAGTCTGCCCATACCCATCTCAAACTGGGTGTTGCCCATTTGCTGAATGGGCAGTTGGAGGGCGTTTTTAACCTGCAACAAGCCAATAAACTGGCTCCGCATACCCCTTCCATTTTGCAAGCCCTTGATCTGGCTTATCGCCAGCTAGGGCAGGAGTCAGTGGTGCAATACTGGCTCAAAGCTGCCCGCGATCGAGCACGGTTTGAACCGGATGCTTTGAACTGGCAATGGACGACTCTGGACACCGATAGCCCGTTCACCTACCTCCCCTATGACCAGGGGGTGTTACTGGCAGTAGAACCCAGTTTTGCCAGTATTGTGACGGGCGTGCTACTGGCTGAGGGAGACTGGTTTGAGCAAGAAATGGAATTCTGGCGCAGCCAGGTTCAACCCGGGATGACCGTCATTGATGTGGGAGCAAATGTCGGAGTTTACACCTTTAGCGCAGCTAAACGGGTCGGCAGCACAGGTCGGGTGCTGGCAGTTGAACCATTTAGGGGCTGTGTGCAGTGCCTGACCGAAACCTGTCGGGTTAACCAGATGGAGTGGGTGACCATCTGTTCTGGAGCTGCCAGTGATCGCAATGATTTCCTGCAACTCAACCTCAGCGGCTCCAGTGAGTTAAACCGGGTTGTCCAAGCCGAAGACACCGCGCCTGAATGGGGTGTGGTTGAGGAAGTCCCCTGCTTTACACTCGATAGCCTGGTGGAACGGGAAAACCTGGATCGGGTCGATTTTCTTAAAATTGATGCGGAAGGGCATGAACTCCAGGTATTAACTGGCAGTGAAAAACTGCTGGAAACCTTCGCGCCAACAATCCTTTACGAAAACATGGTGAGCCAGGAAACCGTGAATCTGCCCGTGGCTGACTTTCTGCTGGAAAGAGGATACCGTCTATTTCGCTATCTGCCCTTCATTCAACAGCTTGCCCCGGTTCTCTCCCGTGAAGAGATTCAGGGAAATTTGAATATCATTGCAATCCATCCCACAAACCAGGACATCTGAAACCTTTAAGTTCGGACAGGATAGCTGAAGTTCCAGGATACAAGTTGGGCATTTTAGGAGTGACTGAAAGACAGGGTAAACTATGAGGCGTTTGAAATTGGGGCATCTATCTCGACCCGACCAAGAGAAAAGGGCATTTGCCTGGAAATCACGGCGATCGCTCTCTTATTTACTGTTAGGCTCTGCTTTGGCGACCGTTGGTGCGGCGGCATTCACAAGCTATTGGGTCGTTCGCAATCTAATTCTGAGCGATTTGAAATCGAATGCCCAATTTCAGGTGCAGCAGTCGAGGGATGAAATTGACCAGTGGTTTTCCGTTTTACTGGAGCAGATGCAAAACGTGGCAAACAGCTCAGCCGCTCGTTCAATGAACTGGTCCGTTGCCAAACCCCATTTACAGCTAGAGCTTGACCGCTTAACTGAGTTTCATCTGCTGGCTCTGGTGAAGCCAGACGGGTCATACTACAACACTCAGGTAGACCGGGCAAATGCAAATCTGCAAGACCGGCAGGAATTTCAGCGGGCGATCGCAGGTAAGGCAACGGTGGGCAATCCAGTGGTGTCTAAGACCCTGGGAATCCGTCAGGTCAACATCATCGTTCCCATCTGGTCTGTGCCGCCGCTGAACCGATCATTTCTTTCGCCTCAGCAAGCGACGGCTCGCGCCCACAACCTGGCAGCTCTCAAGCTACCTGCCAATCCCAACCCACCCCCTAAGCCGATTGGAACGATGCTGGGTTCAGTCCGAATTGAGCGCGTTTTAGAAGTGGTGACAAAAACCACGATGGGAGAGGGGAGCTATGCCTTTGCCCTGGATTCTAAAGGTGTGCCTATTGCCCACCCCAATCAAGCGCTGGGAGAGGGAGCGCAACCAATTTTTCATGGATCTGATCCCGATCTGGGGCTGGTTTCCAAAGCCATGTTGGAAGGGCAACAGGGTGTTGAGTTGGTTCAAATGGGGAAAGAACAGGTTTACATTGCCTATACACCACTTCGGCAGGCAAACTGGTCCCTGGCGTTGGTGATTCCCCATGCGAATTTAGAACATCATCTCCAGGCACTTAACCTGCTGGCGGCTGTTTTTGGGGCGCTTCTGGTGGCGGCTGCGATCGTGGCAATTCGTCAAATCCGCCTATTAGAACATGCCCACCAACATACTGAACAACTGAACCAAACCCTAACCGAACTGAAAAAGACACAGTCCCAACTAATTCAAACTGAGAAAATGTCCAGTCTGGGGCAAATGGTTGCCGGTATTGCCCATGAAATTAACAATCCCATCAACTTTATCAATGGCAACATTACCCATGCCAGTGATTACGTGCAAGAGTTGCTGGACTTAGTGGAACTCTATCAGAGGCATTATCCCAATCCCACCAATGAAATTCAGGCTCAGATTAAGGCGATCGACCTGGATTTTTTGACTGAAGATCTGGTTAAACTACTGAGTTCGATGAAGGTTGGAGCCGATCGCATTCGCGAGATTGTACTGTCATTGCGAAACTTTTCGCGGCTGGATGAGGCGGACATGAAACCGATTGAGATTCACGAAGGGATCGACAGCACCCTGCTCATTCTGCAAAATCGGTTGAAGGAAACTCCAACTCACCCAGGGATTCGGGTGGTTAAAGAGTATGGAAATTTGCCTTTGGTAGAGTGCTATGCCGGTCAATTGAATCAGGTATTCATGAACATTTTGAGTAATGCAATTGACATCCTGGAGGAGAATTTTGAGTTAAGAGTAAAAGGAGCTGGGCTGGGTAGAAAAACGGCGGCTCAAACGACCCTGCCGGAAAAGCCAGATTTGACAGAACCCGAATCTGTACCAGTTCCAACCATTACCATTCGGACTCAACTTGGAGATGACGGTAATGTCGTCATTCGTATAGCAGATAATGGTCCCGGCATGGTTGAGGAGGTTAGAAACCGACTATTCGATCCCTTTTTCACGACAAAACCTGTCGGTAAGGGGACGGGATTGGGCTTGTCCATTAGCTACCAGATTGTGGTTGATAAGCATGGTGGTAGCCTCAAGTGTTTCTCAGAACCGGGACAGGGCGCAGAGTTCTGGATTGAAATCCCCATCTGCCAGGACCAGCCAGACCCTCCAGCAATTCTGGTTGAGCCAAAGCCAGAAAAGATGCTGGTTCCTTAAGGAGGCAAATAGTGGCAACAAAAGGATTGGCGGCGCTGACTGGGGCTGCTCTGGAGCGGTGGGCTGCTGAAGCCAGGGTACAGACCTTTAAGGGACACTTGCCAGATTATATTCCCTTGCTAGCAACGGTCAATTCTGAATGGGTAGCGGTGCAGGTTCAGAAAAACGATGGGCAAACCTGGGCAGCCGGAGAAATTTATCAGCCGTTTGTGCTGATGAGCGTGGTGAAGCCACTGTTGCTGCTGTTTTTGCTAGAGCAGTTGGGGCATGAGGAAGTGTTTGCCCATGTGGGGATGGATCCGTCGGATCAGTCCTTTCACTCGCTGACCCAATTGCGGCAAGACCGGGGGTTTCCGCGCAATCCCATGATCAATAGTGGGGCGATCGCCCTCGCGGCTCGCTTACCTGGCAAGGACGGAACCGCCCGCTGTGAAGCTTTGCGGCAGTGGCTCAACCACATCTCTGGTAGCCAACTTGTTCTGGATCAGCAGGTTCTGGCATCGGTGCGATCGCTACCCAATCAGGTGAACCGGGCGATCGCCCATTTGCTGGCTGAATCTGGGCACCTGGACTTGACGGAAACTGCTCTGGATACCTACAACCAGATTTGCTGCCTGTCGGGAACCGTGGCAGATCTGGCAAAGTTAGGTGTGGTGCTGGCAGGGAGAGGGGCAGAGGAGCGGAGGAGCAGAGGAGCAGAGGAGCAGGGGAGAGCAGACAGGGTCAGGAACGCCAAAGACGAACATCCCTTACCGCTAGCTAACAACCAGCCTCACCCTGTGGGAACGCCAAGGGCGAACACGCCTCACCCAACCCTACGGGAACGCCAAGGGCGAACACCCCTCCCTCCTTCCCCCTCCCCCCTCTCCCCTCTCCCCTCCCCCAACACCCTTCGCACCGTCAACGCCCTCATGCTCACCTGTGGACTGTACGAAGTGTCTGGGCGGTTGGCAGTCCAGTTGGGATTGCCAACGAAGTCGGGGGTAAGTGGGGCATTGCTGGCGGTGGTACCAGGACAGGGGGCGATCGCTTGCTACAGTCCGGCGATCGACTCGGCAGGAAACTCGGTTGCGGGTTTGTTTTTGTTAGAACGATTGACTCAAACCCTGAATTTAAGCATTTTTGGGTAAAAATAAAACTCCCGGTAGAGTTGCAAAAAGTTTGGATTCAGTAAAAAGGCTGTATCTCTCCTGGTATCGACTTATGCAATCCAGCACGCTCGATTTCTTTACCCGTCAACGATTAGTTGACTTCATCGGGGTTTATCAGAAACGCATCTCTCCTAAAAAGGGCTTTTCCTGCCCCCACCGATTGCTGTATGGGGAACAATCATGCTCAGAACACATTAAGGGATTACTGTCTGAGCAAAGTCTGGTGTCTGCCATGCCCCAAATTTACCAGCGCTTTCAGGCATGTACATTGGCGGGTCAAACGCTGAAACTGACCCGGTCAAGTGGAGGCTGTATTATCATCCCCTGCTGTGTGCCTATTTAGTGGGTGCCTACTTTAAATAGGATAGTGACCTCAGGCACTCGTCAATGATGAGGCTCTTGCCTGAAATCCGGCTTTTACCAGGGCATTGACGGCAGTTTCGTAGTTCTGTACCCGAAACTGGGAGCCAAAGCGAACGAAGTGGCGGCGATCGCAACTACTCACGATCGCCACGATGGGTACCTTTGCCTTATCCCGTTCGCCCTGGTTGTCCAGAATCACTTCTTTCAGCCGTTGGCGCTCGGCAATGTCACTGGCGAGATCCGGGCTGAGTTCTACCATGACCATGCGAACAGAATCAACTGGCTCTGCATCTTCCACAATGAACTGCACCTGGTCATCCCGCCGATCGACCTTGCCCCAGACCATCAGGCGGGCATCGGGCTGGATATGCTGACCAATGCGCTCATAGGATTTGGGAAAGACTACCGCTTCGGTTTGTCCCGTCAGATCTTCGATCTGGATAATTGCCATGCGATCGCCCTTCTTCGTTGTCACTGGCTTCGTCGTGGTAATCATCACAATCGCACTAACCGATGCCCCTTCACTGTATTCCGCCAGGTCACTCAGATTTATCGGAGCCAGAATTCGGGCAGACTCCCGCAGGGTCTTCAACGGGTGGTCTGAGATGTAGAATCCGAGGATATCTTTTTCCAGCTTCAGCTTTTCCTGCTGGGGCAGGTCTGGAACAGGGAGTGCTTTCGGAGCCGTATCAAAACTGGCAGCCGCTTCTTGCACGGAGGAACCACCCCCTAGCAGATCAAACAGATTACCCTGCCCGCTGGCTTTTTCCTTTGCCCGCGACTGTGCCCAGTCCAGCACCAGTTCCAGGTCGTGTAGGGACTGGTTGCGATTCGGTTCCAGGTAATCAAACGCGCCGCAGTGAATCAACGCCTCCAAGGCGCGGCGGTTCAGGGCACGGGAGTCAATCCGACGGTCTTCTGAACAGGCAATCCGTTCACACAGGTCTGCCAGCGACTTGAATGAACCTTTCTGATCCCGCACTAGCAGAATGGCTTCGATCACCCCCATTCCTACGTTGCGGACTGCCGATAGCCCAAACAAAATGCTTTCCCCAGTGGGGGTAAAGTCTACTCCAGAGCGGTTTACATCCGGTGGCAAGACCTCAATACCCATTGCCAGACAGGTAGCAATGTATTTCTGTACCTTGTCCTGGTCGCCACTGTTCGCGGTCAGCAGCGCTGCCATGTACTCAACCGGATAGTTTGCCTTCAAATAAGCGGTTTGATAGGTGACATACCCGTAGGCGCAGGAGTGGGATTTGTTGAAGCAATATTCGGCAAACTTGACCATTTGCTCAAATAGGGCAGTCGCCACCTTTTCCGGGACATGCCGCTCTTTTGCGCCCTTGACAAACAACTCTTGATGTTTCTCCATCTCAGACTTTTTCTTCTTACCCATTGCCCGCCGCAACAGGTCTGCCTGACCCAGGGAGTAACCCGCCATATCCTGGGCAATTTTCATGATCTGCTCCTGGTAGACCATGATGCCGTAGGTTTCGTTCAGGATGGGTTTAAGAATATCGTGCTCATAGGAAATCGTTTCCCGTCCGTGTTTACGGTTGATGAATTTGGGAATCAGTCCGGCATCCAGGGGACCGGGACGGTAGAGGGCAAGCACGGAGGAGATGTCCTCCAGCCCAGAGGGTTTCAGGTCGCGCACAATCTGGCGCATTCCAGAAGATTCCAACTGAAACACCCCTTCCAGTTCTCCCCGCGCCAGCAGTTTGTAGGTTTCTGGGTCTTCCAGGGTGAGGCGATCGAGGTCAATTTTGACCCCCCGTGTTTGCTCGATCAGATCCACTGACTTTTGAATCATGGTGAGATTCTTCAGTCCCAGAAAGTCCATTTTGAGCAGCCCCAGTGCTTCAATGTCCTCCATGTAGTACTGGGTGAACACGTTGCCATCGGCGTTGCGTTGCAGCGGCACAATCTCATCCAGCGGTTGGGCTGAGATCACCACTCCGGCAGCGTGGATGCCCACACTCTTGTTGGTGCCTTCAATTCGCACTGCCATATCAATCCAGCGGCGGTAACTGATCGGGGGATCGGTACCGGGAACGGTCAAATCCTCGGCGTAGCGCTTTTTGAATTCCGGTTCCGGCGTTTCATCGGACACCATTACCTTCAGTTTCGTCGGTTTGCCGCGTACCACCGGAATCATTTTGGTCATCCGGTCTGACTCGCCGTAGGGGACGTTCAGCACCCGTGCTACGTCTTTCAGCACCGCCCTGGAAGTCATCCGGTTATAGGTGATGATCTGGGCGACTCGCTCCGTCCCATACTTCTCGGTAACGTACTGGATCACCTCGTCCCGTCGGTCAATGCAGAAGTCGGTATCAATATCTGGCATCGACTTCCGTTCTGGGTTGAGGAAGCGCTCGAACAGTAAGCCGTGATATACCGGATCAATGTTGGTAATGCCCATCGCGTAGGCAACCAGGGAACCAGCGGCAGAACCCCGTCCAGGTCCAACCGGGATGCCGCGATCGCGGGCAAACTTAATGTAGTCCCACACCACCAGAAAGTAGGTAGCAAACCCCATCTGCTGCATCATCTGGAGTTCATAGTCGAGACGCTCCAGATACTCTGGCTCAACCTCGTCCAGGCGGGTATAGCCGCGCCGTTTGACCAACCCCGCTCTGGCAATTTCTTCCATATAGGTTGCCGCCGTGTAGCCATCGGGTACGGGATAGTCAGGAATCCGGGGTTCTCCCAGAATGTCATACGGCTCAATTTTTTCGGCGACTTCCAGGGTAGTGGCGATCGCCTGCTCAACCACATCCTCGGTTAAATGATCGCGGAACAGCCGACGCATTTCATCAACCGATTTGAGATATTCCGTTCCCGTGTAGCGCAACCGCTTGTCTTCCGTAATCAGCTTGCCAGTCTGAATGCAGAGTAAGGCATCATGCGCCTCTACGTCATAGCAGGAGATGTAGTGAGAGTCATTCGTACAGACGATCTTAATATTCAGTTCCCGGGCAATTTTGACAATTTCGGGATTGACGATCCGTTCTTCAATCAATCCGTGATCTTGAATTTCCAGGTAATAGTCATCCCCAAACACGTCTTTGTACCACTGGGCAACCCGTCGGGCGATTTCGGGTCGTCCTTGCAAAATTGCCTGGGGCACTTCCCCACCCAGGCAAGCAGAGGTGACAATCAGCCCCTCATGGTACTGCTCTAGTAAGTCCTTGTTGATGCAGGGACGGGCGAAAATCCCCTTCCCCTGATAACCTTTCAGATTAGAAATGGTCGTCAGTTTGACCAGATTTTTATAACCCAGGGTGTTTTTCGCCAGCACCACCTGATGGTAGCGAGGACGACGCTCCTGCTTCTCCACATCGCCATTGATGACGTACATTTCATTGCCAATGATGGGCTTGATTACCCCACCTTTGTTCTTACAGACCTTCAATAGCTCGATCGCCCCATACATGACCCCGTGATCCGTCAGGGCGATCGCAGGCATGTTGAGATCGATGGCGCGATCGATCAGTTCGGGTAGCTGACTGGCACCATCGAGCAAACTGTAATCACTATGAATATGCAAACCAACAAAGGACATAGGGAGTCTACCCACTCAGGACGAGTTAAGGGTACCACCATATCTAGCGGTTGAATCAGGAATTTAACCTATACATGGAGGGATGGCGATCGCTTAGGCGGCATTTTCCTTGGGAGCTTAGTATAAATGTATCAAGTCTTATGCGCCTGTGCCGCTATTCTATCCCTTCTATTGCAAGCGTTACACTGAGTTTGTGCTAACCATTATCTCCCTGCAATTTCCTGATGGGTCTATTCAGGTCAGAGATCTGCTGCATCAACTTAAACAGAGCAGTCCGAAATGATTTGTGAGCATAAGGGGCTTTCTGAGAAAGGATTCCTGCGGAATCCTTTCTCACAATCCAGATAGGATCGCTATAGAGTGATTGAAGCCGATGATTCAACGATTGGAGGATTTTGATGCGGTTTGCGGTTTCAAGCGGCTCTGGTCAGGTGTTGGCAATGGGGCAATTGTTTATCCAGGAAGATGCCGATGGCGATCTGCGGCTCAGCTTTCGCACCGACCGGGGCAGAGTGATTGAAGGCGGCAAAATTGATGCCGATGGCAGTTTAGCTAGTGCCAGTCAAGAGCTTTTTCGCCAGTTCTTCCTGGCTTGGGGGGTGATGGGAATTACGTTGACGGCGGAGGGGAGATAGGACGGGCAGCAGAGGAGCAGAGGGGAGGGGGGAGTTGATGGTTTAGTACAAAAGTACTATACTTGATGTAGAAGGAACCCCATTTAACCACCCTCAATTCAGGTTCTTGTCCTATGACCAAGCACTATATTCTTAACCTTGACCCTAACGCCCGCTATGAGTGGGATCGGCGCACGCTAAGAGATCCGATTACAGCCGATCATCCAGCTCTTGCAGATTTGATTGCAGAAGCGATCGGTGAAGAGGCAGGTTCTTACCTGGTTTCAGTCCAGATTGATGTAAAGGTTTTGGAGAAGGCGGCTGCCATTGAGAGTCATCAAACCGCTCTGGTGGAAGTGCCCCATCGATCGCAAATTCCTCAATTGGCTGAAGTGGCCTGAGTGAAATTTTGAATTTTAGATTTTGGATTTGAGATAGCGCTATGAAGATCAGTCTTAGTCAGTATCCTGAGGCGATCGCCCAGGCATCTCAGCTTGTGAACGAAATTGAATATCGGCTGACGGAAGCTCGCCTGCATCTTGCTCATCTGGAAGGAAATGCTGACAAGATCGTGGCGTTTGAAACCAATTTGAAAAACGACAACCAGCGGAAAGCCCGTCGCTTTGAAATTCTCCAGATGAACCTGGAATACAAACATGCCCTGGATGCCCTCAACCGGATCACGGTTGAAAAGGCAAATGCAGTGGCTCGGTTAGAGCACTTGCGGAATGAATTCAGTGTCGCCAAGCTGGACAAGCAAATGGCGATCGCCCTCAAGCTCACCGGGTTGGAAACACGGGAACTAGTAGGGCTTTAGTTTTCAGATTGCTTCAATGCTACGATTGCCTTAACTTACGGTTATGGCAGCTATGTCCCTCATAGTTACGGTAGAAGAAATCGAGCAGTTCCGAGCACTTGTGGCAGATTATCCAGATGCTCTTGCAGCATTGGATGAAATCGAGGTCTGTGATGGGGACTTAGAGGATGCCGCGATCAACTTGGGGATCCAGGTCGGGCAGGAGCCAGATACCAGCGATCGCTGGATTGAGGGACTGGCAAAACGCTGGCGGCATATTCTGTGTCAGGCAGACCTGAAAGAAAGCCTGGATAGCGGGCTGACAGGCAATGCCTTACTGCTGATCAGTGAACACACCACCCTTCCCCTCAAATTAGCCACTCCCGTTGCCATTTACATTCTGAAGAAAGGGATACAGGAATTCTGTGAACCGCTGGAGACAAAGATTCGGTGATTGGGTCAGTGGTCATTCGTCATTGGAATCTTGCGCCGAGGCTATGAATTCAAAACTCAAAACTCTCAACTTCCCCCATCCCCCCTCACCTTTCTGGAAATTTTCCTTCCCGAACTTCAGTTCCATACTGCTGTACTGCCTGAGTAATCACCTCGCGCAGATTGGCATAGACTTTGGCAAAGGGGGGTTGGCGAGTAGAAAGCCCTAACAGATCAGCCGTGACAAGCACCTGACCATCACAGTGGGGACCGGCTCCAATTCCAATGGTAGGAATGGTCAACTTTTGGGTGATCTGAAGTGCCAGGTCGCCGGGAATGTGTTCTAGAACGATGGAGAAAGCCCCTGCCTGTTCCAGAGCGATCGCTTCCTGCAAAATGCGTTCCCCCGCCTCCGGGGTTTTTCCCTGCTGTCGATACCCTAATCGATGAACCGATTGTGGGGTTAACCCGACATGTCCCATCACGGGAATACCTGCCTGAACAATGTGAGCGACCGTTTCAATCGCTGCTGAATGCCCCCCTTCTAGCTTGACTGCCTGCATTCCAGCTTCCTTCAGTGCCCGTCCCGCCGAATGCACCGCCTGCTGTGGGCTTTCCTGATAGCTCAGAAAGGGCAAATCACAGACCAGCAAGGCTCGTTGCACCCCCCGCTGGACAGCTTTTGCATGATGTAACATTTCATCGAGCGTGACGGGCAACGTCGTTTGATGCCCCAGAGCAACCATCGCCAGAGAATCTCCTACCAGGATCAGGTCAGCACCAGCCTGATCGAGGACCTGAGCGATCGCAAAATCCCAGGCAGTCACCGCTACAATCGGTCGTCCTTCCTGCTTCCAGTGGGTTAGTTGGTGAGTCGTAATCATATAAGCGAAAGGGGTGTTAGTTGTGGGCTGTTAGTTGTGAGAGGGAAAAAAGCGGTCATTGGTTATTTTCAACTCTTAACTCTCAACTCTTCACTTCAGCCCTCATCCTTCATCCTTCATCCCTACTTACACCCTACACCCTACACCCCATCTCCTGCCTATTCCTTACTGGCGGCGAAATGTGTTGTGTATCCCAATCCGAAAGGTTTGCATACTGACCCATGCCAATCCTTCACTGGTACCGACCCACAACTTACCGCCTGCATCTGGGAAGAGGGAAACAATCCGACTGGAGGGAAGTTGGGCTGTAATTTCTCCATCAACTTGCCCATTGGTTGGATTGACTCTCAACAAACCATTGGAAGTCCCTGTCCAGAGACGATCGGTTCTATCAAATCTGAGCGCAGTAACATTTCGTCCCTGTAGGGATGCAATGGTTTGCCGGATCTGTCCTGTTTCAGCATCCACTTCCACCAACCCCGTAGGCGTACCCGCCCAAAGAGTCGTCTTGAGAATAGGCGGAGGTGGCGGGGGTGGCTTGACTGGCTTTTGGCTGGCGGCTGGCTTGCGAGCATTACCAGATGAGCGCTGTGGTTGACGAGTAGCCGGTTTTGCGACAGGCGGTGGTGCCGGTCGGGGAATGGCGATCGTGCGTGAGGTCAGAGCCTGCACCGAACTTCCAGGAAGATTAGTGATTTGACGCATAATCAGGGCACTGGCAGTATTGACCTGCACCAGCCCGTCTAGAGTGCCAACCCAGAGGTTTCCCTGGGCATCAATGCTGAGCGCATTGGCACTCACCCCTGGCAGATTTTTCAGCGTGGTCATGATCAGCCCCTGATCTGGACTGATCATGACCAGTCCACTATCTGTGCCAACCCAGAGGTAGCCCCGTTTATCAATCAGTAGAGCCAGCACCCGGTTAGAAGGCAGCGCAAAGTTTTGAGCAGTAATGCTACCAGTGCGGGGGTCTACCCGAACCAGCCCTTCATAGGTTCCCACCCAGATACGTCCTACCCGGTCCTGTGCCAATGCCCCAATAGTGGCGTTGGGCAGGCTGACACGGGAATAGATTTGCCCGGTTCTGGGGTCAATTCGTGCCAATCCCTGCCAGGAACCCACCCACAGCCCCCCACGATAGTCCGGTTGAAGGGCGCTCGTCCGGTAATCTACCCCAATGTTGCTTTCCTCTTGCTGCTGCCGGCGATCGGGCAAAGGCGATTTTCGCGGCGGCGGCGCAGTCGGCGGGTAGATCGGGGTTGATTGCCGGGGGGTGGTTAGTTGAGCCAGAACTTTAGCAGCAGGGACAGGGAACCGATCTATCGGAACCGTTGCCTGAGCTGACAGTCCATCCAAACTCAACACCAGTAATAGGGAACCCATCCACAATTTAGGGGCGTTGACGCAAGCCATCGTAGCCATCTCCGAATGGTAGTCTGAGCGATTCCACAAAAGGCTATTTCACCCTCAGAATCACCCGTTGCGCCCCATCATACTCGCACTTTGAATGGATGCTTCTCTTAAATGCACAGGTAAATAGATAGGTGGCTATGCGATCGCTCGTCCGCAGACAATCTTTTTAAGCAATGACTCTTTTCAAGGGCACTTTATAGGAACCGACAAACCGTAAGGGATGTGCCCCAAAATAAAGTACCCGCTAGACAAGCTGCTCCACGATGGATTCCCGCCTGCGCGGGAATGACGTTGGGACTTTATTAATTTGCGAGTCTCTACGCCAGTAGGCGTAGAGACTTTACAAAATCTTGTCGAAATTTTAGGTTGCCTAGAGAGTAAGTGAAAATACTGTGATTGTCTTGCACGAAGCTCTTGACTTAATTGATTAAACTGGTAACGCTAGTCTAGATGCATCCGTGCCCCATGACTTTCCCAGTTGAGCAGTTTATACTTGTCAATCGGGCTTTGTTTAAGTTCGTGGTTTTCCTTAAAGGATGGTTCCCATCGATTAGACTCTTTCCTCCCCACAACGTTTGTTTTTCCCATCAATTTTACACTTTTGAGGTTGTAAATTCATGACTGTAACTCCCGTTCGTCCAACCGAACTCAAATACGAAGTGAAAGATCTGGCTCTTGCACCAAAAGGCAAGCAGCGGATTGAATGGGCTGGGCGGGAAATGCCAGTCCTGCGCCAAATTCAAGATCGGTTTGCGGCAGAAAAACCACTGGCGGGTATTCGCCTGATTGCCTGCTGCCATGTCACCACTGAGACCGCACACCTGGCGATCGCCCTCAAAAATGGGGGGGCCGACTCGCTGCTGATTGCCAGCAATCCCCTCTCAACCCAGGATGATGTGGCTGCCAGCCTGGTTGCCGACTATGGTATTCCCGTGTTCGCCCAGAAGGGAGAAGACAACGAAACCTATCATCGCCATGTCGAAATCGCACTCGATCACCGTCCTAACATCATCATTGATGACGGTTGCGATGTGGTAGCCACACTGGTCAAAGAACGGCAACCCCAACTGGCAGACCTGATCGGCACGACAGAAGAAACGACCACTGGAATCGTCCGTCTGCAAGCCATGTTCAAAGCTGGAGTGCTGACTTTCCCTGCTATGAACGTCAATGATGCAGATACCAAACACTTCTTTGACAACCGCTACGGTACAGGTCAGTCCACCCTGGACGGTATTATCCGGGCAACGAACATCCTGCTGGCGGGTAAAAACCTGGTGGTAGCAGGCTATGGCTGGTGTGGTAAGGGCACCGCTTTGCGGGCACGCGGCATGGGTGCCAATGTCATCGTGACTGAGATTGACCCGGTGAAGGCGATCGAAGCGGTGATGGATGGTTTCCGTGTGATGCCAATGGTAGAAGCAGCCCCTCTTGGCGATATTTTTGTTACTGTTACGGGCAATAAACATGTCATTCGTGGCGAACATTTTGCTGTGATGAAGGATGGCGCAATTGTTTGTAACTCTGGTCACTTCGATATTGAAATTGACCTGAAGGCGCTGGGTGCTGAAGCAACCGAGGTCAAGGAAGTCCGTGGATTTACTGAGCAGTATCGATTGAAGAATGGTAAATCTGTGATTGTTTTGGGTGAAGGTCGTTTGATCAACCTGGCAGCGGCTGAAGGACACCCTAGCGCAGTCATGGATATGAGCTTTGCGAACCAGGCACTGGCTACCGAGTATCTGGTTAAGAACAAAGGGTCGTTGCAACCCGGCATTCACTCGATTCCGACTGAGGTTGATAAGGAAATTGCCCGGCTGAAGCTTCAGGCGATGGGAATTCAGATCGATTCTCTAACCCCAGCACAGGTTGAGTATATTAACTCCTGGACTTCTGGAACCTGATTTTTGCAGGCATAGATAGATGAAAGGCACGGAATTTAATCCGTGCCTTTTTTGATTGGCAACACAATTTATAGTGATTCTCAGACGAGGGCGGTACAAACTAATGCCAAAAAAACTTTACTGAATCAGCAGTTTGACCATACACACAATTGGGAATGGTTATATTCAGAGATCGTTCTTCCCCTGATCTTTGCTTAACCAAGCCCTAAGCTTGAACCGTAACAGCATTATCCTGCGCTGTGTATTCATCTACGATTTTACGGAAATCATCCCCCTCAATCGTCTCCTGGTCCAGCAGAATATCCACCAATTTATCAACCAGGGTACGGTTTTCCCGGATGATACGCCGGGCTTCCTGGTAGCAACGGAGAGCAATTTCCCGAATCTGGCGATCGATCTGGGTTGAGACTTCTTCTGAATACTCAGCGCGCGGAATCCAATTGCGACCAAGAAATACTTCGTTGCCGCCTGACCCTTCCAGGGCAACCAAACCCAGATCAGACATCCCGTAGCGCGTTACCATCTCCCGTGCCAGGTCAGCCACGGCTTTGATATCGCTACTGGCTCCAGCCGTAATTTCCGAATCGCCAAACACCTCCTGCTCCGCTGCTCGTCCACCTAACGCCATCGTAATCCGGTCAGTCAACCATCCTTTTGTGTACAAACCACTATCAATCATTTCCTCGTTGAATGCCTGCTGAGCAAAACCACCAACTCCCCCAGAACGGGGAATAATTGTAACCTTGTTCAGGGGATCTGAATGTTTCAGCATAGTCATTAAGAGAGCGTGCCCAACCTCGTGGTAAGCAATCAGGCGCTTCTTTTTACTGTCCAGCAGTGGGGTGAGGGAAAGACCGATTGTGACTCGATCAACCGCATCATCAATCTCCAGCATTGAAATCGCATCTTTGCGACGACGGGCAGTAAGAATCGCTGCTTCATTTAGCAGATTTGCCAGGTCCGCACCAGAAAAACCAGGAGTGCGGCGGGCGATCGCATCCAGAGACACATCAGAGTCTAGCTTTTTATTACGGGCATGAACTTCCAGAATTCCTAGCCGCCCTTTAAAGCTGGGCAGATCAACCGTGACCTGCCGGTCAAACCGACCGGGACGTAGCAAAGCTGAGTCCAGCACATCGGGACGGTTCGTAGCAGCAATGATGATGATACCCGTGTTGCCCTCAAATCCATCCATTTCTGTCAATAACTGGTTGAGGGTCTGTTCCCGTTCGTCATTGCCGCCACCAATGCCCGCACCCCGTTGCCGACCCACGGCATCAATTTCATCAATAAAGACCAGACAGGGTGCATTTTCCTTCGCTTTCTTAAACAAGTCACGAACGCGAGACGCACCCACCCCGACAAACATTTCCACAAACTCAGAACCAGAGATGCTAAAGAACGGAACCCCAGCTTCTCCTGCGATCGCCTTTGCCAGCAGCGTTTTTCCCGTCCCTGGAGGACCAATCAACAGCACTCCTTTAGGAATGCGGGCACCCACCGCTGTAAAGCGCTCTGGCTTTTTGAGAAAAGTCACTACTTCCTGGAGTTCTTCCTTGGCTTCTGCAATCCCGGCAACGTCATCAAACATAATGCCCGTCTTGGCTTCCATCTGAAAGCGGGCACGAGACTTACCAAAATTCATTGCCTGCCCAGGACCACCGGGAGCATTGCTAGAACGCCGAATAATCAACAACAACCCACCAATCAGCAGGAAAAACAGGAGTAAGTTTGCCAGAACTCCCATGACTGCTCCGTTATCTGGCGAAGGCTGGTTATCAAACTCAACCTTATTCGCCCGCAGTTTTTCAATCAGTTCAGGATTGCCCCCCTCAAAGATGGGCACCTCCTTCAAAGGCTCCTTTTCCTTACCATCCAAGGCAACTTCAGCAATCCGCCGGGTTGGGTCAATCCTGACTTTCGCCACCTGTCCGGCATCAATCCTATCCAACAGTTCGGTGTAGGTCATGGTGTTGCGATTGTTCTCTGCCAGCGCTGGCAAAGCTACTGTTGCCACCATGAAACCTTGAGCAATCACCCAAACAGCAGCAATGAACCCTCTGGCGGTTGGTCGATTTCGTGGCTGTCGCCTTTGCATTGCATTTGTCCAGGAAGATTTCATACCGAATGCCCTTTACTGCTACACTATCGCTACATTGAATGGCTGCCTGGAATGCCCAATTCAGCCATGTGAAGTTGGAGGTCTTTTCAAAAGTCTATCGTAACCTCCTCCTATCCTAGCGAACACGTAAAGCTTTTAAGCGCAACCGATCAGCGATTTATGAAGACAGGAGCCAGAAGCTAGACTACGAGATTTTTCCCGTCTCCTGGCTTCTGGCTCCCCTAGTCCAATGCATTAATACCAATGTTTGGATATAAGGAAGTTAGCTCAACCTATACTTAACTTCTATATTTACTTAACTTCTACATTGGTCAAAATTTAGTCAAAGTCATTGGTCAAAATGTCACAGTCTTTTGTGTAGCCTGTGACTGCTCAAAACTGAATATGCGGTCAAATGGTTGGATACCATTGACTATCACAGATTGCTGCTGGGAATCGAGTAACCCACTATCCAGCAAGGACTGGAGCAAGGTGCGAAATGGCACATAGTGCTGACGGGTTGTTTCTTGAACATAGGTTACTCTGCGGGAACTGTCACTGGTTCCTCGAATAAATTCCTCCAACGGAGGCACGTCATACTCCCATCCAGATGGATCGTAGGCATCAATCAGCAATCTAACCAAAAGCAACCGGAAGTATATATCTTCAAACGGTCCTTTGGTCATCTGAAAGCGACGATAGTTACCAGTGACGTAATTGAAGTGAATGAATCCGACCTCTTTCGGTTCGCAACCAATCTTTGCGGCTGGAGTTTGGCACTGTGCCCAGTAAGTAGCGTCACAAGAGTGGGGTTTACCTGCCACCATGACATCACGACCCCGCTGCTCCCACGGGCGGAAACTGCGGAACCAACCCATATCAAAAAACGACTCCCAGGTGGCTACGACATGGTCAATTCCCTGTTCCATAAACCAGGGATCCCATGCTCTGCTCACTCCACGAATGGACTGATTTTCGGCAACACAGGCTTCGTAGTGCTTCCGCAAAAAATCAGATTCTTGGATATAGAGATCCACATCATGGAAAAGAACATGGGTGGTCTTGACCGCATTAATTCCCCTGACGACTTGCAGCCAGTAATTGTTGTGGTAGTGATTGTAATGGCGTGTCAGCAAGTTTTCCAGCGGATTTTGACGCACTAACCGCACAGGTCCAGCAGGATAATCCTTGGTCCACTCCTTTAGACGTTCTGCAAACCTAGACTGAAACCGATTATCTGGAACAACGATCGTTTCAACGAGATCCTTTGGGTCCTGCCTGGCACAGGTTTCCAGGGCGATTTTGAGGAAAAAGGGCAGATCACCTGGAACCAGGATCATGATGGTGTAGCCCGGAACAGGTTCTGTTTCAAGCTTTTTCCAACTGGGATATAGCAGCCTCCAAATGTTGTTTAGAGCCATAGTGCAAAAGCCTCAGGTAAGTAAGCTGAACGTTTAGATTTGGTCAAAAAAACTGGCTAGAAAATAGGAAGAACAGTGGTTGTCCTGCCGTTCTACCTAACCTCAATAGATTGAAGGTCATGAATAAAATAAGGGTTAGAAGTTTGCAAGTAACAGAACCTCTGCCCTGACCTCCGAAATTTCTAAGATTGCGGAGGTCTAAAATTCGTTAGTTCAGTGATAGGTTGCAAAGCTTTTAGGTTGATCGCCCAGTTCGGTCTGAGGCTCAGACTTAGCCACAGTCTCGTGGAAGATTTCAATGACCCGCTCCACCTTAGAATCCCAGTCAAAATAACTGGTACGCACCCGCTCTATACTTGCCTTGCTCATCTGCTGGCGTAACTCCGGTGACTCTGCCAGACGAATCATCGCCTCTGCCAGTCCATTGACAAATTCTTCTTTCGAGGTCACATCCACCCGAATACCACAGCTATCATCCGCGTAGTCCCCCGGACCTGCCCAATTGGCTGCGATCACGGGCATTCCAATTGCCATTGCTTCTAACATGGCGCATCCCCCACAATCACGAATTGCGGGAACCATGTAGACATCACATTCACGAATCAGATCGGCGGCATCCTTAAGCGCTACCCAGCCATAAAAGTTGACCCTATCCTGAAGATTAAGCGAAGCGACCTGAGCTTTGGTTGCCTCCATTAACTCACCACTGCCAATGAGTTCCAGCACAGAGTTTGTCCGCTCTGCCACCTGCTTAAAGGCTTCCACCAGAAACGGGATTCCTTTCTGGTCTACAAATCGTGCCATATACACAAATCGGGTGGGACGGTCTGGATGGAATGCTGGACGGTCTGATGGTTGCCAGAGGGAGAGGTCTACCCCACTTTCCACCACCTCATAAACTTTACCTGTATACCCCTTGGGCAATGCTTTGGCTGTCCGATCATTGGCAACCAGCAAAGCTTCTGCCTGTAACTTACCAGGAATGAGCCAGTTCAATACCTGGGCAGAGATGCGCCCCAGATAAGTAGAAAGACGAGTACCGAGGGATTCCAGATAACGAAAGGCAGGTGGAAAGTCCAAGCCGCCACACATGGGACCAATCACAACGGGTGCCCCTACCCCATACATAAAACTGGGCGCTTTTGAAGAAATGGGTGTAGGCGAATAAACGAGCTGAATTTCAAACTTTTCAACCAGTTGTTTGACAATCTTACGTGCCTGACTTTGGGTAATCAGATGAATTAATTGTCCCAGAATCATATCTCTAATCCGAAACGGTACCCATGCACCTGCTTTGAAGATTAAGACCTGTAGCCAAGAGTCTTTGATAAAGTAAATTTTTTGAAAAATCCGATCATCGGGATAACGTTCGCGTAATTCCTCACGTACCCGTTCATGGCAAACCATCCAAACATCTACATTTCGCTCTCGCAGGCGATCAAAGTAGTAGAGCGGTAATCCAGCTTCTCCACTCATTGCCAATGATGCGTTTTCAGTAGCGATCGCGATCCTCATTGATTTCACCTTCTTGTCAAATCACCTTAAAACCCATCCAAACAGCCTTAACCACCCAAAAACTAGAACGTTCTCGGATCGAATCGGCTTTTGGAGAAAAATATGAATTCAAAAACTTTCCATGAATACCGTAGGGCAGGAGTTACCAAATCAGAAGAGACTGAAGCAGTTAATAAACCCGCCCCTACAGCATTTCCTTCGTGTCCTACTGGGCTGAGACAGAACCAGATGCTAAGGACTGTCGGACAGACTTGAACACTCCCTGAGTTGAAATGGGAAGATTGCCCGCCCCTCTTTCCTGATGCCATTGCACAATCGCCTCAACGGTTCGCTGCACTTCTTCAGCCGTCAGGAAAGGATGCATCGGCAAGCTCAGGATTTCGCCACAGAGTTGTTCAGTGACGGGCAACCCCCGTTTACCCAGCGGTACTCTAGCTTGATATGCCGGTTGCAGGTGAACCGGAGCCGGGTAGTGGATTGCAGTTCCAATCTTGTAGCTATCTAGAAAATTCTTGAGGCTGTTCCGCTCCTGTCCGCGAACGACGTATTGATGGTAAACGTGGGTTACATTTCCCTGAAGTTCAGGCAGTTGCAGGGGTAAGCCAATCAAGTAGTCGTTGTATTGTTGGGCAACGGATTGTCGAGCAGCGTTATCCTCGTCGAGATGGCGCAGCTTGACCCGTAGGATAGCTGCTTGCAAGGGATCCAGACGAGAATTTGTACCGGGAATGTCACTGATGTACCGTTTGCGCCAACCATACTGACGTAATACCGAAACAGCCTCTGCCAGACGGGCATCATTGGTGACTACAATGCCTGCATCACCCAATGCACCTAAATTTTTGGTGGGATATAGACTGAACGCTGCCATGTGCCCCCAGGTGCCAATCTTGCGTCCATCTAAAATTGCACCATGAGCCTGGGCACAGTCCTCAATCACAAACAGTTCATAGCGTCTGGCAAGTTCCATGATGGCAGGCATATTTGCCGGATGCCCATACAAATGAACTGGCACAATTGCCTTAAGCTGACCAATTGAGGGATTTTGATGAACCTCGGCGATCGCTTCTTCCAGGCAATCTACATCCATTGTGTAGGTGACGGGATCAACATCTACCAGAAGTGGAGTTGCACCCACCCGTTCAACTGCTGAAACTGTGGCAACTGCTGTATGTGAGACTGTGATGACCACATCCCCAACTCCAACGTCGCAGGCACGCAAAGCCATCTCAATGGCATCGGTACCGTTCGCAACACCGATTCCATAGTTAGCACCAATATAGGCAGCAAATTCCTGTTCAAAGGCTTCCATTTCCTGTCCAAGAATATAGAAGCCACCCTCTAAAACTTGCTGCATTGCCGCATCGATTTCTGCCTTATGGGCAAGGTATCCAGCTTTTGGATTGGTTTGAAGAATTGGCTCTTGTTGACCCACCATATTCATAGATAATGCTCCAGGTTTTCTCGATAATATTTCAGTGTTTTGGATAAACCATCTAACAAAGAGACTTGAGGCTGCCATCCAAGCTCTGCCTGAATCAGGCTGTAATCGCTATAGTAGTCCCCAATATCAATGCGCTTGCGTTCTGCAGGGAACTCGCGAACAGTAAATTCCCCTCCCCCGTTCGCCTCAATCATGGACTTTGCCGTGTCTCGCAAACTAACGACACAGTCCCCACCTAAGTTGAAAATTTTGCCTTCAGCCTGATAATTGACGGCGGCTATCAGCAGTGCATTCACCACATCATCTACATAGGTGTAATCCCTTAATTGCTCACCACCCCAAACTTCAAAGGGTTTTCCTTCAATTAACAGTCGAATCCAAATCCCTAAAAAGGTTTGACGAGTATCCTTGATTCGCATACCCGGACCGTAGGTGTTAGTGAGTCTTAGAGCACTGGCTCGAATCCCGTAGACATTGTTGTAAAGAATGTGGTACCACTCCCCAGCCATTTTATTGATGCCATTCACATCCACTGGGCGCAGAAGGTGCTTTTCGTCTACGGGAAGATAGTCAGGCTTGCCATAAAGCTGACGGGTGCTAGTAAATACCACCCGAATATCGGGATTGTACTTTCTGCAAGCCTCAAGAATAGAAAGTTGTGCTCTACAATTGATTTCCAGATCGGTGTAAGGATCCTTCATTGAGTCCAGATGACTGGTCTGCCCTGCCAGATTAAACAGGAAGTCCTTTCCCTGCACCAGATAACGCATACTGTGCTCATCTCGAACATCCGAGATATTGATCGTTACCTGATCTTGAATATCTGAAACATTAAAAAGGTTTCCTCCATATTCTGGAATCAGACTATCTACGATCTGCACCTCTGCTCCCAATGCAATTAAACGCCTTGCAAGGTTGCTACCAATAAAACCCAATCCACCCGTAATGAGAACTTTGCGTCCTCTGAAATCCTCTTCTTTCATGGTTTTCCCAAACTTACATTGATTGAGGGAAAGAATTAAATTTTTCCTGGAACTCAAATGCCTTAAGCAAGCTTGAAGCTTAAACAATTTGAACGCCTAAAAATAGTTCAATAACATCGACAGGAAATCACTTAGATGCAAGTATTCAAGCTTTACGAACTATTTTTGCCAAGCGGAAAACTACATAGTCTGCTTTACTCTAATCATTACTTCATTTGAGAATAACCTTATTTCCTGACGTAGAAGATGCAAATTCAGTGAAGCTTTGGTGAAAAATCCGTATCTTTATTAACGGTTAAAGTTTCACCCTTGAGAAATTACATAGATCATCAGTAGTCAAACAAATCAGTGAAAACAATGGGAATTGAGCTGATTAAGACGATTAAATCCCTTCATGCCTAGTGCGTTAGACTCCACAAGGTGCTGAAAAGTTTCTCAACCTTTTCAGCGCTGATGTAGAACTCATGGCAGCAACGAGCAAACCCGTTTGTGGACTCAATCGCGTTACGTTTAGTAATCCCTACGGAAGGACAAAAGTAACAGCGTAGAAGGCAGCAATCTCTGGTGCTATATTTTCTGTGAATTATTCCTCAATCACTTCTTCCAGCAAAGAAGCGAGTTCCTGGTTAAGCCGCCCTGTTTGGACAAACTCGGCATAGGTATTAGCTTCAATCGCCAGAAGTTCATTCCGCAGTTGTTCAGTGGCAAAGCCTCTCAAACTAGGATACTGGTCTTGAAGTTTGTCGATTTCTTCGCCTAAACGGCTGAGTTCTCCCCGAACCAGTGCCTTCTGATAGCCATAAAAGTCAGGTTCAACCCCAGGACGATCGTCTATTTCTTCTAAATATTGCTCTACCCGTTTAAGCGCAACCTGTCGGGCAACCACTTCTGAAAACTGCTGCCGCAGTGGCTCATCTCCTAGCAAGTTAAGCATTTGTAGCAGGGGTCGAATTAGCAAGCCCTGGAACAGCAATGTAAACAAGACCGTGCCAAACACTGTCGCAATGACCGTTTCCCGTTCTTGCAGAACAACAGGAACACTGAGCGCCAGCGCAATGGAGACAGAACCGCGCAAGCCTCCCCACCAGAGCAGCGTTTGCCCCGCCAGGGAAATGGGAGTTGCCGAAAAGCGGTTGCTAAACAGACTCAGGGTATAGATTGAGATCGCCCGCATCAGGAGCATAGCCAGTACTGTGATGGCGATCGCAGGCAGATTCTGCTCTAAAAACTCAAAGTGAATTTGATCACCAATTAGCAGAAACACAATCGAGTTGACAAAAAATGCCAGGAAGTCCCAGAACTCAGTCACAATTACGCGGGTGCGGGGGTTCATGCCAATACGAGAACCAAAATTCCCCAGAATTAAGCCAATCGTCACCACTCCGATCACCCCAGAGCCACCCAGATCTTCAGCTACCAGGTAAGTGCCGTAGGCAGAAACTAGGGTGAGCGATTGCTCTACCAGGGGCAGGTCAAAGCGCTGGGTCAGGTAGGAAATTGAAAATCCAATCAATGCTCCTACCCCTACCCCTACCCCTACCACTTTGAATAAATCCAGCACTATTGGTTGGACGGACAGTTCTGTAGTGCCGAGGGAAAAGCCGAGGATAAAGCTGAAAGCAACCACCGCCATGCCGTCGTTGAACAGGCTTTCGCCTTCCATCAGGGTGAGGAGTTGTTTCCCAACCCCCAACTCACGGAACAATGCCACCACCGAAACTGGATCGGTGGCAGACAAACAAACGCCTATCAGCAAAGCAGTGGTGAGGGAAAGTCCGGCGAACTGAGTTAACCCAAAAGCAATGCCAGCAATGGAAATAATGACCCCAATAATCGCAAATAGACTAACGGGCAAAAACTCTTGTTTCAGATTTGACCACTTGAGATTCCAGGCAGCTTCAAACAGTAAAGGTGGCAAGAAGATGGTCAGAATTAAGCCCGGTGAGAGGTTGACTAATCGCACGTTGACCAGTGCCAGCACAAGCCCAACAATGACCAGCAGCAGAGTATAGGGGATGCGGCGAAACCAGCCAAAGATGTTTGGCAGGGTTGCAACGCTAAGGGATACGCAGAGTACTAATAGAAAAGGCTTAAGATTCGCCTCAATTGTTGCTGTTTCGCCCATCCCCAACTCAGCCACCATAGACATCCTCAGTTAGATTCCTGTCTATGATAGGTAGAGTTGCTCCATTGCGTACAGTATTTAGGTAGGTTTGAACGTTTGAGACGTTCCGGCTGAAGCCTGTTACCCGTTCCAAAGAATTTGGTATAAGTCTCTTTAGCGGTGCAGGTGGTCTTCCATGAGCGCCTGTGCCCGTGGTTTGTAGAGTAGGTAGAAGAGTGCTTCGATATAGCGAATCATGTCTTCTCGCCCTTCAGAAGAGGTGTAGTTCCAGAATCCGTAAATTTTTGCTAACGAAAGCAACCGCGTGGTGTGGATCTTCCAGGTATAGGTACTGTAAACCCGTTCGATCGCCCGGTTAGAAATCTCATTCCAGTAGTTCGGGTTCTGGTCACATTTGGAGATAAACTCCAGGATGATACTTGCCATCTCTTCCAGATGAGTAGGATTGATTAGAAATCCGTTGACCTTATCCTGGATGATTTCCAGGGGACCTCCGAACCGGGTCGCAAAGGTGGGGAGTCCGGTGATCATGGATTCCAGAATTGTTAAGCCAAAGGCTTCAAACAAAGCTGGTTGAACAAAGATACCCTGGCGATCGGCAATGATGCGGTAGATTTCGCCCGAGTCGCCCTTGGGGAGACGGACACCGAGCCAACGGATCTTGCCGTGTAGATTGTATTCGTCGATGATGCGATATAGTTTCTCAATTTCATCGATCTCTTCGTGGTCAGTGGATTCTTCCGTGCGGAGTTTTCCGGCAATCAGGATCAGGTTGCAGTGCTCCTGAAGTTCCTCATTCTTGGCAAAACATTCTGCCAAACCTGTCAGGTTTTTGATCCGGTCTAACCGTGCCATAGAAAACAGGGGGCGTTTTGCAGGGTCATCCAGGGTACCGTATACCTGGGCAGGATCGTCCAGGGTAAAGAGTAGTTCTTCCAGGCGATCGCGGCTTTCTAGCAGCCGATCATCCATGCGTGTGTAAGGGAAGAAAACGTTTTCATTGACACCAGGCGGCACTACATTGAACTTGGGGCTGAACAGTTCAATCCCGCTGGTGACATGGTATAGATCGGGCATCGTGAAGGATTTGTAGGACTCATACTGCCCCACACTCTCATGGGTTCCGACAATTTCCTGATAGGTGCTGCTGACGACAAAGTTGGCAGCATTCATGGCAATCAGGTCTGCCGTGAATTGCAGGGAAAAGTGATACTTGTCTTCCAAATCTTGCCAGTAGAGATTACTGAATAGATATTTCGATTTTTCCAGGGCATGGGCAATGTTACATTGGGTTACTTTTAACTGCCGTGCCAGGAGGAATGCCACCAAATTGCCATCGGAGTAATTGCCCACAATCAGATCGGGTTTGCCACCAAACTCTGCCCGTAGTTCTTTTTCAGAATCGATCGCAAATGTTTCCAGGTAGGGCCAAATCTCGAAACGGGAGATCCAGTTCTGGGTCAGTTTCGGGTTGAACTCACGGAAGGGAACCCGCAAAATCCAGCCATCTTCAGTCCCGTGAATCTTTTCGAGTCGTTGGTTACAGAGGGTACCATCGCTGTTGGGAATCAGCCGGGTCAACACAACTACCTTGGGATGAAAGTTCAGGACATCCAGCCCTGCCAGTTCAATGTCTTCCTGGAGCTGCTTTTCCAGACTTTTGACCTGATCCAAAATGTAGACCACCTGTCCGCCTGTGTCAGGACGACCCAACACCCCTTCCTGCCCAAACCAGCCATGGGGTGAAATAATCGCAATCCGAAACAGCATGGGAATCCGGGAAATGAAAGACTCCAACGCCTGGTGGTCGGGAGAATCAATCAACTGATCCATCATTTCCAGGGTTTCCCGTACTCGATGAGCAGTATTGCCCCATCCCGGTTCAAACCCCAGGTTTTGCAGATCGAAGCGGAAGGACTCATAGGGCTGGTTGCCGGGGCGATCGCCCAGCAGTTGCAAGACTGACTTAATCTGGTCAGATAATTGCTGCTGAGACTGGATGCGTTCATTAATCAGCAATTGGGAACCCTCATGACTGTGCAACCGCAGGAAGTTGAACAGCGCGTTCTGCCACTGGCTGGGATCTTGAAACAACTTACTGGAGAGATAGCGGTTTAAGAATTCAACCCCCTTGCCAATATTTTTGGGGTCCCGAATGCTGGGGGAATAATCATAGAAAGGATCAAAATCAATTTCCAACACGTCCCCTTCCTGGGGATGGAAGCGGTTGACCAGGCGATCGCGCAGATCCAATAACTCCTGAGTGCTCATGGGTTCAATCGTCAAGTCTTCCAGCAAGCGGTAAGCTTCCTGTCGGGCAATGCGAGGACGAATAACCACGCAAAGACTTTCGACATCAAAAATAATTTCCTGCACATAGGAAATTAGTTTACTCAAACGGGAAGACGTACAGAAGCGTTCAGATTTTTCATAGTTCCGACAGTAATCATCGAAAGCGGTCAAAATTTCGTTACGCAAAAGATAACGTTTATCCGATGCGCGTAGTAAACTGGCGAATTGGCGCAGATTTGTTTTTTCATCACTATTTAGAACCGCCTGAATCAAATCGGACATCAGAACTTCTCCCTTCGTACCCGGTAATGGTTGGATAATTTTTTCCAGTCTTCCTAACTTGAGTCAGCAACCTGCCAAACCCGAACACCAAACTTTCTGAGACTAAAATTGATCTTTGCAATCAAACATCTCTTTTCAGGACGAAAAAAATGGGTTTCAAGGGGGTTATACAGAGCAACCGTGAATCACGCGAAGAGGTCATGCCAACTTGCTATAGTTTGTAGATACTAACCAACTGCTGCCAGCTACAAACCTATAATTCACAGTCTCGATTCACACCTTCAATTATTAGCGTATATCTACCCAATAAAATCAAATTTGCTTGCCAAATAGAATACTTTATCAAGATAAGAAATAAATGATACCGATTAAAAAATCAGAAAGCAGGATTAACCCCCCCTAAAATTAACCATAGCCGTAAATTCACTGATGAATCTATAAAGCTATTCATTGCATATTTTAAGTTCAGATGAAGATTTCGTGCATCGTTATCTGCACTACCCTTGTCAGCGCCCACCCGTAAGCCTCATTGCTTCAGTGTTTGGCATAGAGAGAATTTTTACTGAAAGCAGGGCGGAGTTTCGAGTGCAAAGCAGTCCAGCGTATCCAGATTTTTGCCCGTGAGGATTAGAAAGATTTGGTAAATAAAACAGGTGCTAGACGAAAAATGATTTGAACCCTGGAGCCAAACACAACCGTATCTTCTGGTTGTAGTTCCCAGTCACGCAGCTTCTGCCCATTGACGAGTAAGCCATTTGTACTGGGTTTGCCATCGGGGCTACCGTCATTAATCCGGTAGGTGTAAGTATTGTTTGCTTTCGGAACTTTAGTCAAAAAAGCGTGCTGGCGAGACGTAAAGCGAGAGTGCAGGCAAATGTCATTCCGGGGATCGCGCCCAATTAGATAGTGATCATTTTCTAAAATAATTTCGCGCCTGCCCAGGTCATCCTCAATAACCAAAAAGGGTTGCCCTTGAGTTCTCTGCGATCGTTCGTCTGAAGGGGAAAACCCTGAGGCTGATTTACCGTCTAAACTGATTTCTCCCTCAACAAACGTCGGACTTCCATATTCAGTGTTGTACCAGACAGGGGTGGTCGTGGGTTGTTGATCGCTGAGACCCGTCTTTTCGGAAGCCAGGTTGCGAGCCTGCCAGGAAACTTCATCATCCGGCTTGATGGAAAGGGCACGATCGTAGCTGGCGATCGCCTCTGTATTCCGCCCTAGCTCAACCAGGGCATTTCCCCGATTACGCCATGCCAGATGACTATCGGGATTAATGTGCAATGCTCGGTCATAGCAAGCAAGGGCTTCCTCTGCCACATCTAGCCCATACAGCAATACATTCCCCCGGTTTTGCCATGCCATTTCATCATTGGGTTTGATTTTTAATGCTTGGTCGTAGCAAGCAATGGCACCAATATAGTCTCCCAATCCGTACTGAAGCGCATTTCCCCGATCATGCCAGATCTGGAAAGCTGCATCAGCCTTGGGGCGGAGGGCTAGGGCACGATCAAAGCTGGAGATCGCATCTGTATAATCACCACAGTTTTCTAAAGCCAAACCACGCTCATACCAGGCTTCGTAGAAGTCGGGGCGAACTTCTAGAACGCGATCAAAACAAAAAACCGCTCGTTCAAATTCTTCAGCCACTAATGCCGAAAGCCCCTGTCGAAAACACTGAAGGGTTTCGCCGCTGAGTGGCAGTTGACCTGTGTCTAGCATCTGGTAACGTCCTGAAGGGGGGCTAATGTCGGCTACCAACTGGAAAAGTCAAGACTAAACCCTGATCACACCCTACTTCTACAATATTTACGTAAATTTTACCGAATCTCCATAAAGTTCGTATTAAGTCAGGTGATTTTCAACCAATTCTTTAAAGTCAGAATTCTCTATTGGCGTTTTTTGATAACCTCTGATACAAATTCGCGTGGTCATTGCCTAAGCTCAAGACCTGTTAATCAATATTAGTTATACTAATTATTTTCCTCTAATTCGATATTTTTATTTTATAGGAAAAGCAGCAAAGTCGTGTCTGATTTGCTACCAGGAAAGCTGAAAGTTTACCAGAGGTTTCCGGCCAAAGTATTTTTTGCCCCCATCTCTTTATGCCTGGTAACAGAGGGTTTTGGATGGATAGGGTATTCAGTTTCCTTGACTTAAAACCCATACTCAGGGCAATGTTTCACGACAGCGATTGATACCAGCACGTAGTTCTGATGCGTGCAGGAGATGCCATCATGAACTTTTGCAATTACTAACTTATGCTACAGTTCAATTTCAAGTAGCGGAAGATTATTGATTGAAGACAGGTGTATCCTGTGCGATCGCAGGCAATATTGCGTCTGTGGTTCGTATTAAAAAATATCCAGTTAGATTGCATTGATTGCTTCAAGTCCCACATTTTTGTGAGCTAAATCATCGTTAAACCACTTAAGTGCAACCTTGTCTGGAAGATTGATGGTGTAGTCTTTTGGAGGCATAGTTTGACTATTTGCTGGTACGTTATGGTTCAGAATTGGACTTCGGTATGATTCAGGTTCTACCCTCAGAGGGATGGAGACCGATCGGAAAAAACTTCACTTTAGCTGTGCAGCTCTGAAATTATTTCTATTGAGCGATGCACTTTCCTCATCACATCTGTATTCTGAGAGTCGTCATTCTAGAATCGTCACAAATTTCTTTAAGCTTATTTTCCCTGTTGAGTTTGCTGACTTTTTTGTTCAACTTTAGTAGAAATCTCACAAAGCCATGTTTTTCTCAGACAGAAAGCGTATTGCTCTGATCTCCGTTCATGGCGATCCAGCCATCGAAATTGGGAAGGAAGAAGCAGGAGGACAAAATGTCTACGTGCGTCAGGTTGGTGAAGCTTTAGCACGCCAGGGCTGGCAGGTGGATATGTTCACTCGCCGGGTTAGCCCCGATCAATCTAAGTTCGTTGAGCATAGTCCCCACTGCCGCACAATCCGCCTGAAGGCAGGACCGCAGGAGTTTGTTCCACGGGATGAACTGTTTGACTTCTTGCCAGAGTTTGTGCAAGCGTTCCTGGATTTTAAGCAGCAGGAGGGAATTACTTACTCCCTTGTTCATACGAACTACTGGCTTTCGTCCTGGGTTGGCATGGAGTTGAGAAAAAAGCTTCCGGCATTGAAGCAGGTGCATACTTATCATTCGCTGGGGGCGATAAAGTATAAGTCGATTCCAACCATTCCACTGATTGCAAAAACCCGACTTGATGTTGAAAAGGCGATCCTGGAAACTGCCGATCGCATTGTAGCGACCAGCCCCCAGGAAAAAGAACATATGCGATCGCTTGTTTCTACAAAGGGCGCGATCGATATTATTCCGTGCGGTACGGATATAGAGCATTTTGGTGGAGTAGACCGGCAAGCGGCACGACAGGCGTTGGGGATTGCTCCAGATGAAAAACTAATCCTCTACGTGGGGCGGTTTGATCCCCGGAAAGGGATTGAAACCCTGGTACGCGCAGTCCATCGTTCGTGTTTGCGAGATTCGGGTAAGTTGAAGCTATTTATAGGAGGTGGTAGCCGCCCCGGTCATAGTGATGAGCGAGAGCGCGATCGGATTGAAGGGATTGTGGCTGAACTGGGTTTGAGCCAGCTTACCTATTTCCCCGGTCGGCTAAGTCGGGAGCAGTTGCCAACCTATTATACAGCAGCGGATGTCTCTGTGGTGCCTAGCCATTACGAACCCTTTGGTTTGGTTACGATTGAAGCCATGGCGGCGGGTACACCTGTAGTAGGTAGTGATGTAGGTGGCTTACAATTTACTGTCGTTTCAGAGGAAACCGGACTATTAGTCCCTCCCAAAGAGGATGCCGCATTTGCGATCGCCCTGGACCGCATTCTGACCAATCCAGAGTGGCGCGATCAGTTAGGACAGGCAGCCAGGAAACGGGTGAGAGCTAAGTTTAGCTGGGATGGGATTGCGATGCAGCTCAATCAGATGTACACACAGCTACTAGAACCAGCTTCTATTCACAAAACAGTTTCTTCTGTCAGCGCCTAGTGGTCTGTCAAATTTAATTTGACAGGTAGCGAACACCCAAAAAGTAAACGATAGCTAAATTTTGAGGGTCTACGACCCTCAAAATTTTCTTGACGGGATATTAGTGATTTGTCAACTTGGTGTTTGTCAGTCTTGAATAGGAAAAGGATTATTTTGGGGGCTGAAAACCCCCAAAATAATCCTCAACAGACCGCGGTGGTCTAGCGCAGGCTTTCACGAGGACTTTCCTTTGGCAAGGGCGTTCTAACGAACATCTCTGTTTTTTTATGGCTTGCCCGGTGTAATCACTCCACAGCCAATCCGTCCCCCCGCATTGCCAGTTGGCTGCCCAAAATCATCTGCTTGAGCATGGAGAATAATGGCACGGTTGGCGATCGCATATTTGCCATCCGTCAGGGTCAGTCCCGGCACTGATTGAGTCAGTGAGCCAGTACCATCTGCTGCAATCAAAATATTGCCCAGGTCTCCCGCGTGGGCATTGGCAAACCCATCCACAATTAACTTGCCATGCTTAACCTGGTCTGGGTTAAAATGCCCACCCGCTGCATTGCCATTATTTTTGCAACTGCCGGTTTCATGGATGTGAAAGCCATGCAACCCCGATGGGGCATTACTCACGCTTGCCTGAATCAACACCCCTTTAGCTGTTTTAAATAAGAAAACTTGCCCACCTAGTTTAGACTTTCCAGAAGGGTCGCTGAGAGATACTTTTGCCACTTCAGCACTGGTTGCGATCGTAGACATAGGCTTTGCCAGCGCTTCTCCCTGCACTCCAACATAAAGAAAAGCCAGCAGACCCAGGCAAAAAGCAAATACAAGACCCCGAACAATCCGGTGAGTGAGGTTCATAACCATCCCTCTGAACTCCACTCCAATTCTAGGGGTTCATCTGCTCGGAGGTTTATAAATTTGTTAAGTAACGGTATCCGAATTCTAGGAATGTAGCTGATTCAGTCTGAACATTGCCGTAATTCAGATATGTTCCACTCAATTGAAAATTGTTGTAGCTAGAACTGGACATTAATCAAAATGAATAGAGGATGGTGTGGGTTGTTCACAACGGGTGCCACCACCCACCCGTCGTCCTGGAACTCCTTTTCTAGCAGCAAGCGCAAATTCGTTTGCACTCAACAGAAATATCATGCAGACAATTAACACGGTTACAGGAGACATGGCAATCGTTTCACCCTAACGACTTCAGAATTTTATATTTCCTTTAAATTCTCAGTGGAAACGATTGTGACAGTCATCAGGTCGTCATCGGCGCGATCTTAATGGTGTGGGGTGTGAGGTGTACTGCCTAACAACAAAAAACAGTATAGACTGACCAAGAATGCATATTAGCTATAGAAAAACAACGGTGTTTAATGGACTGAATATATTGTCACAGAGCAAAATTTGTCATCCAATATAAGGGTATAGGGTTGGGATGTGGGGTGGAGAAAGTGAGTTTTTGGCTCCTAATAGCAGATTTCATGGATGCTTTATTCTGTTTTCACCATTACTGAACGTAACTGTGTGTGATAACAGTCATGCTGAGTGTGGAAAGATCCAATAGTTAGCTGCGTTTGTGGGAACCCTAAGTGTAGTTGCGAGCAAACCTCAAGACAATGATTGACTCCTTCATCCCAACTGAACTGGCGGTTGCTCCTAACCCTTTAGGGTTAGCACCCCATCTCAGGCTGACGACAATTCCAATTGATGCGTCTACCTGTTTTGAGCTTTGGATGCCAATAACCAATTCAGCTCTTTTGCCTGAGGAGGCAATGCTGCTCAGGGGCGATCGCTCTCGTCTGGAAGAGATTTGTGCCCGGCTCACCTGGTTTTTGGGTGCCCAGTTTATCGGTTGTGAAGCCGAAGCCTGTCAAAGCTTGATTTATGACTGGCGAGAAGTTCAACGGCTGCTAAGGCAATCTGACGTAAGGTTTAATGTGCTTGGCGTGACCTATACTCCCCAAGCAATTTACCCAGACGAGAGGATGAGAGCATGGACATTTCGTCCGGCAAGTTGGAAAGTCTCCTTACTCGACCTGAAATCGATTGCAACCGGGTTTGAAATTGAAATATTGCCCATGAGCCTGTCGATCTCCTTGGGGCAGAGTGTGATTCGGTATGAACAGGGGGTTGCGATCGCGGCGGATTAAAGTCAGAAATATGGCGAGGCTCAGACGAGTGCGGTCCAAACTAAGGCTAAAAACCCTACTGAATCAGCCGTTTGACCGTACACACAAATGGGAATTGCTACAGGCAACTCATTAGACTGGCTTCAAAAAACGGTATTTCTGAATCCATTTCCTCCCAGGTGCAGTTTTACGCAGGTATAGTAGCAGCAAACCAGCCATAGCGCCCAGAGAAGCGATTGTAGCCGCGATCAAATAGGGTTGTTGCCGAGGAACCATACCCTTTTCTGGCAGGTTAGGATCGGCAATCATCTGTATGGGTGGGTAAGAACCCAAAACATCCCGATTGCCTGCATTTAACTCCTTCAACTGGGCAGCGAAAACGGCTTCCGCAATCTGCATGTCTCGATTTAGGGCATCCAGGGTTGAATTGCGCTGTGCTAAAACATTGAGACGCTGTTCTAACTGGTAAAGCTGGCGATCAAGTTCGATCACGCGGACAGCCATCCCCTGACGTTCTAAATTGTTAGTCACCACATCTTTGAACAAACTTTCCCGGGGAGTCGTCGATTGGGAATCCCCTGACAGATTGAGTCGGGCGATCGCTACCATATCTACTGGATGTCCCAGCAAAGCTTCTCCCCGCTCCACCAATGCAGCTTGAGCGGCTGACTTACGGGCAGCTTCTCGTAGAACAACCGGATGGTTTGGACCAAATTTGGTTGAAATATTGGTCAGATTGGTGGTTGCCTCGCTATAGTCTCGTAAATACTGCTGAAATAGGGAATCTGCCCGTAAAGTAAACGCCTCTGAAGCCTGATTAGAAGATAGATTTAAATCAGCCGCTAGCTGTCGCGACCGGATACTGGCATCCTGCTGCTGAGCCGCTGCTTCTGCCCGGAGTCGTCTTAGTGTCTCAATATTGCTGGCAAGCTGGTCAATCTGGTCCTTAGAAGCCAACCCTGCCCGCACCTTGTAGTCAGAAAGTCGAAGTTGGGCAGCCTCCAACCGTTTTTTGGCAATGCTAAGGGCATTTTCAAACTCAGCCTCCTGGTGTTCTGCCTGCTGCATTCTTAATTGGTTCAGTCGCTCCTGAAACGCTTCATTCAAGGCATAGGCTTTCTTCTGTGCCTCCTCACGAGTAGAACCAGTCATCGTAAAACGAATCAATTCAGTACTCGGAGTGACTTCAACTTCAGGTTTGCCAAATTGCTCAGTGGTCATACCCAGCTTTGCTGCCGCCGTTCTACGAACCAGATCGGTCGTTGCAATTACCTGATAGGTTGCTTTGGGATCAGAGTGATTACTGGAAGAAGTAGCTGCCTGGTCTCCACCCAAACCACTATCACCACCTGCTTTGGGGACTCTATCCAAAAGCATAACCGTCCATTGGCTGGCGTAGGAACGAGGCGAATCCTTGATCAACCACAAAACCATGCCCCAGATTGAGACATTTGCCGCCAGAGCTAAAGCCAAATAGCGTAATCTTCGCTGCCGGTCAGCCGAAGCCGCTAGGGTAGAAGGCGAAATGGGTGGATACTCATTCGTCATGCCTGAACAACCCCGGAATCAGGAAGAATGGGCTAAAGATGGTGCCAACCGTGCGGATAATACTGGCAATGTTGGTGACTCTTGAATCGTAACAAACGACTCCATCCTGGGGCATCAGAAATGGGTTTTCCTGATCGTTAGAGGCATTTTTCAGCAACCGTTCCACTGGACGGTCCATGACCACGGTTGCGCCGGTCAACCGATCAGTTCGAATCAGGGCAACTTTGCGGCGAGCATTTGTGGCACGGGTTCCACCAGCACAGCCAGCAGTGACGACGACTTGAGAAAGGCGGGTGCCATACTCCAGTTCTACAATCTGCCCACCCCTACCCTGATTGGGCGTATGGGGAACCGTCAGGTTTGACAGCAGAACTGGAATCTCATTCGGGGTTAATTGAGAGGGACGGACTAGTTCATTTTGGGCGATCGCCTGTTTTGGCACGATCACTTGATCATCTGCTATCAGGGGCACATCTGGAACAGGTTGCCCGGTGATAACCCCCGACAGGTCAAATACTCTTTCCTGCTTTCTCCGAACCAGGCGAATTTGGCGAATGTCGGCAGTTGGCTTCAGCCCCCCCGCTTGACGGATGGCAGCCGTTAGATAGCGTCCTGGAGGATTATCGCCTGTGATCGCCGTTTCTCTAGATTGCCGTGAGTTAGCCTCCTCCGTCCCTTCTGAGAGGTCGTTTACCAGCACCCGACCTGGACGAAAAATTTCCCCCGATACCGTAACCTGGACAGGTGCCCAGCGGGCAACTTTGACACTTAATTCCAAAAAATCAGGTCGGAAATAGCCTTTCTTGACCAGTGCCTCCGCTAGATTCTTTTCGACCTGGGCAGGTTCAAGTCCAACCGCAGATTGTGGCTCTAAAAAGGGAATCTGGAGGGTGCCATCGAGGTTAACTTCATATAAACCGCTCAGGCGAAAACGGCTATCGGGTGGCAGTTCATCGTCGAGGGGAGTGAACACTCGGACGAGATCGCCTGGAGAGAGTGGCAATGTCCAACCGGGAAACGCTGTACCCGTTGAAGCCATCGCTGCTACAAGCACTGAGATAGTGAGTCTTCTAGCCAGCATTACGGTATTTTTTTGGGGATTTTTAACGTTGCAGGACTGGAGCCACCCTAATTTCGCCGTTGTCAGCTCATAAAATGCGCCAACCAAACCAAAAGATTAATATTTATTCCTCCAATATTTATAAAGCCAATGTGAAGAATTTAGCGATGCTTATGAAGTGATTGTGAAGCTGGTAGTAGTCCATTGGTTACGCGGGTAATCGATAATCGGTAATGGTCAATAGCTGTTTTAGTCCATTACCGATTACTTATGACCAGTCCTTCCAACCCTTTTACCTGATACCTGAACTCATTTAGATATTGATACTATTTGGAATCCTTGAAGGCAGCAGGTAAGGGTAATCAACCCCATGATCTGCCAAACGTTGCTGGTTGCGGGTTTTGATTTTGGCTTCCACTTCTGATAGCTCAAACTGGAACTGTTCCAGCACCTGGCGATCGCTCCTATCCGGGAATTTGATCAGGTCAGAGCTGCCCAACCTTCCCCACACAATGCCGCTTAGCGCAAACGCCAGTCTCATCTGTCCAAGCTCCTGGGTGGGAGAAGGTAGTAAGTCTTCCAGGGTTGCAGGCGTATCGGGGCGACCATAAAGGGCAAAGGGGGCATTGGGCATGTAGCCCACGTAGTCAAATTGGCTGAAATTGACCGCTGCGTGCTGGGGACCACAGGTAAAGATTACTTGAGTCACAATCTCAATCAGTTGTTGCAGGCTAGTGATTTTCCCCAACATTTGACCAACCTCCATTGAAGGGAAGTCTGGTACACGAGCGTGGGATGGTAGCTGTTCTAAATCCAACCCCAATTCGATAGACCACTCTTTGGGAAGCCAGACAGGTGCCTGGGGAAATTCGCTACGAGGACGGGTATGCAAAGGGGCACCCAATTCTTCTGCCCAGGCTTGCAGGTAAGTGTCTTGTTCCACTGCCTGGTCATCTGGGTAATAACGGTGCAGGAATCGGGTGACATACCAGGCGATCGCCTCCCATAGCAGTAACGCATCATCCCGATAGGGAAACTCTGGCAAAAACTCTGGCTCAATTCCCTGATGCTGAATGTAATTAGGCAACGAATGGAACTGAAATGGTTTTTGGTACGCTCGATTGATCAAGGCGAGGGATGCAGCACGGGTAGGTGCCATGAGCGTATCAATGGCGGCTCCCTCTCCTAGCAGCATGGCATTACCACGAGTGTTGATTGCCAGCAGAAACTGAAAGTGGGGACGTAAAAGCTGATAAATCGGATGATTGGAAGGCAATTGGCGCGGCGTGGCGATCGCAAATGCCTCCATCCTCAAATGGGTGTAGCAGAGGTGAGAAATTAACTCGTGGTGGGTAACATCTGCCGTTTGCACGCAGAGCTTAGCGCGCATCCAGGCATCGGCTTCTGGGCTATCGGGAGTAACCACCCGTCCTTTTTCTACCTGAATTAGCACTGGGGTCAGCCCTTGCTCAGTTCGGTAAAACAGAGCAACAGGACTCCCAACATACCGACCGCGTTGTAAATCTGCGGGAGTTAACGATGCCAATAGAGGATAGTCGGCAACAAAGAGGCGCTTGGACTCTGCCGCCTGCACCAGGTCAATTGTGCTGCCATCACCCAGTTGGTAAGACTGCTCTGCCCAGGACTGGAGTGCGTGATGGTCTTTATCTGGAAAGCTAACTTGCCAGCGGCGCAGCACAATTGGATTTTGTCCCGCAATACGCTGACGAGCAAATTCACGATCGCTCAAGCCGCCATCTCGCTCATGGATCTGGCTTAGTACTGGGCGAGACCGTCCATTTGCCTCTAGTTCCTGGTAAAAACGCGATCGCATCAAAAAGCTATCGGTCTTGGCTGCCTCCGCTGCCTTAAGTGCCGATTGTAAAATCCCCCCCATTTCACGCCGTAATTGCATGAAATTACTATCAAACTGCTCATCTGGCGGTAATGTGAGATTAAACCAGTTTGAGTGAAAGACCGGGAAATCTGCCAGTATCGTTAAAAGCGTCGTCCATCCCTCTTCTAGTGTCCCGCTAGCCTTTTCAAACTGTTCCAACAGCAGACTCAACGGTTGAGAAAGCTGCCCTCGGTCTAGCAAATTCTGGCGGAGTTTGGTCAAAACATAGCGGATAACACCATCCTCTCCGGCATAGGGAAAAATTCGTGCAGGTCCTTTCTGGTCCAGATGCGTGGGGTCGTAGCGGTACTGCCCCTGCTGTTCAGTCGGAGTCACATGCAAGCCCATAATCTGCTCCAAAGCAATGTTTGGCTATGAGGAATCATAACCTGCCTGTCTCGACTACGGCACCTTTTGGAAGGAAGCAACCCTTGTCATAAACTAAACAGCATCCGGTTTGTCTAAGATCCTGATGGGGCTTCCCCTTTAGGCTCGGAAGAGTCAGATGGAGTGGTCGAAGCGGCTGCATTCGCTTTCTCACGATCCTCCCGCTTTTTGCGATCGGCTTTCAGCACATCTTCCATCACAAGCCGTGCCTGAGCCATCTTCTCCAGATTGCTGCGGTAAAGTTCCAAATCTTTCTGAATCTTTTCTTCAGGTAGATTAAGGGCCGTAGAAATTTGTTTCAGCGCTTCAGTGCGCCGAGATTCATCTTTTACCAGGTCAGGGTCTGCCAGTTCTAACAATGTGAACAGACCGATCGCAAACAGGCGGCTGTATTTGAACTTAGGGTTGTGGGCGATCGCTCGAATCTGATCTTGCATATCCGTGGCATCAGCCACCGGCAAAGAAAATTCTAACCACTGAATCATTTCCTGGGCAGATAAGCGTTTAGCCAAAGCTTCTAACCGCTCAGCATCGTAGCGATAACGACCAGGATCATCTTGAAGCGCTTTACACAGCCCATCAAAAATTGAAGCAATATCTTGCTCTGGGCGATATCCTTGCATAAAGCGGTTGTAGGAAGTGACCACACCCAGGGCATAGATTGGGCCATAGTTAAAGTCCACATTGACTGCCAGCAAATGCATCTCTACCATCAATTCCTCCACCACTCGACGGTAGATCGAGTTAATGGGGCGGGTGTGAGTGGTGTAGAAGGCTCGTTTAGTATCAGAAACCGTGCGGACGTTGTTCACAGTAAAGAATTAATGGGTGGGCGATACTCCCCATTTTCGCGCTTGACGGCGAGTTTGCCAAGTTTTGTCAGATGGGTCGAGTTATGACTTAATGAAGAATAAACCCACGACTTAAAATAATCTCTCTCCAGCTTATTGCTCCCTTCCTAAGCGATGTCTTCATTTGCCACCCTACTTACCCTGGCTCATTATCTAGCGGGTGAGTTTGACAATCGAGAACAGGCGATCGCTGATCCAGTCTGGTATGTTCACCTGCGGCTCTGGCAGCGTCCAGTCTCTTTATTTACAGAAGGCAGCCTCACCCTATTTGCCGAACAGGCAAATATACTCCAGCCAGAACAACCTTATCGTCAGCGACTCCTCCAGTTGAAGCAAACCGATACAAGCCAGGATGCTCTTCAGGTGCAGTACTATGCCTTTAAAGACCCGAACGCCTTCAAGGGAGCCGGGGTTAACCCAGAAATTCTAAAATCCTTAACTCTGGAGCAGATTGAATTGCTACCTGGTTGCGTCTTAAATATTGGGCAACCACAACCTTCGGTATTTGTTGCTTCTCCTCCGCCAGAAACTCCCTGCTATTTCAATTACAACGGCGAAATTCGCCAGGTTTCCCTTGGGTTTGAGGTGAGATCGGGAGAGTTTATGAGCTACGACAAAGGAATCGACATTGAAACAGGCAGAGCTATCTGGGGAGCAACGATGGGACCCTATCGGTTTACCAAACGACGGGATTATCCACTTGAGTTAAAAGTTGAGAGTTAAGAATTACAGCGATTTTCATTTGGTTAAGCTACACAATTCCCTACTCCCCACTCCCCATCTTTGCTGTGGTTTACGCATCTAAAAACTGCTGTAAGGGACTCGCAAATTAATAAAGTCCCAACGTCATTCCCGCGCAGGCGGGAATCCATCGTGGAGCAGATTGTCTAGCGGGTACTTTATTTGGGGGCACATCCCTAAGAGGTAACAGTTCAAGCACACAGATTAGCGAATCTGAGTATGGTGATGTATTCTTACTATTCAAAAACCCCTTCAAAACTCAATATGCCAATAGGAGCGGCAGAGCCGTACACACCTTTTGCAACGATTTTTAGAAGAGTCAACCACAACCAAGTGTGGATGAATGGATGAGGCTTGTGCAAGGAGAAATAGTTGTAACTCTTAACTTGCGATACCACGGGGTACACCTTCGAGAGCTTCTTCCTCGGTCTCAAAAATTTCAAAGACTGAATCCATCATGGTAACTTCAAACACGAGTTTGGCTTCGGGGTGAACATTACAAATCCGAAAACTGCCCCTTACCTTATCGGCATCTCGCATGCCTGCCACTAGAGAGGTCAAACCAGAACTGTCGATGAAGTTGACCTGCCCTAAGTTGACAACAACATGGTGACTCAGCTTGGAGATGCATTCTTGGAGTTTGAGGCGAAACTGCCATGCGGTAGTAATATCCAAACGTCCAGTGGGAGTCAGCACAATCACCGTCTTCCCGTCCTGGGTCGTATGGGTTCGTTGCTCCATGTGAATTGATTTCTGCTCCATAGGGATCGCCTTACCCTCTCCTAAAAACTGTGGATGCTTGGGTGATTCTAAACATAGATCTGCATCACGCCTCAACTATGTGAAACAAATTGGGCAACTCTTCACAAAGCAACCCTGGGTTCAGAACCGAGTTCTGAAAGTTTTCAGACGTGACTAAATAGGCTGCGACTAAGGGAAAGCCGAACCTTCACCCAATCTAGTTTTGACAAAATTTGAAAAATTCAAACACTGTTTCAAAAAAACATCCATCTCTCAGTAGTCTACCTTAGACTTCGGAACCTGGCAGAATCCAGTTCACCCAATCTTGAGGTTTCAGGAAAGTTTCATAGAGTTCTGCTTCGCGAGTATGGGGTTCTGGCTGATAGCCATATTCCCAGCGCACCATTGGCGGTAGGGACATAAGAATGGACTCAGTACGTCCATTGGTTTGTAAGCCAAAGATAGTACCCCGGTCATAAACCAGGTTGAACTCAACGTAGCGTCCCCGACGATAAAGCTGAAAATTACGTTCCAGATCGCCATACTCCAGCGATCGCCGCCGTTCAATAATAGGCAGGTAAGCGGGTAAAAAGGCGTTACCACAGTCCTGCACAAAAGCGAACAATTGTTCCCAGGTACGGGTACCGACTTCTCCAATCTGCTCGCTATGCTTGGCGGCTGAACCTTTGGGATCAGGACCGTGATATAGTAAGCCACGGCTATCTTGATAGTCAAAGAAAATACCACCCACACCGCGAGTTTCCTGCCGATGTTTTAAATAAAAATATTCGTCGCACCAGCGCTTAAACGTGGGGTAATACTCAGCGTGATGGGAGTCGCAAGCTTGTTTTAGCGTCCGGTGGAAGTGAACCACATCCTCTGCAAAGGGATAGTAGGGAGTCAGATCAATGCCGCCACCAAACCACCAAACGGGACCCGCTTCAAAATAGCGGTAGTTGAGGTGAATGGTGGGTATATAGGGGTTGCGTGGATGCAGCACCATTGAAGTGCCCGTCGCATAAAAACCATGCCCTGCGGCTTCTGGGCGTTGTACCAGGATCGAAGAGGGCAAATTTTCGCCCCACACTTCTGAAAAGTTAACGCCACCCTGTTCAAAGACACCGCCTTCGCGGATCACCCGCGATCGCCCACCCCCCCCTTCCGGTCGTTCCCAGGAGTCTTCACGAAATTCAGCCTGCCCATCTGCCTGTTGCAACGCCTGACAAATGTTGTCTTGAAAGTCCTTAAGAAACTGGCTGGTACGCTGGCGCGAGTCGGCAGGGGGAAGAGTATTGGATGCGATCGCTTCAGAGGTAGAAAACGCTGTCATAGTCTCTATCAAAAATTTTTTGTGGGAACGCCATTTGGTCAACCGTGCGCCGTCAAGTCCTGGAGTTCAAGCGATATCCGGCATCTAGTCTAATAGTATTTGGTTCAGGTTGACTGACCTTAGCGCTTCCTTAGCCTATCGTGAATTGGGAACGGAACAAACTATTAGAGGGCTTTCGTTAACTTTTGTTCAAAAGACCGTGATGCAAAAGACATGACATCTGACGATGGGCTGCGCCATGATGGCGACTCGCTCCTGGCAACGCCCAATAATACCTTATTACTGCCAGATTGCTTAGGACGTTGGGGGTGTAGAGGGGTTGTGGGGGCGATGCCCCCAGCCAGGGGTTCCACCCCTGCACCCCGTCCTAAATCAGGTGGCTATGGCTATAAACGCTCTGGTTTAGCCATTGAGCTTATACCCATTCTTTTTGAAGCTGCGCAGAAGAAAGCATGGTGGGCAGAGGCTTAAGCCCCTTGTTAAGGGCAAACTCATATTGAACTGGTATTAGTCATTTAGCTGAGCCAGGTTAAGGTTGCTGTAAGTGAGTACGGAAGTATTGGGCGTATAACTGGCAACTGGGTTTCACCTGTTTGCCGCGCAACTCTACAAGCCCCATGCCTTGTAGCTTAACAGCCTGTACCAGGTCAAGCTTAATCGGGTTGTCTGTCGTCAAAATTTGGTCCAGTGCCTTCTCCAACATCGGATCTTGCTGTAAAGTCCAGAGTTGTCGTTGGAGATGATTAGTGTAAATCCCGTCATCTGCTAGAGAGGATATGATCATCTGTTCTAAAGCGATATCATGCTGCCAGATGTGATACAGGGCTAGCTGCACTAAGTAAGGCTGACCACCCACTAAGTCAAGGAGTTGCTGAATAGGTTCATCTGACCAATCGAACCCATACTTGCTGGCAAGCTCCTGGACCTGTTCAACGGTAAATGGCGGTAAATCGACTGGGAGTCCTACATTAAATGGAGATTTATGAGTGCTTAACGGGATGTAAACCTCTGTAGAATGGGTGACTATCAAGCGGAGTTTCTTCCAAATCTCCTGGTTCTTTGCCTCTTCATGCCAGGTTCGCAACAGCCCAAAAAAATCATCAGCCAGGTCTGGATACTGGAATAACTGATCAACATCATCTAATGCCAGCACAATTGGCATCGGCATTTCAACCAGTAAGTATTGCTCGAAATAAATTTTGCAGCTCACTTTGCTCCCAAAAAGGGGATCCCAGTAGTCTCCCAAACGGTTGGGCAACTGGAGACCCAATCCCACGCTGGCACAAAACCACTGCAAAAACCGATCTAAGTTTTGAAATACTGCTTTTTCAGCTAACTGAAAGTTTAAGGAGACAGTACGGTAACCCAAATTTGCTGCTTGATGAAGAGTTCTTACCACCAGCGAAGTTTTTCCACTACGTCGGGGTGCTTTAACTCGAATCAAGGCTCCCGGTTGGGCGATCGCCTTATAGCAAATGGCTTCTATGGAGATATAGAGCGCATCTCCAAGGGGAACCCGCTCTATATAAAAGCTAGAATCCAGGGGCACTTGCCCACCCGGCAGATCGGGTTCTAAGTCAGGAGGGAGGGTTACCTCATCCAGATCTTGTGTAGATTCGGTTGGAAGCTCTGGTACACCATAATCATCCAGTTCCAGGACCAAGCCAAAGGTGCTAAAGCAGCTTTTTAGGGTTTGACGATCCACTCTGGTTTCACGACCGAATACCTTCATCAGCGTATCTACAGACAATCCGGTGCGATCGCTGAGCGCCTCAAGCGTATAACGATTACCCAGGTTTTGCTCACCTTCTACTCTAGACTTTGCTTCCTGAAGTTTATGCAACCCTTTTGGTGTCAGTACCACACCCCGCCGTCGTTTTTGTGCTGGTTGATTCATCTCCCCTAACAACAGAATGGGCACACACTTAAATATCCCCAGAATGGGATCTTGAAGATAAGAGATCTCTTTCCGAAGATAAGCCGTCTCCTTCCAAAGATAAGAGCTTTTCCAATTTTAAGCGAGTTGATTCCTGTACGCATATTTCGGCACATAAGAACCGGACTCTTTACTGAGAGAGGTTTTGCAAATTTGTACTTAGATCCCTTTAAGTTCTTCCTTAGAAGCCTTAACTGCGATTGTTAAGGGAAAAATCGAATGTCAAACTAGATACATCCCCTGATTTAATCCGCCCCCATTCCATCAATTACGACTGTCTTCTAACTTTCCGTATTTGAGCAATTTCCTGTTGATTCTGATCTGTACCGTTAATCTGGTTTTCTAAAACGTTGTAATTGATACGAAAGTCTCCCATCTGTTTATGCTGCTACACTGCACCTGCCATTCAACTTTCAGTGGGCACCAGGGAAGTTGACAAATGATTTGTTTATCTTGACTATCTTTCTGAATTCAATCAAGCGGTAGAGAATCTAAAGTCAATGTTTACAGTCTATTTTCTTGAAGATGCAATTGAACTACGTATAGGGCGGGATGAGGGCTTGCAAGGGCAAATTTATTGCAGTTCTCTACTCTACGAAAGTGCCCTAAAAATTGCTCAGATTCTGGCAAATCAGCATAGGTTACCTCTTAAAATCTATACTTCAGAGCCACCCTTGCCGTCACTGGCGCAGAATTAACACTATGATTGCAACGGGCAAATAAGAAGCTCAGTCATGCTTGCGGTTTTTCCTGAGAAATCGATTATGTCTATACCGAATGCTTTATGTATTCTAGATGGAGGATATCTTTCTGCTGCTTGCGCTGCGGTAACGGCGCAACAGTTTGCTCAGGTTCATGCCGTGACTTGTAACGTTGGGCGGCGGAGCCAGATTGAGCTGGAAAGCGCGATCGCTATAGCAGATATGCTTAAATTAGCAAGTCACGAAGTGATTGATCTCAGCCCTATTTTTTCCAAACCCGTTCCGCTGACATTGGGGCAGTTGCACAATCAAGATCGTTTAGTGCTGGGATCTACAGACGGGGGCGACTCTACGATCTCCTCAGCCAGCAGCCTTTTGATCTTGACCATGGCGACTAATAACGCCGCCGAAAAAGGGATTAACAATATTATTGTCAGCGGTTGTAGAGAAGATTTTGCCCATAATGGTGCTCATCTCCAGACCATTCTTGAGTCAATGAGTCAACTATTGGGTGAAGGACTCTGGCGTGATTCAAAAGCCGTGACTATTCACACACCCCTTAAGGAATTCTCCAAGGCAGAGTGTATCCATCTCGCGAATGAAGTGTTGGGTGAGCGATTCCAGGAATTTTTTGAATTAACCCATGATTGTAGCTTTGGCGTTGAGGGGGGGTGTGGACAATGCCCTAGCTGTTGGAGCCGCGATCGCGCTTTTCAGGAAGCTGACCTAGAGGATCCAATTTGGAAATTTAGACACCCCGAATTTGGTAACTCCATTTCCCAGGGGTACCAATCTCTCCCAGGAATTCGGTAACTTCCTGATTGCTCTAAGTCTGATTGCTCTAAGTCTGCCAAGCAGTTTTAAGGGGTTTGTAACCCCTTAAAACCCCGCAAATTGGTTTTTCTAGGGATTAGATTACCAGGCAAATGCCCTTTGGTAAACCACTAGGAGACTGCGGCGTAAGTTTGGTACTCCTTGTTCAGCCAGCAGAGCAAAATTCGGATCATGAGAACATTTCCAGATTGATCATTCTGGAAACCTACAAACCTCACCAACTTAGAAACCCGTGGTTTTCCCTGGGAAAATCTCCAGTTCTCAATTTGGATGAGGTTTAAAATTGCCCTTTAAAAGCCCTTATTCAGCAAAAGCTGAATTTTTGCGTTCAGCCATATACCGATCCCAAAGTTGAGCCAGATCTTCGACCTGACTTTGGGCATCGGGGAGAATCTGAAACATGCGTCGAGGTCTTCCGCGCCCTTCTAACTTTTTCCAGTAACTTGAAACCAACTCTTTATCCAGCAGAAAAGTCAGCGCATTGTAAAGGACGGTATCTGAAAGACGATAGGTTGGGTATTGACTCTCAAGTAACTGAATTAACTCCGTTCCATAGGAGTCACCCTTCAATAGAACGGAGAGTACATAGCAAATGGTTAACTCTTCATTGAGATAGGTAGGGGGCGGGCTTTGGAAGAAGCGATAAATATTGTCAAGCTGCATATCAAGGTTTACTCATCAACGCCTACCTGTTTGAACCTTTGTTATAGCAGTTCTCAACCAGAGATGACACACCTTTAAGAAATAAAAACCAGCGAGAGGTTTTGTTTGCTAACCAACGACCCGATCAGATTCAGGTTTCCCCAGCTAAGGACGGCTATGTTTGGCTCAAATAATTGTAGATAGCATATGCCAAAAACTGTACATTCACGTCAACTAGTTTTTTACCCCCGTAACAAAGATACGTATTTATGCTCAATGTCTTATTTTGTAATAATTTTTTGCAAAAAAAGCAATGGGTAACTGTAGCAAGTCTCATTTGTGTGCGGTTCAACGGCGGAGATGGCAAGAATTTCGGCATTGCATAATAGAGCTATGAAATCAGGGACGAAACGATGCAGTGTTCAGAATGTGGCTCGACTGATATCAGTAAAAACGGGGAACAGAAAGGTAAACAAAATCACATCTGCAAGAAGTGCAGACGGTAGTTCTTTGATACCTATTCTCCGCCTGCTGGATACTCGGATGAGTTTAAGCGGGAGTGCCTCAGAATGTACGTCAATGGCTTAGGATTTCGAGCGATTGAACGGGTCAAAGGGGTGCATCATACGACCGTGATTACCTGGCTCAAGCCAGTGGGGGAATGACTTCCCGATGCTTATGAGCCTGAGACAGTTCCTGAAGTCGGTGAACTCGATGTAGCTTGCTTTCCGCCAGGTAACCCAACATTTACAGGGTTGCAACTATTAGCGACTGCATCAATAAGAATGTAATCATACAGTTGAATCACACCCTTTCGCCTGGTCTGGTTATGTTGGGTTTTCTGCTGTCAACCCAACTTACGGCGAGGGGCGATCGCACTAAATATTACCTACAAGTACTCCGTACAAAACATGAAGATTTGCTGAAGCCTGTCGGATAAAATGCTCTGACGCAGCTAATAGTACGACTCAAAGGCTAGATAAAAGGCGGTTCAGGCGTATTATCCAGTACCAAGTACCAAAGCTGTCTAATCCCCCGATTTGGGTAAATAGTCTGCACGGGTGCCGGATAATATACCAATCCGGGTGGTTATACAACATTTTTGCAGGCTATCTATTTGCAGGCTATCTAGCTATTGGGAAATAGATAGCTGACTTGGACGTTGGATAAATATTCCTCTGGAGAGTGTTAGTCTGCCTGAAGGGGAGAATGCCGCTCAAATAATAGTTAGGCACTAGGAAAAGTGGACATCGTTAACAACCTTACAATTGAGCCTGATCATATTGGTCTCTACCCAAGAAAGGGCAATGCCGAAAAAGATGGCAATGTTCCTCTTCTTTATATTCTTACCATTCCGGAGGGGGATGGCACATTTAGTATCCCGACCGACCATCCACTGACTGCACCAATAAAAAAGCAACTAAATGATGGTTCACCTGGGGGGAATTGGCGCTACCTCGCAGCAAAAAAGGGTGACTCACATTTCATATTTGGTGCTTTAACTATCTCAGCAGGCAAAAGGCTTCTATTTTTTCCGAGCAATTATAATGTTCACATTTCAGTTGAAAACGAAACAAAAAACCTAGATCACATTAGCCTAGAGTCAAAATCTAAACTACGTAGTCACTATACATTTAGAGATGGCAGTCACTTATCAAACGGGCCAGTCAAGGAAATAAGTAATAATTTTTTCCTCTGGTTTAGCATTTTTATAGGTAACCTTAACCAATATGTTCCGTTGCCAAATAAGATCCAGGTGTCTATTGACTGTCCATCTTCCGATATCTCAAGGTTCTCAAAGGAAGGCGTGTTGGCCAACTACAATACCAAATCAATAGTTGAAGTACCTTCAATAGTTGGTGGTAATCCCTTGCATCAAATCGATTTTATATTGGCTACATCTGACGGAGATATCAGTAATATTCCAAATGTAATTTTTGAGGACATACATTCTTTGGATCAACCGACACCTACTCAAAGCGGAGTAGCGAAAATTGATGTCCTTGAAGAATATTCGTTGTACATCAGAATTACAGAAAGAAAAGGGCAACTAGCAGGAGACACGCTAATAATGAGCACGGATTTAGAGTGCGATCGCTCATCGCCGTAGGCTGGGTTGACGCAAGGAAACCCGACATTGCCTTCTGCACTGTATCTTTCAAATTTGCTATGCCGCCTCACTATCCGATTGCACCCGATGGAACAAACATTATCCCCGCTATTGCTGAAAGATTATTTGCTAAGGTGAATCGGGACGTTATACTGCCTTAAATTGTTCGATGGGCATTGTCCGAGTTACTTCTGAACTGCTCATAGCTGATATCTTGATAACCAGAATAATTGAAGTGGAAGCATGAAAATACTGGTTACAGGCAACGCAGGAATGATTGGAATAGCTGTTGAGCAAGTTTTACGCGATTCTGGGCATGAAATTATCGGTTTTGATGTCAAGAATGGACAAGACATTCTAAATCAACAGCAGGTTCGAGATCATATCCAAGGTTGCGATGCCGTTGTACATCTAGCAGCATTGCTTGGGCATTCGGAGGATAGTGCTAATGATATTATGGCTGTCAATCTTCTCGGCACATGGCATATTCTGACAGCGGCACTGGAGGCAAAAACCAAACGTATTGTGTTCTTCAGTAGCGTGGATGCGTTGGGAGTGTTTAAAGGTGAAAGACCACCAGATTACCTTCCACTGGATGATGCTCATCATTGCTATCCAATGACTCCTTACGCCATCTCCAAAAAACTAGGTGAAGAAATGTGTCGATTCTTCACAAACAGCACAGGTATTCCGACAATCTGTCTCAGACCTCCTGGTGTGTTTGACGTAGAGACCTACTACTTTATCATTTCTAACAGACGTGCTGACCCCGAATTTGAGTGGAACCCATTTTGGGAGTATGGTGCATTTCTAGATGTGCGGGATGCAGCAGATGCAGCAAAATGCGCGTTAGATTGTCCCGATCCTGGTCATGTTACGTTGCTACTCTGTGCAGATGATATTTCTTCAGCATCTCGCACAAGTCGGGAAATGGCTCAATCCATTCATCCGAATGTAGCGTGGCGAGGTGGACAGGAGTATGAAGACCAGCCTTATAAAGCTCTTGTTGATACGAAATTGGCTAAAGAAGTGTTGCAATGGAATCCTCGTCACAAATGGCGCTCTGATGATTCACAGACTTTTACTGTAGATGAGGAAAGTGACAGCAATATAACAGGTCGATGAAGCGGACAGGTGCAAAGATTGTGGTGAGGTTACTGATGTTATTGCTGCCACTTATCTTAGTCGTTAGACCACTAAGCAACAGTTGAGATTGTGTTCTGATCCGACTAACAGAAATCCGTAAGCTAAGCATGCCAGAGTATCTTTTGTAGTAATTAGCTAGACTATTTATACCCGAGCAACTAGGTAATGTAGGCAATGTACGATGGTTTAAGGAATTTCTTCGTTGAGTGTGTTCTTGCTGACCATGATGCTTATCGTGAAGCACGAAATATTAAGATTGCCGGATTAAGCATTGATTTGCGTCTAGCAGTTCATGCATGTTCATCAATGTTTCACCTTGCCGATCATGTTTTTGAAGAGTTTAGAGGTACTGGCTCTACTTTCCCTTTTAGCTCTTTAGGGAACTACCAGGCTCATTTGGTTAGTCTATGTCCTGACTTCGCAATCATAAGAGATTGTGCAAACGTTCATAAGCATCGCCGTCTTACGCGGCATACCCCATTACTTAGCTCTGCTGAGTCGCTGGAGGAAGTTGTAATTATGACCGAATATCAGGATGATAAAGGTTTATATTGTATTGCCGAGAAGGAAATTCACGTTAAGCTAGATAATGGTATTGACAGAATCCTGCATGAGTGCTTAGACTCTGTAAGAGCTATGTGGTGGGATGAATTAATCTGCTTAAATGTGATCAGTCCTCCTCGATCAATACCCAAGGAAGCACAAATTTATCCACCCCTGCGCGAGCATGAAGGTGAAACTGCATTACTTGATTTGCGTCTAAGGCAAGGCGAAAGATTTAAACAGTCAATGATCTTTCGGCGTTTTAATTATGAAACGATGACGACAGAGCCTATTGATTTAACAGGTTATCAAGTAAACAGTAGAATTTACAAGCCAAATCATGTAATTGACTTTAGTCTTAAAAACGAAATAACAGGAGAAGTTTTGACGAAGACAATTGAATTGACAGAAGAGGAGAACCAGAAACTGTTTGAGCTTAAATCCGAAGATGAAATTCAATCTTTTCTTGAACAGGTTGCTCATAGTAAAGGCGTATTTGCTGAAATACTAGAAGCAGTGGACTTGCAATAAGTAAGTGCGATCGCCCGCCTCGTAGGTTAGGTTGAGGCAACGAAACCCAACATTGGTTAAACGAGATCACCCTTAGCCGTGCTAGAACAATCGCTGGCATCGAACTAATGATTCACCAAAGGAACTCTGCGTGGTGATCTAATGCTCATGACCCCGGTCGAATCACCACTGCGCCGTATGCATCTGGTGATAGATATTGGCAGGCGGCGGCTCTCAGTTGCTCAGCATCCAGAGCCTGGATTAATTCAGGATAGGTCAGAGCAGCGGACAAATCACCTATCAGTGACTGGTAATAACCATAAATACCGGAGCGATCGCTGGGTGTTTCATTGCCAAAGATAAAATGGTTAGCGACGCGAGTTCGGACGCGGGCAATTTCCCACTCGGTAATCAAGTCTTCCTGAAGAGCACGAATTTGTTGAACAATCGCCGCTTCTACGACTTCCAAATTTTCTTCTGGCAGATGGGTTGAGACATAAAATGCTCCCTGATGTTGGTAGTTCATGTTACTGGCAGAAATGCTGGAGACCAGTCCACGCTGTTCTCGCAAATCCTGGACCAAACGGGAAGTGCGCCCGTGACCCAACACTGATGCCAGCACATCCAGAGCATAGGTTTGGGGCAGATCGTTCAATCCCGGCACCCGCCAGGTCATGACCAACCGTGCCTGCTGTAAGCTGGGATCGGTTAATTCGCGACGAACTATCTGCTGAAACGGAGCCTCTTGTAGAAAAGGGGTCGGGGACAAGGGGTAGGGAGTCACCATTGTCCGTTGTTGATTGCCAGTTGCTTCTGCAAAGCCATCCTCGACAATTTGGATCAACTTTTCGACAGGCAAATTGCCCACCGCAACGGCTGTCATTGACTGGGGCTGATACCAATGGGTGTGAAAGTCTCGCATTTGTTGTGGCACGAGTCCTTCAACGACAGAGGCAGGTCCAAGTACCTGACGACGGTAGGGCAGACGCTCAAACGTGACTTCTGTAGAGTGCTGAAAGGTGCGACGACGGGGGTTGTCCTGCGATCGCCGAATTTCCTCCAATACCACATGGCGCTCTCGCTCAAACCCCTCATCCGGGATGCTGGCATTCATGACCACATCGATTTGGAGGGGTGCCAGATCTGCAAAATGTTGAGGAGCCGTGGTGATGTAGTAGTGGGTATAGTCATGACTGGTTGCTGCATTGGTGACCGCTCCCCGTTCCTCAATCCGCCGCTCAAACTCACCACTCTGAAGTTTTTGCGTTCCCTTAAAGATCATATGTTCCAGAAAATGCGCCATTCCGTTAATGGCATCTGGCTCCACCGCTGACCCAATATTGAGCCAGATATTCAGGTTGACTGCCTCAACGGGAATCTGTTCAGCCACAATGGTCAAACCATTGGACAGACGATGGACAGTCGGTGCGTTGAGTGCCTGAACAGATGGAAGCTTAAGCAGGGTTGAAGTCATGAAATGCCCTTGCAGCGACGGTATCTTTACTTATCTTAAACTGCTAAATCTGCCAATTGCCGATTCCTTCATGATTTTGAGGAGAAGAGAAGCGCAGAGTGTAAAGTTAATTGACCTTCACCCAGCTTTCAGTCTGGTGAGATCGATGGGTCAAATCCATTAACTGCTGGGAATACAACCCTTCTGGCAGGGAGGGTGCCAGTGCCTTACCCTGTTCAATGCCCTGCACCCAGCGATCCACAATTCGGAGCAAGGGGGCAATCCGCCCATCCTCAAAAGTGCGGGGAAATTCCAGTCGTTCAGGAATCGCCATTTCGGTTAACGGTTCTCCGTTCTGACTGCCCCAGAGCTTAAAGCCATGCACATAGTCTTTCTGATTGCTGCTGCCCAAAACCAGGGTGCCGCGATCGCCATACACTTCTACCCAATGCCCCCGTCCCTGGTAGGTGGCAGCGCTCAGGCTCATCTGGCAGGGCGTTCCATCGTCTAACTCCAGCAAAAGGGTACAGACATCATCGGCATCCACCGGCTTTAATTGCCCAGTTTCAGAATCAGGACGTTCTGGCACAGAAACATGCAACCGGGCACAGAGTTGCCGCACGGGGCCAAACAACCAGGCGATGTAGTCAAACGCATGGGAGCCGATCGCCCCCAGTGCGCCACCGCCCTGGTCTTTACGGGCATACCAATTCCAGGGACGGGACGCATCTGCCCGACTCGACACCAGCCAGTCAATTTTGATCAACCGGGTCTTGCCCACATAACCTTCTGCTAGCAGTTCTGCCAGTCGCAGCCAGGTGGGAATGCAGCGAAACTCAAAGTTAATCGCTGTAATTAATCCCTTTGCATCTGCCAGATCCAACAGCTCCCTGGCTTCCATAGCATTGAGCGTGACAGGCTTTTCCAGTAACAAATGTTTCCCTGCATTCAGCACTGTTTTTGCCATCCCATAGTGCAGAAAGGGAGGTGTCGAGATACTGACTCCCTCTACATCGGGCAGCGCGACGATTTCCTCCACCGTCTGGCAGGCATGGGGAATATTGTGAGCCTGGGCGATCGCCTGTGCTTTTGCCAGATCCCGGTGATAAACCGCGACAATGCGGGTTCGGTGGTGCACCTGAAAGGCAGGAATGTGAACCTTCTGACCAAAGCCTGTGCCAACGATGGCAACCCCAATTTCGGGCTGATTCATGACGGGAAATAGAAACGTGCTGCCAATAGGGTACAAGGTATCGGGTACAGGGTACAGGGCGTGGGGTTCCAGGGGCAAGGTAGAGTAGTGATCGGTCTTTGTCCCTTGTACAGGAATTGCGAATTGATTTTTCAAGACTTTCAGCCCATCGCCGCGATCGCCACGACTCCCACGGGCATTCACCAGCTTCAACCCCTGCTCCAGACCCACACGGCAACCCTCTGGCTTCCCGCCTCCCTGCTCCAGAAAACCTCGCCTCTCCCCTCTGCTCCCTCCCCCCTCCCCTACTCCGGTTCCCTCAAAGACCACATTGCCACCCTCTGGAATTCCCACCGCAGTTTTATTTTCTGCCTCGCCACCGGAGCCGTTGTCCGGCTGATTGCACCATTACTGCAAAACAAGTCCTCTGACCCAGCCGTGGTTGTGGTGGACGAGTCAGGACAGTTTGTGATCAGTCTGTGTGGGGGACACCAGGGAGGTGCCGATCAATTGGCGCGTTTAGTCGCAGTTCAGATTGGCGCAACCCCGGTACTGACTGGGGCTGCCAATCGGGCAGGTCTACCGGGTATCGACGTACTGGGGATTCCCTTTGGCTGGCAGAAAGGAGATGGGGACTGGACTGGAGTGAGTGCCGCGATCGCCCGTCATGAACCTGTACAAGTGATTCAAGATGCCGGTTCTACCCTCTGGCAAAACCATCTACCGGCAGGACATCCATTTGAGTTGAGCAAATCGGGTACTGAAGACGGGATATCGGGTATCGGGGCAACCGTATGGATCAGTCCCGCTCTCCCCACTCCCCACTCCCCACTCCCCACTCCCCCCCTCCCCCAAGTCCACTGGCATCCACGAGTCCTCTGGATCGGGATTGGCTGTGAGCGAGGAAGCTCAAAAACGTTGATTGAACACGCCGTTCGAGAGGTTTTGAGAACCCATCAACTATCAGAAAAGGCAATCGCCGGAATTGCCTCCATTGACCTGAAAGCAGACGAGGTGGGATTGGTAGAATACTGCCGCGATCGCCAACTACCTCTCCGGTGCTTCCCGGCTGACATTTTACGCTCAGTTGCCATTCCTAATCCGTCTGTGATTGTCGAAGCGGAAGTGGGCACTCCCAGTGTGGCTGAAGCGGCTGCCCTTGTGGGGGCAGATCTGAGGTCTGCGGCTCCTACCGAACCATTAGGACAGTCCCAGGAGCCGCTGCTCAAGGTTCCCAAACAAATCATTCGCCTGGATGGAGAACCGGGAGCCGTCACCATTGCGGTTGCTCAGTCCGAGCAGGAATATATCGGACGCAGTGGCAAGCTCTGGCTCATAGGCACCGGACCCGGACAGCTTGACCAGATTACCCCTGCTGCCCAAACCGCGATCGCCCAGGCAGATGTTCTAATTGGCTATGCCCTATACATTGACCTGATTAAGCCATTGCTGCGCCCCGGTCAAATGGTAGAAGGATCTCCCATTACCCAGGAACGACAGCGGGCAGAACGGGCGATCGCCCTGGCAACCTGGGGGTTAACGGTTGCGGTCATCTCATCGGGCGACTGCGGCATCTATGGCATGGCAGGGCTGGTGTTGGAGCAATTACAGGCGCAAGGGTGGGATGGTCAAGCCCCATCTGTCCAGGTGTTTCCCGGCATTACGGCTTTACAAGCGGCTGCCTCGCGGGTTGGCGCACCCCTGATGCACGATTTCTGTGCCATCAGCCTCAGTGATCTCTTAACGCCCTGGGAAGTGATTGAAAAACGCCTGACTGCGGCAGCCCAGGCAGATTTTGTTGTGGCGCTATATAATCCGAAATCCCAGACTCGTACTCAGCAAATTGGGATCGCTCAGAATATTTTGCTCCATTACCGGTGGGCTGAAACACCCGTTGCGATCGTCCATTCTGTCTATCGAGCCGATGAACAGATCACCCTCACTACCCTGGCTGATTTTTTAGACTTTCCGATTGATATGCTGACTGTAGTTCTGATCGGTAATCAAAGCAGCCGCATCCATGCCAACTGGTTTGTGACTCCGCGGGGTTACCTGGGGTTTAATGCGGAATAAGCTCGTCTCATTAAACTGGAAAGGGTGAATCATTCAGGCAATACTTATGCTTTCTATAAAATTTGTCTCTCATTTTTTTATCTCACAACTTATCGCTCTTCTGGGAAGGGTTCCCAAGTTCTACCTGACAATCGGGCGCAGGGAGTTTCAACCCAATTCATCCAGGGAAAAAATCAGTCTAAAATTAGCTTCCATCGGGTTGCTTTTGCTAGTGTTGCTGGGGTTTCCCCTGCCAGTCCAGGCAGAAACTCAGTCAGGGCTACCCTATGCCAAACAATATGCTCCGCCACTGTCCTACAGTAATGCGGCATTGCAGGGGAAAGATTTCTCCGGTCAAATGTTGCAGGTGGCAGAGTTTTCAAATGCCAATTTAAATCGAACTAATTTTGCCAATGCCAACCTGCGGGGAGCGGTGCTAAGTGCCTCAACCATGACCGAGACCAACTTGCAGGGAGCTGATTTAACCCAGTCGTTGATGGACCAAATCCAGTTCACCCGCACCGATTTAAGGGATGCAATTTTAGAGAATGCCATTTTGTTGCGATCGACCTTTAATGAGGTCACTATTGCTGGAGCAGATTTCACCAATGCCATGCTGGATGGGCTTCAGGTCAAGCAGTTGTGCGCGGTTGCGAGTGGAACAAATTCTAAAACGGGGGTTGATACGAGGGAGTCGTTGGGGTGTAAGTAGGGAAAAAGGTGAGGGGTGAGGTTGTCAGGTGATGGGCAATCAATGGGCATGGATGAACGGTGGTAGAGAAAGGAGATGGCGGTTGTGAAACGGGTTGGGGTGATTGGCGGGGGGCAGCTTGCCTGGATGATGGCAGGGGGGGCTGAGAAATTAGGCGTGGAATTAATGGTGCAAACACCTTCCCCATCTGACCCAGCGGTGGCGATCTCATCCCATGTTATTTTTGCTCCGGTGGGGGATGCCTCGGCGACCGCTCAACTGGCTGCCCAGTGTGATGTGATTACGTTTGAGAATGAGTTTGTTGACCTGAAAGCGCTCTCTTTACTAGAACATCAGGGGGTTTGTTTTCGTCCTGGGCTACAAGCTTTAGAACCACTGCTGGATAAGTATGTTCAGCGCTCGTACTTGCAATCTCTGGGCTTACCCGTGCCCCAATTTACGCCCTTACTGGCAGAACAGATCACTGAAATCCTTGATCCTCAATCCGCAGAAGCTGGAAAGCTGGAATTTCCCCTGGTCCTGAAAACTCGTCGGCATGGGTATGACGGGCAAGGTACATTCATCATCAAGGATCGGTCAGCTTTGCTGGCAACGCTGGCAGAGTTGAACAATGTGCCGCTGTTGCTGGAAGAATTTGTTCCGTTTGAACGAGAGTTAGCCGCGATCGCTGCCCGTTCTCTCAACGGAGATATTTCTCTGTTTCCGATTGTCGAAACTCAACAGGTGCAGCAAGTTTGCCGTCGAGTGTTCGCCCCGGCAAACATTAGTCAGGCGGTCAGGGCGACCGTCGAAGCGATCGCCCGCACGCTGTTGAACGATTTGCAAGTGGTGGGAGTCTTCGGCATCGAATTGTTCCTGACCAGAGATGAAAAAGTGCTGGTCAACGAAATTGCTCCCCGTGTGCACAACTCCGGTCACTTTACCCTGGATGCCTGTGAAACATCCCAATTTGAGCAGCACTTAAGGGCAGTCTGTGGGTTGCCGTTAGCCAGTCCTGGGATGACCTGTCCTGGGGCTGTGATGGTTAACCTTCTGGGATATGAGCATTCCACCAGTGATTATACTGCCAAGCGTCAGCAACTCGCTGCTATTCCCCATGCTCAGGTTCACTGGTACGGCAAAACCGAATCCCGCCCTGGGCGAAAGTTGGGGCATGTAACGGTTCTGCTGCAAGAACCTGGGCAACCTCAGCGGGAACGGGCGATCGCTGAGGCGGTGGAAGCAATCTGGTATGGCAAAGAGAGGTAGGTTTATGTTCCAGTGGGATCGGATTGCAGCACACATTCGTCAGGTCACCGGCAAGCCATTTGAACCGAGCGATCGCCGCTCGGTGGGAGGAGGCTGCATCAACCAGGGCTATCGCCTGTCGGATGGGGAGCGTGCCTATTTCGTGAAGCTGAACCAGGCGAGTCAAATTGCCATGTTCGAGGCAGAAGCCAGCGGACTAGGCGACATGGAAAAAACAGGCACAATTCGTGTGCCTGAGCCGATTTGTTATGGCACCGAGGGTTCCACTGGCTATTTAGTGCTGGAGTGGATTGACCTGGGACGGGGCGGCAGTCAAGCCTGGGCAGCAATGGGACGGCAGCTTGCAGCCATGCACAGGGCAATGCATAACCGTGGGTTTGGCTGGAACCGCCCTAATACTATCGGTTCCACACCACAACTAAATACCTGGACTACTGACTGGGTAGAGTTTTGGGTGCAACATCGAATTGGCTTTCAACTCAACCTGGCAAAACGACGCGGTGGACATTTTCCCCAGTCAGAACGGCTGCTAAAAACCATTCCTGCCCTGCTAGCTGACCACAAACCTCAACCTTCTCTGGTGCATGGGGATCTATGGTCAGGCAATGCCGCCATCAGCCAGGAAGGAGAACCCGTTATTTTTGACCCGGCGACCTATTACGGCGATCGCGAAGTGGACATCGCCATGACCGAGTTGTTTGGTGGCTTCCCATCAGAGTTTTACCAGGGCTACCGCCAGACCTGGGCACTGGAACCGGGCTATCAGCAGCGCAAACCGCTCTATAACCTCTATCACATCCTTAACCACTTCAATCTGTTTGGTAGTGGCTATGAGTCCCAGGCAAATCGGATGATTGAGCAGATAGTTGGAGAGTTTTGAGTTTTGAGTTGAGAGCAACGTAAATTGGGTAGAGCAACCGGGAAACCCAACATTTTCAACGGTCAAATGTTGCAAAATGAATGACTCATAGGACTAGGGGTTAATGGTCAGTGGCTAGGAAAACTCTCAACGCTCAACGCTTAATTCTCAACCGATTGCAGCACTTTCTCCTGAATAAAATTTTCAGGTCGGCTGAGTAAAAGCCCCTGAGTGAGCAGGCTAAATTGTTCGGGATCATTCTGGTAATCAGCCAGGAGTTCCTTGTCGAAGTTGCTTAAGTCGGGATCGCGATCGCTGTCTATTTCGTCTAAGGTGACATCAATTAGCTCCATTTGTTCTTCAGCTTCGCATAGGGCTGCTTGAAAATCGGGTTGCAGGAAGATTTCTAGTGGCTTCAGTTCCTCATACTTCAGCGTCATCTGATCCAGCTTTTCCTCCAGGGTCTGTTTCTCCTGGCTCAGATCCTCTATGAGTTGCTTATAGGTTTTCAGTGCCTGAATCAAAGGCACAATCCGACTTCTCAGAGTCATATGATCCACATCAAGTTTCTGAAACTTATCAGACAACTTGATATAAGCATGGCAAAGACGGGCATAGCGATCGGCAAGATGACTCATAACGGGTTCTCAGCGGTGGTTTTCAAAAAGGTGATCGCAGTCCAAGCTATCAGACACTCAAAGAAATTACATTTCAATATTCATATTAGAAAATGACCTAGCATTTAAGTTGTAGTCAAAATCACATTAGAAAAGCAAATCAAGAAGATTGTCTGGGGATCACCAAAAAGATCATTGAAGCGACTCTTAAGCGACCTAAAACTATCTGAAATTAAGACCCCGACTTTTCCAAAAAAGTCGGGGTCTAGGGATCCGTTATGCTGTAGCAATCTTTAGACTTAACTTTGTTTTGTACCAACAGCCGTTGTCATGTATGTAGCCATTCTGGCTCAAGTGGGGTACATTCCGTGTACAGTGAGTTTTGAGGCAAATGCCCTCCGTGTCCCCAGTCACGCTGACCTTCTATTCCTCCATTTTCTTCCCTGATCATGTCTCTCCAAGTCTACGGAATCCCCAACTGCGGCACCTGCAAAAAAGCATTCTCCTGGCTAGGGGGTAATGCTGTTGAGTATCAATTTATTAATACCAGGGAAAACCCGCCCAGCAATGAGGAAATACGAGCCTGGGTAAAATCGTTGGGTGCCAAACCGATGCGTAACACCTCTGGGCAGTCTTACCGTGCCCTGGGAAGTGAAAAAGACGCCTGGGGCGATGAAGAATGGATTGATGCCTTTGCCAATGATGCAATGCTGCTCAAACGCCCTCTATTCGTAAAGGATGGAATAGCTGTGCTGGTAGGATTTAAGGATAAAGATGAGGTCATTCGGCAGAAATTGGGGATCTAACACGTTTTATTTCATTGCCGTTTTTAGAATCTTTTCAGCAGCGCTCTCAAACCTTTCCATTGTTTAATTCAATAAACCGCGATCGCCTGAATCAGCAGCCGAAATTCACCCGGTTTGAAATGGGGATTGAGTGCGCCATCGTATTCAAATTTACTGAGCATCAGTTGCAGCGATCGAATTTGGGCTGAATTCAACCCAGAAGCGGTGGGCACGGTTTTTGCCCGAAACACTGGAACCGCTTCAGCAAAGGGGATCCGTACTCTAATCCACTCATTGGCAACCGTGTCAAAGGAGGAGGAATAGGCAACGCTGTCCCAGGAATCTTGATCCCGGATCAGAAACTTATAGCGCTGTCCATCTCCTTTAACCTGGAGTTCCAACCCAGAGTAGGAGGACAGGTTTAACGGCGGCTCAAAATTGCGGGTGCGGACTGAAGCAAAGCCGCCTGAGTTTGCCGTTGACACATTGCCTGCGAATAATGCCGCCCCTGACTCAGCCTGTAACCCACTCTCGCTAATCCCACCCATGACCACATCATCTAAAGCACCCCAGGTTTGACTTAATCCCTGAGTGGGCTGGCTGAAGTCAAATAGAATTCCTGCTTGAGGTTGGGGTGGAGAGGGTGGTGTAGAGCCAAACATCATCTTTTGTAACCAACTAATAACAGGGATCGTCTCAAAGAATGTCAGCGTTTGCAGAAAACGACCTGCATCCCAGAATTGATTAGGTTGAGCCATCAATAACCTTTCAAGATAAAAAACCGTTGAGTTCCCAATTAGGAGTCTATCTCTAGTGTAGGGTTGCGGTATCCTGCCCGCGATCGCCCCTCAGGCAGAAGTTATGATTATCCGCTCGATAAGTATTTGAACTGATGATGAGGTTAGATTCCAAAAAAAAGATGCCAAAATCCAATACTGGCTTGACAGAATGCACCACCTTCTGCGATTATGATGATCGTCCGAATTTCGCGGGTATAGCTCAGTGGTAGAGCGTCACCTTGCCAAGGTGAATGTCGCGCGTTCGAATCGCGTTACCCGCTTTCAGTAAGCTAGGATGTTCGCAGTAGAACGTTTGTATATGGATTTGATTTGGGGTTTTGAGAAAGACTTCTCTTAAAATTTCTTCTCAAAAAGCCTCTTAGTTCAATCAATTCTTTGGGATTACCTTATACTCGGTGGTGAGGTTCACTTCTGGGGTGGGAATGGTAAAATTTCCATTAGCTGTAAGTAACCCTAATGCCATTTACGATGGCAAGTTTGGGCTTCTTGAAAGTTAGATTTCTCCTCTAATCGTTTCCCTCCTTAAAAAGAGTGCTAGTCCACTTACCTGGCTAGTGTCTATTGTGAAGTAAATATTAGATGAACCAGCCCTGTTCTAGCCTAGATATCTGTGATGATCTTTGCAATAAGTTTCAGTTCTATTGCCGCCTGTGCAACCTCAAAAATCCCAAAAAATTGATTTAACTCAGGAGTACCCCTGTCCCTGTCGCCGTCGGGGACACCTGACCCAAATTGCGCTCACAGAAGCATTTGGCTGTGGCCGATGCCAGCAGATTTTTGTGGTGGAAGAGAGCGGCTATGTGCTAGAACAGCTTTCCACCAGCTACCCTTACAAGCGTGCGTGGCGCTGGAATGGACATCAGTGGAGCATTGCCAATGCTGGTTTAGGTGAAAGCTACCTGCCCGTAGCAATGGGGATTATTTTGGTGATGTTGAGCATTGGGCTGCCTCTGGCTCTCAGTTCACCCTCAAGTTCTAATACTTTCCTCTGGGCAGTTGTGCTATTGCTACTGGCATTGCTTCCGGCACTGATGATCTTGCTTGCTTACAGACGGTAGCCTAATGACACCCGATACATTTAGTCCCTCTTCCGATTCTGTTGCTGCGGTCCAACTGGCATATCGGGCATCCATTGAACTATCAACGACAAAGGGCACCCTACGCAGTCGGGCAGTACAGGAAATGGCAAAGGCGCTCAAGCGCCAGCAGGACGAAATTTTGGAGGCAAATACTCTAGATTTGGAAGCCAGCCGAGAAATGGCGGTTCCCGATCTGCTGTTGGAGTGGTTAAAGCTAACCCGTGAACGCATTCAGTCAACCATTCAGCTATTGGAGCGGCTAAGTGAACTGCCCGATCCGATTGGTCGGGTGATGAATGCTATGCATCAGGTAGACCAGTGTCAGGCTCATTCCCAACTGATGCCCTTAGGCGTAATTGCTCTGATTTATGAGGCATTTCCCGAACTGGGAGCGATCGCCGCCGGACTTTGCATCAAAACCGGAAATAGCCTGATTCTTAAGGGCGGCACCGAAGCCAGTAATTCAAATCTGGTGATTGCACAGGCAATCTCTTCTGCCCTGGACGAGGTTGGGGTGCCAACCGACTGCTTTCATCTGCTGTCATCTGACCAGGGAGCCTCTGTGCGCGATTTGATTGTGCAGGATCAATACCTGAATTTGGTGATTCCCTACGGTCGTCCTAGCCTGGTACAGCAAATTGTCCGGCAGGCGAATGCTCCGGTGCTAAAAACAACGATGGGAAACTGCTACCTGTACTGGTCACCCTCTGGTAGCCTCGAAGCTGTTCGCTGGATTATTCTGGATAGCCACCAGAGTGAACCTGACCCAGTCAATGCGATCGAAAAAGTACTAATCCATCGCCATCAGAACCCTTCTTCCCTGGGAATGCTGTGGAATAGCCTGCGGGAGAAAGGGTTTCAACTGAAGGGAGAGGCTGAACTCGTTGCCGAGTTCCCTGACCTGAAGCTGGCTGAAGAATCTGAGTGGCGGCACGCCTATTTATCCAAAACCATTGCTTTTAAAGTGGTCGATAATTTGGAAGCTGCGATCTCATTTATCAACCTGCACAGCAATGGACATGCGGATTGTCTGGTAACAGAGTCTTACCAGGAAAGCCGACAATTTGCCCTGGGTATTAACAGTGCGTCTGCCTATATCAACGCTTCTCCCCGCTTTTCTCGTAACCCCCAACGGGGTAACTCGATCTTTTTAGGAATGTCTAGCCAGAAGGGACATCGTCGCGGGCTGATCAGCCTGGAAACCTTGACGACAGTAAAACATATTATCCAAGGAACAGGGCAATTTTAAAGTTTGAAGGATAAAGGATGAAACTTAAGGCAATGGCCCTTTACCCTTTATCCTTCACCTTTCCTTTACCCTTCTTTCTCAGAAGCCAGTTTTACCTTTGTCGCCAAGCCCAGCGTTTGCAGGAGCCAAATAGTCATCCAGGTCATATCAATCTCCCACCACCTCAAACCATGACGGGCAGAGTGCTGGAATGCGTGGTGGTTGTTGTGCCAGCCCTCCCCGTAGGTAAGCAAGGCAACCCACCAGCAATTCGTGGAGCGATCGCCGGATTCATAACTGCGGTAACCAAACAAGTGCGTAGCACTGTTTACCAGCCAGGTACAGTGGAAGACTGCCACAATCCGAACGAAAATACCCCATACCACAAAGGGCCAACCGCCAAGGTAATAGAGCAAAAGCCCCAGCACGATCTGAATGGGGATGAAAGCAACATTCAAGAAGCGGTAAACTGGGTCGCTGCTAATATCACGGGTGAACCGGGGAACCTCGTCTCTAATTGGGAGTTCGCAAAGCATCCAGCCCATATGACTCCACCAAAAGCCCTTTGTAGAGTCATGCGGATCCTTGGTTTGATCGGAATAAAGGTGGTGAATTCGGTGCATCCCAATCCAGTCAATGGGTCCACCTTCACAGGAAAGGGTGCCGCAGAACACAAAAAAGTATTCCAGGAGTTTGGGAACCTGAAAGCTGCGATGAGTCACCAGGCGGTGAAACCCTAACGTAATGCCCAAGCCTCCCGTTACCCAATGAAGCAACAGCATTACACCAACGGCTTGCCAGCTAAAGGTTCCTGGCAAAAACGCTGCCAGAGCTCCCAAATGAAGGATTGCCATGTAGGCAACAATGCTCCAGTCCAGTTTTAATTTTTCAGAAGTTGCAACAGTCATTCATTAATCTCGATGTGGATTGTGGTAACCGGTCTGCGCGACAATAGACCTCGATTATGTTGATTAAAGTCACACACATACGCGAAGCTTGCATGTAACCACGGTAGCGCATGAGATACACATGCCGTGTATCTCCAAAGTAACAAGGACTATGGACGGCTCTAGTTTAATAAAGGAAGCAGAAAATGCGCTATTCCAGATTTTTTCTGGAATTGACGCTCAGGTCAAGAAAAATTTGCAACGGATTTTAGTTTCTTTTCGCAACCATCGGGTCGGGTCACACCATTTTGCCGGAGTCACCGGGTACGGTCATGATGACATGGGACGGCAGGTTCTAGACCAGGTGTTTGCTGAGGTTATGGGAGCAGAAGCCGCCGCCGTTCGGGTTCAATTGGTTTCAGGGACCCATGCGATCGCCTGCGCTCTATACGGGGTTCTGCGTCCTGGCGATGAGCTATTGGCAGTTGCCGGTGCCCCCTATGACACATTAGAAGAAGTGATTGGTATTAGGGGGATCAATCAGGGATCGTTAGCAGACTTTGGAATTTCCTATCGCCAACTTCCTCTGACGGAACTGGGGACAATCGATTGGCATACTTTAGAACACGCAATTCAGCCAGAAACCAAGATGGTGCTGATTCAACGCTCCTGTGGGTATTCCTGGCGACCCAGTTTAGCGATCGCAGACATTGAAAAAATCATCCACCTGGTGAAGCAGCAAAACCCGAACACAGTCTGCTTTGTAGATAATTGCTACGGCGAATTTACGAGCGATCGCGAACCTACGGCTGTCGGGGCGGATCTGATGGCGGGTTCTTTGATTAAGAACCCTGGGGGTACGATTGTAACCGCAGGCGGATACATTGCCGGACGGGCTGACCTGGTAGAAGCTGCCACCTGCCGTCTGACCGCTCCCGGGATCGGGAGTTCCGGTGGAGCTACCTTTGACCAGAACCGGCTCCTATTCCAGGGGTTATTTCTGGCTCCTCAAATGGTCGGCGAAGCCATGAAGGGCAATCATTTGACTGCCTATGTATTCGATCAACTAGGCTACCCGGTCAACCCCCTCCCTTTTGCCCCGCGACAGGATGTTATCCAGGCAATTCAGTTGGGTTCACCTGAAAAACTGATAGCCTTCTGTCGGGCGATTCAAGCCCATTCCCCCGTGGGTTCCTACCTTGACCCCATTCCAGCGGAAATGCCTGGCTACGAGAGCCAGCTAGTGATGGCAGGTGGAACATTTATTGATGGCAGCACCTCCGAGTTTTCAGCCGATGGACCTCTGCGGGAGCCTTACATCGTCTTTTGTCAGGGTGGGACTCACTGGACCCATGTGGCGATCGCCCTGGAAGCAGCGATTGAAGTGATCGGGGCAGGTAGCTGACGGGTTCTATTTCTGTCCACCAGACTCATCAACCCGGATGTTGATAAATGGCAACGCTCCGTTTCCACCCATCACCGTGGGGAACCGTCCATCCCATTTTTCGATCGCCTGCTTCTGCAACAAGTCTGGAGTCAGAGTTTGCCGTTGTAGGCGTTGAGCTTCTGCCTGTCCTCTGGCACGGTTGATTTCTGCTGCTGCTTCCTGCTTCGCCTTCAAAGCAATAAATTCTGCCTGCTTCGCCTCCTGTTCAGCGATTTGTTTGGACTCAATTGCCTTATTAAACTCCGGTGAAAAACCAAAATTGACCAGTGAAATATCATCGACAATCAGCCCATAAGCTGCCAGTCGAGTTTTTAACTGAGCGTCAATTTCATCCTTCAGTTCAGTCCGCCGAATCAGGATTTCCTCCACATTCTTTTTAGCGGTTGCTGCCTTTAAAACTTCAGAAACCGCCGGAGTCAGAATTCCATTCACAATCTGTTCCTGATCGCCGACCTGCTGATAAACCTTATTTGCTTTCGTCGGATCAATGTGCCAATTAATTGCCAGCTCTGTTGTCACATCTTGCAGGTCTTTAGAAGCAGCCCTGGCATTGATGTCGTTCTTTTGGACGCGCACATTCAACCGTTTAACTGAAGTGACAATCGGCAGAATTGGATGAATCCCTTCGTCCAGAATAGTGTCCTGGACTTTGCCAAAGCTCATCACAACCCCCCGTTCTCCAGCGTTCACAATCGTAAACGGCTTAAACAGAATCGCTCCCACGAGCAGGGTCACCCCACCGATTATGTAAAGAGCGAAATTCGTGGATTTCATACTCAATGTCCTGTGAACAATTTATGCGAATAGCTACACCCCAGATTCCCGTGGTTCCGTGGGGAGAGGAGAGGGAGTCGAGGGAATCAGGGTTTCAAAGGGGCGTGGCACTCTTTCCAGTCCATAGCCCATTCCGAACTCCCATTGCGCATTACCCAACTCAAAACTCTCAATTTCATCCTTCATCCTTCATCCCTTTATCTTTCCCTAACGCTTCCATTACCCGACAATGTGCTTTGTGATATCGCTGTAACCGCTCTAAATCTTTTTCTCCCAGCGCTTTCATGCGGGTCAGGGTCATGTTGTCTTCCAGGTCATAGCGTTTGATGCGGGTTGCCAGGGGGTTAAGCAGAACTCGGTCAATCGATTCGTCGTAGGTCTCATCAGGACGGTGGGTGAGACAGTCGATCGCGGCGATCGCCTCATCCGGGAATCCTTCTTCTGCCAATTGTTCTAAGGTCCAACCAGAGTCTTCAACAACATCGTGCAAAATCGCAACGATCTGCTCCAAGATCGTTTGGCAGCGCATCATGATCCGAAGAGGATGCATGATGTAAGGGGCGTTGGCTTTGTCAAGCTGTCCCTGATGGGCGGTTGCAGCAATGGCAACTGCGCGTCCTAACAAGTCTGTTAAAGGTAGATTCATGCCGACCTTCCTGTAGCTTCCAAGTCAGCAGAATTCACTGGAACGGATGCGATCGCCGTTCTGGGGCTGAACTACCTCCAGTATAAACTCCATCGCCTTTGCAGCTCTATCACCCAATTCTAGAAGCAGAGAAGGAACCGCAATCTCTTCCTGGCTCTGTATCTGTAAATTCTGGTGGACTGGCATCCCGTCCGTGTAGCCGTACTCCCGATGCACCTGAGAAAGCAACAATGGTAGATCCTTCCTAACTTCTGCCCAATATATCTGGGGAAATTTCACATAGTCAAAATGACAACTGCGAAACACTCGCTCAATTCGGCGGTAACGATAGAATGACCAGTCTCGCCAAATTCTCCACGAGGGGTGCAAATCTCTGGCAGCTAAGAGTTTATCCACCTTGTAGTGGAACGTTGGCAAATACTCATCGAGCCAAAACTCCATCATTTTCGAGTAATTGGGATTTTGGCACGCCGTTAGCTGGAGGATTTCTTCCCGGCTAACACCAAACCGCTCCAGCAGTTCGGCTGGTAAGTAGCAAATACCTTGTTCGGCATCTTCCCGCATGTCACGCAGGTTGTTGAAGAACTGGTCCAGTGCCCCAAAGGAATAGGCAGCTTGCCAATACTTTTCTGCTAAGAACGGTAAAATCTGAAAGCAAGAACCTGAGAGGGTTTCTATCATTTCCTGGTATTGCTCTAGCGTGTCAATGACCAGGCTGGGCTTGTGATAGCGGGCAGTGGCTACCAGAAAACGATCCCACGATTGGATGGAGAGGCGATCGCCAAATGGGGCAACGGACCCAAAGCAGACGCTATAGATGCTAATTAACACTTCCCGGTAGGGATGGGCAGGGTCAATCCATCCCTGGTTTAGCAACTTTTTCCAACCATCATAAAATTTGTGGAACTCTGAACTATCCGAATTGACCAGCTCATTCTCTGCTAACCGATCAACTAGGCGAATCCAGCTAATCCGTTCAATCCACTCAGTCTGCTCATAAGGATCGAGTGTCATCACCCAGGCAGCATTGTCCTCATCTTTGAGGGAGTCATCTGCAACCGCTTCGTACTGTGAAGAACCCACTAAGTCTGAAATCGTCAGTGTATCCATGAGCCTTATGCACCCTACGCCTAAATTCAAGGGTTCCCCCCTTTTGGTAAAATTAACTTTGGTGTTGCGCGATTACACTAAAAGTCATCTGAAAAGCACCAACCGTTGAAGCCCAGCCTCCACAATCCAGAAAGTTTTCGGATAGGCGTTAAGTAACGACTAGCCTCCGTTATCAAGCTGCGATCGTGCAGCCAGTGTTAGCGTCCCACCAGATACAAGTGCGGGTTGTTATCTGGATTTGATGTCCCAGGTGGGAGCGTGTAGTCTTGCCGTGCTTCAAGCTGATTCAGAAGTCAATTGACGAGCGTGCGGATCCTGCTAAGCCCACCAGGGAGAAAATTAAGGCGGTAGCGGAAGCATAAATTTGTATGTATCCAGGCAAAGGTGCTGTGCTTTGGGGTCTAAAAGATCGTCTAATGAGAATGGATGTTTTAGGCGTAAAGTATCTGAGCAGAGAATAGAGCTTGCAGTTATTGAGTTAGCCAGAGGCGTTGTTCTACAGAATCTTGATAGTTCCATCGAAGCCGTAAAATGATTGAAGCCTTATGAATTTCCATTTTCAGGAGCGAGAGGTTTCTGGAGTCAGGAAATCAGGCAAGTTAGGGGAGATACACTGCACTTATGTCTTTATTTGATTGGTTTGCAAATCGACGGAAATCAGATCCCATCAGCCAGGAACGGCAAGAACGAGAAATTGCGGATGGGCTGTGGTCTAAGTGCGAAAAGTGTGCGGTTCTGGCTTACACGAAAGATCTGCGGGCAAATCAGATGGTTTGTCTGGAGTGTGGGCACCATGCACGGGTTTATAGCGACGAGCGGATTCGCCAACTGATTGACCCCAATAGCTGGAAACCTCTAGATGAGAAGCTGATTGCGACAGACCCGCTGAAGTTTCGCGATCGCAAACCCTACAGCGATCGCCTGCGGGAAATGCAAGAAAAAACCAAGCTGTTGGATGCCGTCCAAACTGGGATTGGACAATTGGATGGGTTACCCATAGCCCTGGGAGTGATGGACTTCCGCTTTATGGGCGGCAGCATGGGTTCAGTGGTGGGTGAAAAGCTGACCCGTCTGATTGAACGGGCGACGAGAGAACGGTTACCTGTGGTGATTGTCTGCGCTTCCGGGGGTGCCCGGATGCAGGAAGGGATGTTGAGCCTGGTGCAGATGGCGAAAATTTCAGGCGCGCTTGAGCGTCACCGGGATGCTCGCTTACTCTACGTTCCTGTGCTAACCCATCCCACCACGGGCGGGGTGACTGCCAGTTTTGCCATGCTGGGAGACCTGATTCTGGCAGAACCGAAGGCGACCATTGGCTTTGCAGGTCGGCGTGTGGTGGAACAAACCCTGCGAGAAAAATTACCCGATGATTTCCAGAAGGCGGAGTATTTGCTACAACATGGCTTTGTTGATGCGATCGTGCCCCGCACTCAGTTGAAGAAAACCCTGGCACAACTGATTCGGTTACACCAACCCGTCGCTGCACCCCCTCCCCTCCCCCTGCATCATCTTCCAGATCCAAGGTTTCTGAGCAAAACGACCTCAGAGTGAGGAAAGTAGCGCTATCAGAACTTGAAAGCGCCTGTTAGATCAATAGCACTGAGCTAAGACTGAGAGCACTGACGTACCTTGTTCTCCAGGTTCAGCCTGGGAACGAAAAGGAAATAACATCACTAATGAAAACGGCTTTTTGCTGTGTCTAACTCTTCTAATTCTAAGTAGCAGCAGGTTTGAGCAATACAGATTAATGACAACACTAAAATATGTTCGTTAGCAGTTCGGCTTCCTTCTGCTAATGTGAAATCTACTTGAGTAGAGTATATGTGTTTAGCTTCTAAAAAAACGGTCAAGGGCTTTTAGCGCTTAACGGAACGTACGAATGGGTGATGAATAGCTCATCCATTCTCCTTTTATCCCATCTCTTCACTTCTTCTATTCCCAACCTAAATGTTGGCGCAGCGATCGCCGCATTACATCCACTGGAACCTCCTGTTGCAGCCAGAGCCGGAGGGCGGCGGCTCCCTGTTGAATGAGCATTTCTAGCCCATCCAGGGCGATCGCGCCTTTTGCCTGTGTCTGTTGGAGGAACAGGGTTGGGTTGGGCGTATAAATCAGATCGTAGGCAATCAGGTTGCTGGAGAGCAGGTCTACTTCGGTTGGGCTGAGGGGCGATCGCTCACCGTGGGGAGCCATGCCAACGGGGGTTGTATTGACTAATAAATCTGCGTTCGGCAACAATTCTGGCAAATTTCTCCAGGTATGAACTTTCAAATTTACATTCAGGGAAGAGTTCATCCAGCTTTTTAAGAATTCCTCCAGTTTCTCCGGATTTCGACCAACGACATGAATTTCGGCACAGCCCAACTGATGGCACCCGGCAACCACTGCCCTAGAAGCTCCCCCATTCCCTAGAATGACCGCAATCGATTGGGACCAGTCCCGCTGCAATTCTTTCAGGGGCGCGAGAAAGCCTTCCACATCCGTATTGGTGCCACTCCAACCCTGAGCGCTCCGCCAAACCGTGTTGACGGCTCTAATTGCCTTTCCCATATCCGTGACATCAGCCAGCAGCGGCAAAATTGCCTGTTTGTGGGGAATGGTAATACTAAATCCTTGCACCCCGATCGCCTCAAATCCTTTCACCGCCTGTTCCAGTTGTTCTGGGCTGATTGGGAACGGCAGGTAAATGTAATCAACATTCAGATGGGCGATCGCCGCATTGTGCATGATGGGCGACAGAGAATGCTCGATCGGATACCCGATCACACCCAGAAGCTTTGTTTTGCCGGTAATCACGGGAGATGGGTATAGAGTACAGGGAGAAGAGTCGCTAACAAAATTCTATTCAAGCGAAATAGATTCAGGGGAAGGAGGAGTGGGTTCAGAATCGCCGGACTTGACATCCTTTGTTTCAGAGAGCTTATCTTCCAGATCCAATTCAAAATCCAGCGGTTCAATGTCTATTTCTGGAATTTGCAGTTGAGTAGACTCCGTAACTTCAGGTTCCGGTTTGGAATGCACCCGACGAATCGGTAGATTCGCAATTAACGCCGTTGCCCGTTGATTGCTTTCCAGCGAAAACTCCATCGCTTCCGTGTCTAGCTCCACATAGCGGGAAACCACTGCCAAAATTTCCTTTCGCATTGCATCCAAAGCCTCTGGTGCAATATCAGTGCGATCGTGAGCTAGAACCAGCTTGAGACGGTTTTTTACCTGCTGGCGACTGGTGGCATCAGAGCGAGAAAACAAGCGTTCAAGAAAATCAAGCAACATGGGGCAGGTGAATGGAGTGGAGGGCAGGAAGCAGAGGGGAGGAGGGGCAGGGGGAAAGGGGAGAATTTTGAATCAGGAATTAAAGGTTATTAGGTGATTTCCAGGAATATTTTTACCCCGTTGAACCCCTCCCAGCCTCTGCTTATCAAGGGGAGGTGCCGTAGGCGGTGGGGTATTTTGTTGGGTGAAAATCTCCTTATTTTTACCCCTTCATCCTTCATCCTTCTAAAACAGCTTGGTATTTAGCATCTTTTTGAGCTTTGAGAACAGCCCGTCATTCGGGGGGGTGAGATCGAGAAAATCCACCTTTTCGCCTTCCAGACGACGGGCGATATTGTTCAAAGCAGTGCCTGCCATTGAGGGAGTTTCTGCCAGTACCACGGGTTCGCCTTTGTTGGTTGAAACGATGACTTTCTCATCGTCGGGAATCACCCCAATCAGGGGAACGGCTAAAATTTCCTTCACATCCTCGATCGACATCATGTCGTTTGCCTGCACCATTGCCGGACGGATGCGGTTGACAATCAGGTGGATTTTGCGAATGCCATTTGCCTCAAGCAGTCCTACAACCCGGTCTGCGTCACGCACAGCCGCGATTTCGGGCGTGGTGACGATCAGGGCTTCCTGGGCAGCCGCGATCGCATTCTGAAACCCAGACTCAATCCCTGCCGGACAGTCCACTAAAACATATTGATAAACCTTAGTCAGTGCCAGCGCCAGCTTCTTCATCTGGTCAGGCTTGACGGCATCCTTGGTGCGGTTCTGGGCAGCAGGTAATAGAACCAGGTTTGGGTAGCGCTTATCTTTGACCAGGGCCTGCTCCAACCGGCACTGTCCTGCGAGGACATCCACCGCGGTATAAACCACCCGGTTTTCCAGTCCCAGCAACAAATCCAGGTTCCGTAGACCAAAATCTGCATCAATAACAGCAACCTTGTGGTTACGCTTTGCCAGCGCCATGCCAAGGTTGGCAGTGGTGGTGGTCTTACCCACCCCTCCTTTTCCAGAGGTGACGACAATAATCCGGCTCATGCAATGGGGGATGAATAACTCGTTGATTAATGGTACCTCGATCGCGAGAAATCATACGCCCTGACAATTTGAATGGTGCCTTGAGGAGTAACATAGGCAACTTCAGGATAGTAATCGGTCAGGGTTGACTCTGGCGCTCTGGCAACAAAATCGGCAATGCGAAGCTGGGTGGGTTCCATTTGCAGAGCCATGATCAGACAGCGGGTATTTCCTTTGCTACCCGCGTGTGCCAGTCCCCGCAATCTGCCCCACACCAGAATATCGCCTTCAGCGGTGATTGTGCCGCCGGGGTTCACGTCACCTAGCACAACGACAGTACCGTTGTGCTGGATATCCGCACCGGAGCGGAGGGTGGTTTCAACATAAAGGGGATCTGCCATCACCTGCCCCGACTCTGGGGAGGGTTGACTCAGGTGGGTGATAGAAGATTGCTGCTCAACGGAATAGCCTGCGGTTGCTGCTGCCACAGCCGTCTGGCGGCGACTGGTGTAGACGCGCTTGAGCTGAAGTTGGGAGTCAGTCAGGGCATCGGCGATCGCTTGCAACTGGCGGCCATCCAACAACCGATCCCTAGCGATCAAATGGACAGTGGTATCTGGTTGCCAGAAACGCGCTCCGGCATCCAACCGCTGCTTAAGCTGCTGCCAGATCTCTTCCCAGTTAAAAACCGCTGAAGGGTTCTCTTCGCTACCCTCACCTTCTGGCGGCAACAGTAGCAGTAACTTTCCTCCCTCGCTCTTGAGCCGAACCTGCTGATCTCGGTCTATGTCTGCTGAGTCCTGGGCAACAATGGGGACCGAGGGGGACGATGAATCAGTCATGGGAACTAACCCCGGAACTTTAACGGATTCACTATAAGCCGAAAATCGGCGAATGGATCAGTCAGGTTCAGGACTGAAAGGCTGCCAAACAGTCTTATTCACCGTCCTTGAGTATCAGGATTCAGTCTGGTAATCAGGATCCTTCCAGCAACGAGGCAAAGTTTCATCGGAAGGAAATGACAGGATATCTTTAGAAAAAGCCTCTGGGTCCTGTTCTTCCTGCCCTGACTGAACTCGACCTGTAATTTCACCATGTAGAGGATTGATTAAATCTTCAACATTTGAAACTTCTACCAATACCCCAGTCTGTTGATTTTTAAGAAACATAATTCACCACAAAATAGAAATCTATCTTCGAGCTTTCTCCCAACACTTACAGGTTATTTGATTCAAAAAAATTTACGCTCTATCCAGGGTAATAATTTAGCGATCGGTAGTCGGCAATTGAGCATTGGAAATGGCTGAAGGCTATAGTGGCTATCCATTTCCACAGAATAGATGGAAGACAGCTACCCCCTGCGAACTGACACCGCTTACTGCAAGTTATTTCCTTCCTTTAGGTGGAAGAAGAGCGGATTGAGCCTGGTTAACCTTGGTTTAGTAATGACTTTTATGATGTTGTTCAAAAGTAGGATTATTTCAGAAATTTCAAGCAGCAGTAAGTTTTTCCATCCTAAAAATAGCAACGTCACTTTTTTGAATTGAAGAAAAAGAGCGAGGTTAACCAATGGCTAAAGATAAAGATTTAGAACAATTGAAGCAACCAGATGCAGATGCAAATCGTGATCCCATTACAGGTCAACCTGGCGCACACCCCGTTGGCACTGGGATTGGAGCAGCCGCAGCAGGGGCAGTAGGCGCAGCCATCGGGGCAGCAGGTGGTCCCATTGGTGCGGCTGTCGGTGCGGTAGTGGGTAGTGTTGCCGGAGGACTAGTTGGCAAAGGAGCCGCAGAAATTTTTGATCCCACGGTTGAAGAGGCTTACTGGCAAGAGAATTATCATTCTCGCCCCTACGCTAAGCGAGAGTTGACCTACCAGGACTATCAGCCTGCCTATCGCCTGGGTTACGAGGGGTATCACCGCTATCGGAATGAAGGAAAAACCTACGAAGAACTTGAACCGGAACTACGGCAAGGTTATGAGCGGGACTACACCACTTCCAGGGTTGGTTGGGAAGATGCTAAACACGCTGTCCAGGATGCCTGGGACCGAGTGAAGTACACTTCCCTATCCCACGATGAAGATAACTACTGGCGGCAACACTACGCTTCTCGCCCGTACTATGAGCAAGGGCTGACCTACGATGCCTATCAACCCGCTTATCACACCGGTTATGAGGGTTATGTGCGGCATTGGAACTCTGGGAAATCCTTTGCTGAAGTTGAGCCAGAGTTGCGGCGGGAGTACGAGCAGAACTATGGTGCTTTAGGCATGGGCTGGGAGAAAGCCAAGCATGCGGTTCGTGATGCCTGGGAACGAGTGGAGCAGATTTACAAGCGCGATCGCTGAGGAGAATGACAGTTGTTTTTACCTCCTTTGGGTGGTGTTTGTGGTGCAAGCAAGATGAATCGCTGAACCGTAGATGCCAGTTTCTTTGGTGCGGCAGGCGCACGGTTTAATCCGAATCACGTTGCACACCTAAACCAGTAGATTCTCAGGCGCACTAACGGGATGTGTAACCAATTTACCCATCCCCACCCTTTTCCTCAAGGAGAAGGGCTTTCAGACATCTCCTGCCCCTTCTGCGACCGGAAGAGGGATAGGGTGTAGCTTGCTTCCCGCAGGGTGGGCAGTTCTTGCAAGCATTTTGGCAAAGTCCCCCATCGCATCACTGATGGTTTCATATACCAACTCTAGGCATATCAGGTAGCAAATACAATCCTCAAATGCAAGTCTACTACTTGAGGAAGTTCGGCAAATACACCGAGCTTTGCCATCTATTTTTTTAGAGAAGGTTATTATGCTTCTTTAGAGAAGGTTATTGTGCAGCATAGTGACAGCCTACTCATAAATTTGGTATAGATCGGCAGCAAGGCTGCTGCGTGTTTACCTGGATTGGATGAAATAGACAGCAAAGCTCTGTCCATTAATATTGTTCTGCTAAATCATATGCGTTGGACAGAGCGAGTTATTGCAGCACATAAGCACCGCCTTTCGGAGCGACCTCCCGACCGGCGCAAGGAGCTAATCAAGTGCTGGGAGCTTTCGCGGAGTGGCGATAGCCCAGAACCTGCCATTGAAAAAGTGTTCGAGCTCGTGGCGGACGGCAATGCCAATGAGAGGGAACTGGGGTTTTACGTCCTCATGGACTTGGCGCTTAATCACCCTTCGCTTAGCACCCATGTTAGCCAATTAGCCCACCATCGGTCTGCGGCTGTTCGGCGTGGCTTGGCATTTTATCTGTCCCGTTCGTTTCCGCTAGAGTTTCAGATTGCTCTCTACAGGACGCTACTTCAGGACAAGGCGGCGTCTGTTCGCATATCAACCATTACGTCGATCGGCATGCTCTATCTTAAAGATCTGTTGCCAGAATTACGCACGCTACGATCCACCGAGCGGAACATTAAGGTGATCGAGTCCTTGGATTACTGGGTTCCGCTACTTGAGACCGGCTACCGAGTTGAACTGTCGCAGACTCCCGGCACGCTTCTGGTCACGGCTTTGACAGGAAACGGGATCGCCTCAAAATATGTGAAAACAACAGACCCAAACGATCCGCTAATTCTCCACGCCGTTGAGGAACTCCGGAGCCGCCCGTGAGAGGCAGTACCGAACAATTCGGAGCAGCGGAGTAAGGAAGCCGTTGGCGCTGAGTTCAAAGGGTATGGCAACCGCTGACCGCAACCGTTAGGCTGTTTGTTGGGACGTAGTTCCAGCCTTATCTGTTAGTATTCCTCTTCTTTTCGTCATACCCCAATTCCAGAGTAGATTTCTGTGCCTCGTAACGATATTGACCACATCAGAGAGAAAATTCGGCTCCGCCAGTACGATATGTCAGCCCACGCAATGGAAGAGATGGCTGAAGATTTGCTGACTATCCTGGATATAGAGGAAGCGGTTCGTCATATTATCCGAATTGAAAGAGACGACCCCAGAGGCACAAAATTTATAGTAGTAGGAACTGCATTGGATCGGCAGACACCTGTTGGAGTGGTTGGACGTTTCGCTAACAATGGACGTTATCTAATCATTACAGTTTATGAAGTCACTGAACTTAAGGGCTGACGATATGTATGGATACAAATGCGAATATTGTGAAGGAACCGTTCAACCACGCCTGGTTAAACGTGAGGCATTCAAGCACAGAGATGGGTTCGTCATTCTAGAAGATGTGACAATTGGTGTCTGTAATACCTGCGGCAATCGGTACTACTCAGCCGATATTCTCCATGCAGTTCATGCGGTTGCAACTGGAGCAAAAGCACCAGAAAGAACCGAACAGATTCCTGTGGCTCATTTGGAATCCGCGTAGACAGCGCACCTCCCATAAAGTTGTTGGAGCCGACCACCGAGAGGCTATTTGTGAGAATCAAAGCCTGTCTGCCGTCGCACAACTTAATCGTTAGAACCAGGATTGCTTAAGCCATTACGTTGCAGAGGGGCGCAAAAGATTACTACCTTAAATTTTTATTCCTAACAACGAACAATGGTTGCCTCCTGACCCCTGCTCTCCGCTATGGCTGAGATTCTCTAAAACAGTAATGTTGCCGCGATCGCAATGCGCTCAAGCGGAGACACCGATCGCGGCAGCCTTGGTAGGTGAACCATCGTCTGGGTAGAAAAGTTTGAGATCATCTGCTGCTGGTCAACCTTTGGCTCAAAACGATTGTGAACAATATAGCGCTGGGCAATTCCCATATGGCTCAGCGCATCACTCAATCGTTGGGCTTCGGCAATCACCGCCGCTTCTGCCAGCACAACACCAATAAACTCCGTGTGGTGTGGGTCTTTCAGCTTTTTCTGTGCCTGCACCACCCGCTGCCTTAACGTCCGCAGCCGCCCCATAAAATCCGTCCGTCCCAGCATATCCTGGTACTTGATCCAGAGCTTAAAAATCCAGGCAAGCCAGTCACTCATTGCTGCTGGCATCTCCAGAAATCGCAATAAATGTCCTGTTGGCGCAGTATCCAGCACTACCAGATCTTGTGTACCCGACTCCAGCAGATCCATCACGGTTATCAGGGACAACATTTCATCAATGCCTGGAAGTGCCTGTGTCACAATTTTGCGCCACGCCTCAGGACCATAGGCAATTTTGAGGGTGACCTCCCCGTCACTGGTTTCACCACTCATCATCTCTGCCAGTTCCCACAGGTACTCAGATCGGAACTGATCGAGTACTGCCTCTGCATCCACTTCCTGCCCGGTCAGGTTTGGGCGAATTTGAGCAGCTAGATGTCCCAAGGGTTGCCCAAATGCATCTCCCAGGGAATGGGCAGGGTCAATCGACACCACCCGGATTGCCCGATCGCCATATTTTTCTGCCATCCCCCAGGCGATCGCCGCTGCCACCGTTGTTTTTCCCACGCCGCCTTTGCCACCCACAATCAGCAGTCGTCTGCCCTCCGCAACAAAATCGCTCAAGCCAGGCAACACCTTCTCTGGAATGGGGATTGGAGCCACTTCAGACAGAATAGGGGGTTTGCTAATTTCAAACACTTGAGCCATCAGGTTATCCAGCGCGATCGCCCCAATCGGCTCCCTATCTTGCTGCGGTACGCCAAACATAGGCTTTTCCTCTGCCAGGTTGAGCAAATTAGAGAGAACCTTTTGCTGCTCACCAAATCGATCCAGAAAAGGCAAAGAATCATCCTTCTTCTCACCCCTGCCCCCTGCCCCCTGCCCCCTCTCGCCCAGCACCCGATTCACAACCATGCCAGCCGTTGGAATGCCCAACTGTTCCAGAGCGGCTAAAAACCGCTCCGTTTCCAGCAGACTCATCGGTTCGGCGATCGCTACCACCAGACACCCGGTAAAGTCCCCATCCTGAAGCAGTTGTCGCCCCCCAGCCAGTTCAGCCCCCATCGTTTGCAGAAAATCATCCGCCGCATCTGCTGTATATCGTCCAGTAAAGGTTTGGCTGATGACCCGATGCTTCTCCTGAAACAACTCCAGCGCCCTCAAAAACTCTTCCAAAAAATTCATTAAGCCAAACAGATTGAGCGTATGCCCACTGGGAGCCATATCCACCACAATTCGATCCGCTTCCCTGTCTTGCAAAATCCGCTGGATTTCCAGAATACTCATCAGCTCATCCAGCCCTGGAAACCCCAGATCCCATACCGGAGTCAGGTCATCATTCTGGACAAAACTCCCCCGTTCCACCAGAAGCTCTAAAACCTTGCCATATTTTGCTTTAAAGTCTTTCAACAAACTTCCCGCATCCAGCGCCCTCACCCGCAGGTTCGGCAGATCCCCAACTCTTTGAGCCGAATCTGCAACCGCCATCTGCAACACATCCCCCAACGAATGCGCCGGGTCCGTTGATAGCAGCAATATTTCTTCATCTGGAAACCGACGCGCCCAACGACGCGCAAACCCGCAGGCAAGCGTTGTTTTACCCACCCCTCCCTTACCGCTAAACATCGCCAACCGAAGCACGTCGAATTGATTCATCGTTTTGGGAACACTCACTCTTTAATACCCTGCCTTCTTAGCGATAGCTGGGCAGTCAGTCAGGTAAAGGCTACAGGATGGCTTGTTAGAGAAGTGTGAGGTGTGAGGTTTCAGTAGCTTAACTCTCAACTCCCAATTTTCAACTCTCAACTCCCAACTCCCAATTCCCATCCCGATACCCGACATCTACCACGTACCACCTACCACCTGTTCCCTCCCATGAGTGATTTCTTCAAAGGCTTTGAACAACTGCTGGAACTTGCCAAAACGCTGGAAGAAAAGGCAGAGAAAGGAGAATTGAAAACGGATATCCAGATCAACTCCCGTTCTTTTAGCAGTATTCCCAGGCAGGGCAATATTCCAGGCGGAATTGGAGTTAGTCGAGTACGCCCAAATCCAGGGGGAGGAGCAGAGGGGCAGGGAAGCAGTCCTGATCCGGAGGCAATTGTAACCCCTCCTCCCGCCGATACTGGAGATTCGGCTGTGTCTTTAAAGGAAGTGGGTGGACTGGCAGAAGTCGTTAAAGAGTTGCGGGAACTGGTGGAGATTCCCCTCAAACGCCCAGACTTGCTGGCAAAACTTGGGTTGGAACCGCCACGGGGAGTATTGCTGGTTGGTCCTCCGGGTACCGGGAAGACCTTGACTGCCAGGGGGTTAGCGGAGGAACTGGGGGTAAATTACATCGCGATCGTCGGTCCCGAAATCATGGGCAAATATTACGGGGAAGCCGAAGGACGGCTGCGCGGCATTTTTGAGAAAGCGGCAAAAGCGGCTCCCTGCATTGTGTTTATTGATGAAATTGATAGCCTTGCGCCCGATCGCAGCAAAGTCGAAGGCGAAGTCGAAAAACGGCTGGTTGCCCAATTGTTGGGGTTAATGGATGGTTTTGCCAAAACCCAGGGAGTGATTGTTCTGGCAGCAACCAATCGTCCCAATCACCTGGATCCGGCTTTGCGTCGTCCGGGTCGGTTTGACCGAGAAGTGCAGTTTCGCGTTCCCGATCGCAACGGACGGCTGGAAATTTTCACTATCCTTACCCGCTCAATGCCATTGGATGGAACCGTCGATTTAGGGGCGATCGCTGACCTGACAGTAGGCATGGTTGGGGCTGACCTGAAGGCAGTCTGTCAAAAAGCCGCCTATACTGCCCTACGTCGCCAGGTGTCTTCCTTGCAAGACCCGTTACCCGACACCATGACCGTCAACCGGGAAGATTTTGTCCAGGCGCTCAAGGAAGTCAAGCCCTCGGTGCTGAGATCGGTGGAAGTAGAAGCGCCCAATGTGCCCTGGGAGCAAATTGGCGGGCTGGAAGAAATCAAATCCACTCTCCAAGAATCGGTTGAAGGTGCCCTGCTCTACCCTGAGCTGTACGAACGCACCGGGGCAAAAGCGCCTAGAGGGATTCTGCTTTGGGGTCCGCCTGGAACCGGAAAAACTCTGCTGGCAAAGGCAGTGGCTTCCCAGGCACGGGCAAACTTCATTGCGGTCAATGGTCCCGAACTGTTGAGCCGTTGGGTCGGTGCTGCCGAACAGGAAGTGCGAGAACTGTTTACCAAAGCAAGGCAGGCGGCTCCCTGCGTCGTGTTTATTGATGAGATTGACACCCTGGCTCCCGCCCGAGGACGGTTTCAAGGAGATTCGGGGGTGAGCGATCGCGTCGTTGGGCAACTCCTGACTGAACTGGATGGGCTTCAGGAATGTCTCAATGTCCTGTTGATTGGTGCCACCAACCGTCCCGATGCGCTTGACCCGGCACTCCTACGAGCTGGACGACTTGACTTTCAACTCAAAGTAGACCTTCCAGACCAGCATAGCCGTCTGGCAATTCTGCAAGTTCATAATGGCGATCGCCCCCTGGCAGCTAACGTTGATCTGGCAGAGTGGTCAACCCTGACCGAAGGTTGGAATGGGGCTGATCTGGCACTCCTCAGTAACCAGGCTGCCCTGGAAGCCATCCGACGCTACCGTGCCCAGGGTCAAACCGACCCCACCACAATCCAGATTTCTACGGATGACTTCACTGCCGCTTACCAATTACTTTCAACACAGCGTCAGTCTGTGTAGTTCCCTGTTGATGACTTTTCCTCCTATGAAAACCGACCCCATTCGCCAACATGCCCTGGAAGCCCTGACCGCTGCGTTTGTCACCCAAGGGCATCCCACAGAGTACGCGACCCATATGGCAACCGCTGCGATTTTTCAGGCAGATCTGGAGCTAAGAAATGCCCAGTTAACCCGGTTGTTGGCATGGTTGAAGCAGGAACACAGTGAGATTTACCAGGATGTCCTGGATTTAGTAGAGACAACCCGTGAGGAATTTGAAAAGCGCGTGCAACTCAGTTAGAACGGTTGCTATAGCCATAGTCACCTGATTTAGTCCGGGGTGCAGGGGTGGAACCCCTGGCTGGGGGCAGTGCCCACACACACCCTTTACCCCCCCCATGTACTAACAAACCTGGCGACAGCTATAAATCGCAGGATGAATTGCAGCTTCGTTTCTGAGCCAACAAAAAAGCCTCTGAATCTCAGGGGCTTTTTAGGGAAAGTCTCACTTTAGCGGCGAAAGACATTACTGGTTTTTGGGAAGAGCAACCACTTGTTCGTGTAGTTCAACGCCACGATAGCGGCCGACCACTTTACCAGGAACCGTTGCGATCGCTGATTTTGCGTTGTAGGTTGTACCCCGATAGCTTAGTTTCATTGTTTATTTCCTCGATTTAACGTCCCAAACTATCTTTACTGTACGCTCCGAAAAGACTAGACACTTCGCCATTGCAGTTCATCCACTTGGGTGAAAAAACAGTGTTCTGACTTAATCCCAAGCGCAGCCGCTTTAATTACAAACCAAACCAAGAACTTCCTTTAGCCAGAGAGTTTTTATATATTTGTGTACAGTCGTACCAAAACTGGTGCAAAAGAACCATTATTGTTTAGTAGAGAAAATCGTCACTGAAACAACATTATGATTCCTGGATTGATTGTTTTTTCCACCCTGACCGCTTTGCTGTTAGCTGACTTTTTTGTGCCAAAGCCACAGAAAACACCGGAAGAGAAATTGGGTGAAGCCTTGACAGATTATTTAAAAGCTGGTGCCAAATTACGTGAGGAGAGCAAAACCCAAAAATAGGTGATGCCGCGAGTGAGTAGTGTTCTAAATTTGTTGTTTACGTTCCGTAGGGGCATTGCATTGCAATGCCCCTAGCAGAAACCGACCACATATTTGAAACACCACCGATTTCAAACCTCGGCAGCTTGCGATCGCCCCGCGATCCCGTTAAGCTACCGGATGAAAGGCTAGGATTCGGAGTATAGGGTTATGTCGCAATCTAGCAATGTCCTGGGCACACCCCTGGAAACTTGCTGTACTTCTCCCATAACAGGTTTTTATCGGGATGGCAAGTGCAGTACTGGCGCAGGGGATGTTGGTGCCCATGTAGTCTGCGCCCAGGTAACAGAAGAGTTTCTGAAATACACGAAATCCCAGGGCAATGATTTGAGTACCCCAGTTCCAGCGTTTTCGTTTCCGGGTTTAAAGCCAGGCGATCGCTGGTGTCTCTGTGCCTCCCGCTGGAAAGAAGCGCTGGATGATGGGGTTGCTCCCCCGGTTGTCCTGACCGCTACCCATGCCTCCGCCCTGGAATACGTTTCCCTAAACGACCTCAAGCAACATGCGATCGATTAAACTCCGTAATCTCAACTTTCAGCCCAGACCTCGAAGGTCTAAGCCCAAAGCTTTGAGGTTTGAGTGAGGGATAGAAAAGCTGGTAGGTGGTAGGAATTACCATTCTTTCTTCCCTTGCCCATACCCATACACCCATCCTCACCCCATCGCCCCATCCTCCCGCTGCTGCCACATTGGCAATTCCACCATAAACGTGGTGCCGCCGCTGGGGGCAGAACAACAAAAAATTCGTCCCTGGTGGTTTTCGGTCACGATCTGGTAGGAGATGGATAACCCTAAGCCAGTGCCGATACCCATTGGTTTGGTAGTGAAGAATGGCTCAAACAGGCGTTCCTGGACTTCAAGGGGGATGCCGGGTCCATTGTCAGTGATACTAACAGCGAGGCGATCGCTCCCCAGTTTTTCAGTTTTAATGACAATCTGCTTTGTAGTTTTGTCATTGGTTGAATTGACTAATCGGTCAGGTGATTGTTCTAGCAAAGCATCGATCGCATTGCTTAATAGGTTCATAAACACTTGATTAAGCTGATTAATATGACACTCAATCAGTGGGATATCACCAAACTCTTTGACAATTTCAACTTCTTGTTTGTAGCGATGTTGCAACAGCAGGAGTGTATTGTTGATTCCTTCATGTAAATCCGCGGGCTTCATCTCTGGTTCATCTAACCGATAAAAATTGCGCAAGGTGAGAACCAGTTCTCGAATGCGATCTGTCCCCAGTTTCATTGAACTGACAATCCGAGGTAAATCCTCCAACAAAAAGTCTAATTCCACTTCTTCCAGGACTGCTTGCACTGCTTGGGTTATATGAGGATTACTAGATTGATACGCCTGCAATACTCTTAGCAAGTCTTCAACGTGTGCCTCTACATAAGGCAGGTTGCCGTAGAGAAAGTTGATTGGATTGTTAATTTCATGGGAAATTCCAGCTACCATTTGCCCCAGCATTGCCATTTTTTCCATTTGGACTAAATGGCGTTGCATTCGATGGGAGTCGTTCAACACATTCTTAAGATGCTGGCTGCATCGTTCCAATTCCTGCGTTTGCTGGTTAACTTTTTGTTGGAGCTTGGCGTTAGACTGTTCCAGTTGTTTAACCCAATCCATCACTTCACTCAATGCTTTAGACTGGGAATTTGCCAGAGAATAAACTAATTTTAAGGAATACGAACCAGCCATTTGATTGTGCAATTTTTATCATGATCAAATCGATCCTACGGAACTCTAACTCCAAAGCTCCTGAGCGTGTTGGCTGAATAGCACCCTGTAGAAACGTTGATTTTTCCAGTAAAGCATCTGATCTTTAACACCTGTCAGAATATAACCAGGATGTTACCAAAACAGGAGAACTCCCTTGCCTCGTTCGATTCAGCAAGCTCAACCCCCTTTAGAATTCATCCCGCCCGCCTTGAGTCCAAAGGTTGTGCAAACCTTGCAAGCACTTTTACCGCTGATCATCCAGTCCAGGACAGCCATTAGTGATATTCAGGCAGAAAACGTTGAGGTTCTGGTCGATCTGTACCGCCAATTTCAAGCCGGTAAAGTCCGGTTTCTGATCGCATTTCGCCATCCCAGTGCCGATGACCCCCTGTGTCTGGCATACCTCCTGTCTCGTCTGGTGCCCCAGGTCGCCAGAGAACAAGGTGTGCCGTTGCCGGGTCTGATTCATGCCCACTTTATGTATGATCGCGGCATTCCCCTCTGGGCAGGTAAGTTCATGGGCTGGCTGTACGCTCGTCTGGGGGGGACTCCCATTCATCGCGGCAAGATTGATTTGTTGGGCTTGCGCTCTGCCCGAAACCTATTTGCCAATGGCACCCTGCCACTGGCGGCGGCACCCGAAGGCGCAACCAATGGTCACACGGAAATTGTCAGTCCTCTGGAGCCAGGAATCAGTCAGCTTGGTTTCTGGTGTCTGGAAGACTTGCAGAAAGCCGGACGGTCTGAAGATGTGCTGATGCTTCCCCTGGGTATTCGTTATTGTTACGTGACTCCACCCTGGAAGGCGATCGATGATTTGTTGACCACGTTAGAAATCGATGCTGGGTTAGCTGAAATGCAACCCTCCACTGGAGAGACGCTGGAAGCATTGCGTTACAAGCGGCTGTACCGTTTGGGCGAACACTTACTGGGCATCATGGAAGACTATTACACGCGCTTTTACCATCAAGTGTTACCAACGGTAAAGCCGATCAAAGCAAAACCAGTTAAGGCCACGGAACCCTACGTTCCCATCCCAAATGAGGAGTTTGCAGCCCGCTTAAGTGCCCTGCTTGATGCTGCCCTGAAGGTGGCAGAGCAGTTTTTTAACCTACAGCCGAAGGGGACGCTGATCGATCGCTGCCGTCGATTAGAACAGGCTGCCTGGGATTACATCTACCGGGAAGATTTCAAACAAGTCGAGAATCTGTCTCCGTTGGAGCGAGGACTGGCTGACCGGGTGGCTGAAGAAGCGGATCTGCGGGCATGGCACATGCGGATCGTCGAAAGTTTTGTCGCGGTGACCGGCAAATACGTCTTAGAAAAGCCAACCGCTGAACGGTTTGCCGAAACGACGCTGCTGATGTGGGATATGTTTGCCAGACTCAAGGGAAGAAGCCCCTTTAACCGTCCCAAGTTGGGTAAGCAGGTGGCTCTCCTAACGGTCGGTCAGCCTATCTCCGTTTCACAACGTTGGGATGCTTACAAGGAAAATCGGAAAGGGGCAAAGCAAGCGATCGCCGACCTGACCCAGGAACTCCAGACAGCGTTGGAAGCAATGGCGGTCAGTGAATAACCATCGTTTTAAGTAATGTCCACCCCATGCGAATCATCCATCAATTCATTGCGTTCCTGCTGGCGCTTTTAGTCACAGTCGGATCGGGTCTCCCGGCTCAGGGGCAAACCCCAGTGCATCCGTTCGTTGCTGATGCGAGTGCAATTACAACTCAAATCCCCATCGTTTCGGTCACTCGGCTACCCCCAGAGGTCAAAACCACTATTCGCCTCATCCAGCAGGGTGGTCCCTTTCCTTATGCCAAAGATGGAACCATTTTCAATAACCGTGAAAGGCTTTTACCGCCTGCTGCCAGGGGTTATTACCGCGAGTACACGGTTCCGACTCCAGGAAGTCGCGATCGCGGGGCACGCAGGATTGTCGCCAGCAAACGCTACGACTATTACTACACTGCCAACCACTATCGAAGTTTCGTCAAAGTCAAGCTTTGAACGTTCAGGGGAGAATCCATGATGAATCCAGTCATTGCTGCGTTGGACGGTAAATATCCACCTGGGCTATACAAAGTTCAACCAGAAACCAACATCAATGAGCTATCTTTCCTCTGCGAACAAAAAGGTTGGCGGTTTTTTGACCTGGACGGAACAGCCATTTCTAACAAAGCAGAGTTTCTTCAGCGCTGTGCGGAGACAATGAACTTCCCTGCCTACTTTGGGCAAAATTGGGATGCATTGGAGGAATGTATCCGGTATCTGGATGAGGCTTTAGGTCGCCGATCAGGTACCAAATTCGTTCTGCTATATAGCTATCCAGAAAATTTTGCCCAACGGAGTCCCGCTCAATGGGCGACGGCGATCGAAATTTTGCAAGAAGCTGCCGAATTCTGGCAGGCAACGGATACTCCCCTGTATGTTTTATTCAGAACCAACACTTCACTTCTAAACCAGTTAGAGGTTCTGTAACTTTGCTTGACTACCGCCCTTGATGGGTAACTCCTCCACCAAAAAATTTTTACCCTATACTGTTACCTGCTACAGCAGCTAACAGTCACCTTGGGACATTCAAGATAGAAGAGGTGGGGCGCAATCCCTAGCCAGGGATTCCAGCCTTGCACCCCGTCCTAATCAAGAAGCCTATGATTAGACCTGCTCTACTAATTGATTTCGTGTCCGGCAGCGACGATCAATTGCTTAAAGGTTTCTTCTGAGGCTTTTGCTTCTACGGTGACAGTTTTAGCCTGGAGATCAATATCTATCTTTGCATCTGGTTCAGACGTGAGGATGACTTCCTTCAACTCTTGCGCCGATTCAGAGCTATTTAGAGTGGGGACGCTTAACTTTAATGCCATAGGGGTTTGAGGGAATAAACTTCTATCCCAATCCTCACCTCTGTCCTCAAAATTTTCATTTGACTGAAGATAGATCTCTTCTAACCTTGGGGAAGATTGTGCCAGGTGTCAGGTGTAAGTCCTATAGGCTAGAAAATGCCAACTTCTCGATCGAAGCGGAGCATTTCCAGGCTGCGATCGCCATACACACCCTCAATTTGCTGGCGGCAGCAGTCGATCGCAAAGTCATTTAAGTCTTCCGGCTCAACGCCATACATTTCCTGAAACACATCGGACTGCACTCGACAGAACCGGGGACGGTTTGAATAAATACTGCACTCACGCGCCTCATGGTCAAAGTGAACGCACCATCCCCCCTCGCCTACCATACTCAGATAAAGCTCCAATTCTTCTGGGGAGAGGTACTCTGCCAATTCAGGGCGATCGGCGGGTTCCAGGTGACAACAGGCACCGCAATTTTTCACACACTGCCACGTCGCCATGACTCAAATCCACAGGTAAAACGCTTTGTTAAACCAGCTTAACCTTTCTGCCAAACGAACCACATATTATTTGCTTATAGTGCAAGAAATGCCTTAGGCGTAAGGGAATGGAGGTTCGTATACTTTTATTAACTTTCTTAAAAGTGAGACACTAGACCGATAAAATAGACTCCGTCGCAGAAATTTCAACTGGCTTTTCTGTTCACTGACTTTTCTGTTCACTGGCTATTGACGTAGGACTCGGAGGGGTAATGGGTTTTCTTAATGACCTGCTCAATGTATTCGGTGGGATTAATTTTGAGGCGATCGCCCAGCTAACCATGTTAGCTGCAATTGTGATTGCCGGACCTGCTGTGATTTTCCTCCTTGCTGCACGCGGTGGGGATCTGTAGGCAGTTGATCGGTAAGCAACAGGATATTTGGATCTACTGCTTTTTTTAAAGGGGCAGATCAAATCTAAAAGTTTTTTCAAGTATGAGAGAGTAGTGACCAGCCTGGCGAAAGTCAGGCTTTTTATTTGGGGAAAGGGGAGAAAAGTTGTTGATTATTATACCGGCGTTGCTGATTTTGGGTATGAATTGAGAGTGGTATGAATTGAAGACTTTCAATTCATGCTGCTATTCAGCACCACCTTCATGTTCAAACCTCCCCCTCTCCCCCCTTATCGCTTTTGCCTAACTCCAATCCTCCCGCTGGGAGCCGCGCCCTTTGTAAACCTGTGCCTCTGCATGGATTTGGCGGGTTTTTTCGTGGAGGGTGTCTTCGGATAGGTTCCACTGGCTAAGCACTTTATCCAGGTCTGCCTGAATGTCTCTGGCTCCGGGAAAGCCGTGGTAGCGAATTCGCAAACGTGCCAGTTCTGCCAGGTTATAGTCGGTTGGCTCTCCGGCTAGAAGAGTATTGACAATCTGGCGATCGTTGCCCCAGAGGGGATGCTGCTGGTCTTTCTGTTCAATTTCCTTTGCCATACGGATACCGTTTTGAGCAACCTGTTTGAAATGATTCTGAAACGATGGGCTGAACTTCGGCTAGTATCCTAGCAGTCAGTGGTCAACCCTGTTCAGATAGCAGCGATTTCAAAGGAGTATTTTTAATCAAAGGGGGCTGTTAGACAAAACGACTGCTTTTGGTCAACGGGAATGGAGCTTGCAAAATCCGTAATTTTTGTTTACGAACTGGATATTTTTGCGAACTACTGATATTTTTTCCACTGGGCAATCTAGAGATAAACCTCATCCAAGTTGGGAAGTAGATATTTTTACCAGGAAAAACTATAGGTTTCTAAGTTGGTGAGGTTTAGGAATTTGTTTACAAATTAACCGATATAGTTCTAAAGTCCTGGTGAATTCCAACCGTCCGCTTACAGCAATCTAGGTATGCTTGGGGTAGGAGTGATAGAGTCAATGCCTGGTCGGCAGGCAAAATGAGAGGAGTGGTGAGCAGCACAATGTCTAATGCGTATCGAACATCGACCCGCCCCCGGCGACCTTCATCCCGGCGACCTCCGGTGTATCCCCTACCCACCCGGGTAAACTCGTTTTCTAATATCCAGCCTTCTCCCAGAGCACCGATCCCATTTCCAACGGGTTCGTTTGCTGGAGGTCGATCAGGGACGAATGTTCGTCGTCTGCCGGTCACTCGACCAATGCCTCTGTGGCTGCGATGGCTAATTCGATTGGAGCGCGGTTCGGTGCTGGTCGTGTTTTTGCTGGCGATCGCCACGCTGATTGTCTATAGCGGTACGGTCTACACTCAACACCTCTGGAGTACCGAATACCGCAAGCTTAAAACCCTCCAGCGCAGTGAGCGGGAAATTACCGCTGCTGGTGAAACGATGCGAAACTACATTGCCAAGCAAGCGGAACGACCGGGTGCCGGATTGATTACCAAAACTCCCGACAGCACAATCTTTTTACAACCTGCTGCCAAACGGCAACAACCAGCCGTGATACCACCACAACCTCCGGTCGAAACCAAGACTCAAAAACCCTTAGGCTATTAGCGATCCTCCGTTCTCCTTCGCCTCAATTATGGGCAGTCATCCCCGTACCCTCCGCTCTCACCGTCCTCGTCGCCTTTCTGTTGTGGGAGGGCGTTCTTTGCGATCGCCTCTGATCTCGAAAGCAGAACCTTCCCCTTTCCGCCTGTTTCTCGTCTGGGGTGTTTTGCTGGTCAGTGCCGGGGGGCTGGCGTTGAATCTATTCCGGCTGCAAGTGGTGCAGGCTCCTGAACTACAGAAACGGGCACAGGAGCAGCAAATGGTTTATCTGCGACCGTTTGTTCCCCGTCGCCAGGTGATTGACCGCACGGGAACTGTTCTAGCGCTCGATCGTCCGGTTTATACTCTTTTCGCCCATCCAACGCTGTTCAAGCAATCAAAACAGGAAATTGCCGACCAACTGGCTCCCATTCTCAATGTATCGGCAGCGGCTCTGGTGCGGAAGTTTGACGAGACTGAAAGTGGCATTCGTATCCGCAATTCTTTGTCCGAAAATATCCATGACCGCATCACCAGCCTCCGATTGGATGGGCTGGAATTGATTCAGTACCAACAGCGCTTTTATCCCCAACAGGATTTAGCGGCAGACGTGGTTGGTTATGTGAACGATGACCAGAAAGGGCAGGCGGGAATTGAATTGAGCCAGCAGAGCGTACTGGAGCGCACCGCCAAAGACGCAGTACTGCGACGTACCGGAGATGGTTCCTTCCTGCCTGACAATGTGCCCTCCGGCTTTCATAGCCTGGATGCGTTACAGCTTCAGCTAACGATAGATACCCGTTTGCAACGGGTGGCTTTAAACGCTCTGCGGCAACAGATGAAGCCGTTTAATGCCAAGCGTGGTGCTGTCGTGGTGATGGATGTGCGGGATGGTTCCCTGCTATCCCTGGTGACGGCTCCTTCCTATGACCCCAACTGGTATTACAAATATCCTGTAGAGCGGTTTAAGAATTGGGCGATCGCTGATCTGTATGAGCCGGGATCAACCTTTAAGCCCATCAATGTGGCGATCGCGTTGGAAAACGGTTCGATCAAATCCAACAGCTACTTCATGGACGAAGGACGAATTACAATAGGTGGTTGGCCCATCCAAAACTATGACTTTTCCAGTTCAGGTGGTAGGGGAACGGTATCAGTTACGGACATCATCAAATACTCTAGTAACGTGGGGATGGTCCATATTGTTCAGCAGATTAAGCCCGAAGCCTACTACCGCTGGCTAAAACGATTGGGCATTGGCGAAGCTACTGGCATCGATCTACCCTCGGAGTCACCCGGTCAATTTAAAGACCAGGACACCTTCGTCAACTCTTCGGTAGAGCGGGCAACGACATCCTTTGGGCAGGGATTTTCGCTGACTCCCATCCAACTCGCTCAACTGCATGCCACTCTGGCAAATGGAGGCAAACTGGTCACGCCTCATGTGGTTCGAGGGTTGTTTGATGTCAGTGGACAGCCCTACTGGCGACCAAATTTGCCTGCCCCCCGCGTGCTTTTCTCAAAAGGAACCACCGAAGCCATTCTGTCTATGATGGAAACGGTTGTCTCAGAAGGCACCGGCAAAAGTGCCACTGTACCGGGATACCGGATTGGCGGCAAAACGGGAACCGCCCAAAAAGCCAATCCCAATGGCGGCTATTTTGAGAATGCCAAAATCACGAGCTTTGTCGGGATTTTTCCGATCGAAGCCCCCCGGTATGTGGTCGTTGCAGTTATTGATGAACCCCAGGGATCAGATGCCTTTGGCTCTACGGTTGCTGCCCCTGTCGTCAAATCTGTTATTGAAGCCCTAATTTCCCTGGAAGAAATTTCCCCCAGCAGCAAAATCACTTCCACCCCTTCACCTTCACCCAGTCCACCGGAGGAGACGGAGGAAGAAGAGCCTTGAGGAGAGGGAGAAGGAGTTTTGAGTTGAGAGTTAAAAATCTTGGACTACTGACCAATGACCAATGACTACTGACTAATGACCACTGACTAAAACTAACCAACATTTCCTGCCCCCTCACCTCTCCACTATCCGAATAAACTCTAACGGCAATCCATCCACATCTGCAATGAAGGCAACTTCGTAAACGCGATCGCCAATCATCTGTTGTTCTGGTTCCAAAAGTACTTTGAGCGGCTTTACCTGATCCGGTTGCTTCTGGTTGGCTTGGGCGAAATGGTGTTTGAGGGTTTCTAGCCAGGTGGGTAGGTCATCCGTTATTGTGGTCAGGTCAAAGGAGAGGTGGTAGTAGCCCACGTAATGCTCATCCCCAAAGGCATCGTGAGCAGGTTTGGGTTGGGGGATCTGGATTAACTCAATCCGCCCATTCAAACCTTCCATCCAACAGGCTAATGTATAACCTGTCGTAAACCGTTCTCGTACTTCAAATCCGAGCTGCTCATAGAAAGCGATCGCCCGGTGAATATTAGCCGTCCGAATTGAAGCGTGATGCATAGGAGTGACTAATCCGGCTTAAATTTTAGTGCTACTTCTTTCGTGCTATTACAATCGTGCTATTACAAGGTCAGTAGTAACTATGGGATCAATGGCACTGACTTACAGCGATTTTCAGATGAGTAAACCACAATTACGTGTGGATGCGTGGATGAGTGAAGGTGTCTTACATAAGGGGAAACGGCTGTAAATTTTGTGGTTACATTTGCTTCAGTGAGTTGATCTTCATATCAATAGCGGTGCCTGACGAGAAACATTTTCTATTGATCTAACTTCTCAAAGAGTTTAGTTACCACATCTCTTTAAATTGTTTGGACAGATGCAAACTCAGTGCGATATATAACAGCATAGATTGGCGTATGAATTGCATTGATCGCCTCGTCAATTTTCTGTTGTAGATTGCGTGGGTAGATGAGATCACCGACTTAACTAACAACCATCATCAATAGCCCTTCTGTTGCTCATCTACAAAACACCACAACCATTGTTCTCCTAATTCTGCTGAACTGATTACAGGATGCCCAGTCTCCTCATAGTGGTGGCGTGCATGTTGATTTTTAGAAGAGTCACAGCACAGCATCTTGCCACAGGTTTGGCAAATCCGGAGATGTACCCAGCGATCGTTGATCCGAATACACTCTTCACACCGAAATACGGGATAGTTAGCTTTCGGAATCAAGTTTTCTAACGTCAGTGGATTTAGATGTTGGCAGGGCATAGGATTTCCCCCTAAATGGATGAGCGCGATCGCCCACTCTGCTGTAAAAAAGCGTTAGCACCAGCGTAACGCATCGCTTCAATTAAGTAAGTTTCATCCCTACTATTCGGCGACGCCGGATTGAAAATTAGAGTTACAGCAGTTTTTAGACGAGTGCCACACAATGAATGCCGTTGTATTAAGGCACAACCAGGATTCTGTGTGGCATACACAAATGAAAATTGCTGTATTACAAAGTCGAATCTACAGCAAGGGGGATGATCTCATTACTTTGCGGTATCTGAAGGACGTAAATGTAACGTGGAATACGATTCAGCCTGGAGAGAATGTGCTAAAGATTACAGCGAAGATTTAAATCACGCATTCGATCGCCTATGCTCCAACGCACTACCCATCAATTGTCGGAGGTTCGCAATGGGACGGTATGTTAACGCGGAACCCTATCCCTATCCGTTTAACGGAGATTTACGCCCAGAGAACACAGCGCTGATCGTGATCGATATGCAGATCGATTTCTGTGGCAAAGGCGGCTATGTAGACAAAATGGGCTACGACTTGTCTCTGACGCAAGCACCGATCGCACCCATTCAACGCCTCCTGGGGGTCATGCGATCACTCTCTTGTCTGATCCTTCATACCCGCGAAGGGCATCGTCCAGATTTGTCGGATTTGCCTGAGAATAAACGCTGGCGATCGCAGCGAATTGGGGCAGGAATTGGCGATCCGGGTCCCTGTGGTCGGATTCTTGTGCGGGGCGAACCGGGATGGGAAATCATTCCAGAACTAGCTCCCTTACCCGGAGAGGTGATTATCGACAAACCCGGAAAAGGCTCCTTTTACGCCACTGATTTGGATTTAATTTTGAACCGTAACGGTATTCAAAACCTGATTCTGACAGGCATTACAACGGATGTGTGTGTCCATACCACCATGCGAGATGCCAACGATCGCGGCTACGAATGCTTGCTATTGTCCGACTGTACCGGCGCAACCGATTACGGGAATCACCTTGCTGCTTTAAACATGATCAAAATGCAGGGTGGCGTATTTGGAGCAGTGGCAGACTCCGAGGCATTAATCACAGCCTTAAAAGTGGAATCGGAAACGGGAGGATTTGAAAGCTGAGCGTTGAGGTTTTGGAGGTAATTGGTGATCGGGCATAGTATCGTTGTTTGTCCTTATGTCATTCGTCCTTTGTCGTCTGTAAATACCAATGACGAATGATCAATGACCAATGACTAACCATATCAACCAACAACCCCCCATTCACTACTCCCTATGTATATCTTGTGTGAGGAAAACCTATGAGCAATCGTCGTCAAATTATTCGAGGGTTATTAGCTGTAGGGGCTTTTGGTGCAACTTCCCGGCTGTGGACAGGCTGCACCCCTACGACGAACACCACAACGGGCAATCCGGCATCCAGCCCAGTTGCTAATCAAGCGTTAGAGATGGGTTTTATTTATGTGGGACCCAAAGATGACTTTGGTTACAACCAAGCGCACTTCCAGGGCAAGGAAGGCTTAAAGAGTGTGGCAGGGGTTGAAACGATCGATCAAGCGGGTGTTCCTGAAACAACAGAGGTTCAGGAAGTGATGCAGACCATGATCGAGCAAGATAAAGTGGCTGCGGTGTTTCCAACCTCGTTTGGATATTTTGATCCGCACATTCTAAAGTTGGCAGCCGCCTATCCAGAGGTCCAGTTTTTCCACTGCGGCGGGTTATACGAGGAAGGGAAACACCCGAAGAATGTAGGCAGCTACTTCGGTTACATTGATGAAGCTCAGTATATAGCGGGCATTGTGGCAGGTTATATGACCCAATCGGGGAAATTGGGATTTGTGGCAGCAAAACCTATCCCCCAAGTGCTTCGCAATATCAACAGTTTTACGCTGGGGGCACGCAGTATTAAACCGACGATCACAACTCAAGTCATCTTTACAGGTGATTGGTCACAGCCTGTGAAGGAGGCAGAGGCAACCAACAGTCTGGTTGATCAGGGAATTGATGTGGTGACCTGTCACGTAGACAGCCCCAAAGTTGTGATTGAAACGGCCGAGAAGCGTGGGATTTTTAGTTCGGGCTACCATGCCAACCAGTCATCCCTGGCTCCCAAGGGTTACCTGACTGGAGCAGAGTGGGACTGGACAACGGTCTACACTGAGTATGCCAAACAGATTCAAGCAGGCAAAACGCTCATGAATGATGGGATCCCCCATGTGTTGCGAGGCGGCTACAAAGAGGGTTTTGTGAAACTTTCTGACTATGGATCTGCTGTATCCCCAGAGGCAACCAAGGCGGCTGATGCCGCAAAGGCAAAACTGCAAGATGGGTCACTCATCATTTACACAGCCGGACTAAAGGACAATACCGGGAAAACGGTGGTTCCTAAAGATTACGGGCAAACTGCGATCGAGCTAGAGTCAATGAACTGGCTGGTAGAAGGTGTGCTCGGGAAAATTAGCTAGGGAAGACTGGCTCCTGACCCCTCATTCCTCACTCCTCACCCCTAACCCCTCACTTGCCCACATAGCCTGATAAATTGCCCAAATCGCCGTTGCCCGCAGATAATGACAGGCGCGAAAGGTACCGCTGGCAGTAATTGCCTCTGGAGTGCGGAACTGAAGCCCATGAGTGTAAATCTGTTGCACCACCGCTTCCGTCAACTGAAACGCTTCCGCTTGCATCCCCATCTGTACCAGGAAGGCTGCCAATCCAAAGTTAATCCCTGTCCACACTTCCAGGGGATGGGTGGCATTGGGATTTTCCGGTGAACCATCGGGTTGGACACCGTTAGCGGCACCGAGGGGGGTTGGGAGTTGAGAGTTGAGAGTTGAGAGTTGAGAATTCTCCTCTGCTCCTCTGCTCCTCTGCTCCTCTGCTCCCTCCATCCTCTCTTCAGCGGCTCTGGCTTCCTGAACCGATGTAAAACGTTGAGTTTTGAGTGCGCCGGATGCTAAGTGCTGGTTGAATTTGACGAAGCAGGAGTCGTAAACCGTTTTAAGGGCAGTCTGGGCGCAGTCATGCGGCACAATATCCGGGAGATTGAGCAGGCGGGCATAGAACTGTCCACATAGTTGGTCTGCCATCACGACATTGGAACCGCTGTTGCTGTCGAGCCGATAGTATTGCCCATTCCAGAGCTTTTCTTGATAGATGGGACGGGATTGGTCTAACCAGGACTGGAATTGGGATAGGGAGTTTTGAGGGTTGAGGGTTGAGGGTTGAATGGGATTGTCCAGTTCAGCATTCAAACCTGAGAACTGAACATCTGAGAACTGAGCACTTTCCAAGACCTGCCCGATCGCGATCGCTGCTTCTAACGCCGCTATCCACAGCCCCCCACAGTAGGCACTGATTCCCTGTAATTTCCAGTCGTCAAAGGTTTGGTCGGGTGCGCCGGAGTTTTCCGGAATGCCATCACCATCATGATCGAAGGTTTTGAGGTAGACGAGGGTTTGGACGATCGCACCCCAGCACTCTGCCAGGAACTCTACATCGGCTGCGCCGGTTAGCAGGTAATCTCGATAGACTTGCAGAACAAAATCGCAGGGCAGGTCTTTCCACAGGTTGCAGTCCTGGTAACTGGTGTAATTGGTCTTTTCCCAGACATGTTCGTTGGGTGCGCCCAGGTCGTGGGGAGTTGCCCCAGCCGCTTTGCGGACTGCCATTGGACTGTCTGCCCCTATGGTGTAGTAGTAGCCGATGATGCGGGTGCGATCGTCCCTGGCAGGAATTGCCCGGGCAAAGGCACGCATAATGGCTTTTTCCAGTTTGGGAAACAGATGTAGCAGGGCAAAGGAAGCATACAGCCGCACATCCAGGCTTTCGTACCAGCGGTAGTCAATACATTCCAGTACCGCAAACTGACCTACCGAGTCGCGTTCATCCGCTGCACTCCAGAGGGTGCCACCATCCGTCAGGTTGTAAAGTTCGTTGAATAGCGCCATTTTGAACCAGTCAGGTAGGTCCTGCTGGTCTAAAATCGGTTGCTGCCAGGTCTGAATCTTTTCACGCCAGGTGGGATAGTGCTTCAGGGCAGTCCGGGCAATACTCCAGGCGTTCTGTCCGTTGCGACCAAAAAAATCGGTATAGCGTCGGAAGTACTCCACGCCCTGGGCAAACTCAGTGACCGGAAAATCCCAACTCAGGACAAAGGGAAGTTTGCGGGTTTGTCCAGGTTGGAGGGTAAAGCGAACGGCGATCGCCCCTCCAATCTGCTCTCCCTCCTCGGCTGGAGTTTCATCATCCACATCTGGCAGGGAACCATCCCTGGCAAATGCCTGCCACAGATCAGACCCATCCCCAGCAGGGTTCCAGCGCGTGTGGTAGAAGACTTCAAACAGGGTGGGATTGAGGAAGGTGGCGATCGCCCACTGTCCATTACCTTCGGCGGGGAGTGGGGAGTGGGGAGTAGGGATTTGAGAGTTAACAGTTGAGAGTTGAGAGTTCCCCTCTGCCCCTTGGCTCCCCTGCCACTCGGCTCCCCTGCCCCCCGGCTCCCTTCCCATGACAATTCCAATCCGCTGCTCATCCCCTGTGAGTCGATTGAAGTTGCCAGCACTTTCTCCTAAACGGGGCTGATACTCGTACACTGGGCTGCCATCATCCCGGATTTTCACTTCTGAGGATTTGAGGGCATTGGTGAACCAGCCCACCATGTTTTGCCAGGTCAGCATGATGCTGAGGGTGATTGGCTGGTCAGTGGGGTTGTGTGCCGTCCACTCAAAAATGGCAACGGGGTAGCTGGTTTCCTGGTAGTTCTGGGCAATGATGGGTGAAAACTGTTCACAGGTCAGGTCTGCCTGGAAGACATTTTCATAAACAAACCAACTGCGGGGGTAAAGGGCGTGGTAAGTGCCTGTGGAGGAGTTGTTAGTTGTTGGTTGTTGGTTGTTAGAGTCGGGTGCTGAGTCTGGCTCCCGTGCCCCTCCGCCCCTCTGCTCCTGTTCCCCTCGCTCCCCTGCCCCCCTGCGCCTGCCTCCTGCCGCTGGATACCAATTCCATTGGCTCAGGCTGCCATCTTCTGGTGGTTCGGTGCAGAGGGCGGATGCCTGGGTTTGGGAGCCGCTTTGCTCAAAGATGCTGAACTGGCAGGCGGGCATGGGTTTGAAGATGTGTTCGCCGCCGTCGATGTGCCAGAGGTTAAAGTCGCCCCGATGCGATCGCCCAATGCACCCGGCACCAAAGCCACCCAGCGGCATTCCATGAAACGGACCGTCATCCAGATTACTGGTATAGCGGACGGTGTAGGGTTTCTCCCAGCCCAGACCGATGGGACGGCTCCAGGTACAGGAGGGAATTGGGGGGAATGGGTTCTGATGTTGCATTTCCTGATTTTAAGGGGGTGAGGGGACTGTGGTGCGATCGCCCTTTCCCGGCATGGATCCTTACCTTGAAAGCTACCTCTGTCAGGATGTGCATTAAGCGCGGCAAACAAGGGTCGCTAATTAGCCCCAAAACTGCGTCCCCGCTACACCATTGATTATGGGGTTGAGCGAAAAGATGCCCCTTTCACCACCCAGCAGTAAAACGTGGGTTCCTCCTCGGTTTGCAAGTGCAGGGTGCGATCGGGTTTCCAGTCCCCCAGGTCAAAATCCCGCGACACAATCCGGGCACCGGCGGTCAACTGCCGCAGCAATGATGGCAATAGCCGCAGGTTGAGGTGAGGCAGCAGGTAGAGAAAAACCACCGTCGCATCCCCAAAATCGGCTGCAAATAAATCTTGCTGACGAAACTCAACCAGATGGCTGACTCCGGCATTCTGGGCATTCGCTTGTGCCGTCTCCACCCGTTCCGGGTCAATGTCAATTCCCACTCCACGGGTACCAAACTGCTGGGCAGCGGCAATCAAAACCCGCCCATCTCCACAGCCCAGGTCATACAGCCTGTCTGATTGGTTCACGTCTGCCAGGGTTAGTACTGGGATGATTGCCTCCGGTTCCGTCGGAATATAGCCAATGTCCGGTTTCCGTTGAAAACTCTGCATACTTCCCGCCTGACTCCGCCATACTTGATAGCAATGCTTAGAAACTACTCCATTGTCAGCAAAAAAGCGATCGCTGGGTTCCCGTGTGAGGAGCGATCGCAACTTAGAATGACTCGTACAGTTAAACTGTTCAATCATCCAGTCTGCCCACTCTTAACCAAAAAGTTTCTGCGGCTTGGCAAATCGTGGATATCGGGTGGGCGGTAAATTTTGAGTTTTGAGTAGGATGGGCAAAGGGCTTTGATTCCCCTCTTCCTCTTCAACCATTTCTTTTTTCTTGAGTAATCGCGAATCAAAAATCATTGACCTTTAGGAGGATGTTGGTTGGATTTTCTGACATGTAGGGTAGGATTTTTGCGGGCACTGGCATAGCCTGCCGGTCGTCATAATAAAGAAAGTTGTTCAACTCAGACAGGGGTGATGGATATGACTAGGCTCCTCCATTCTCAGGGAATCAAATCCCACGGAATTAAATTTGTGGTGGCTCTGGGAGTTGCTTGCCTGGGGGCTATGGCGATTTCCAATGCTGTGATCGCCAGAGTTTTTGGGCAGAAGGAAGTTGATCAAAATAGCTTTGTGGCGATCGCCGCCCCCTATGGCAGTGGTGGTGCTTACCAGCTTCTTGTTTTGGAGCAACTTACCAGTGCCCGCCCCTGCTGGAGTGAAAGTGGAGCCAACCCGGTGACGGTTGATCCCCTGCTGCTGGAATTTGACTTTACGGGGATCTGTGGACGCAGCACCGATAGCAACGGCTACTCTGTGCGGATGGCAGAACGGGATTTTGGTCTGGTTTACAGCCTGAATGTGGTTCGACGCGAAGATGACCTGGTGCTGATTGCCACGAATCTGAGAAATCGGGATGCGGCGCTGTTGGAAGTTGGCAGAACCAATGGACTTCCCGCCGCCGGACAGTTTGCCAAGATTCAGTTAAGCCCTGGTTGGCGGTTGACCAAGCGCACCCAGGACAATAGAGAACTGGGGCATGTTTACCTGACAAACAACACCGTTCCGCCAGACATTACCCTCTCTGCCTTTGCAGATACCCAATCCCACTGGGCACGGGACTACATTGATGCCCTGGCTGCTAAAGGAATTGTCAGTGGTTTCTCGGAGGATGGCACCTTTCGCCCCGATGACCCGGTCACACGAGTCCAGTTCGCGGCGATCGTCAACAAAGCCTTTGCCACACTGCCACCAAAGCGTGAGCGGGGGGGCGTAACGTTTACGGATGTAGCATCCAACTTCTGGGGAATGGAGGCGATTGAAACGGCTTACGCGGTTGGGTTTATGTCGGGCTATCCCGATGACACTTTTAAGCCCAATCAGAACATTCCCAGAGTAGAAGTGTTGGTTGCCCTATCCAGTGGGTTGAATTACAGCAATATCGGCAGTGATGTGCTGTCTTACTACCAGGATGCAGGGCAAATCCCAGACTGGGCGACTGGGGCGATCGCTGCCGCCACTGAGAAAAAAGTAGTGGTCAACTATCCCCGTGTGCAGCAACTCAACCCAACTCGCACAGCTACCCGCGCTGACGTAGCCGCATTTGTCTATCAAGCTCTGGTCAACGCTGGGCAAATGCCGGTCATTCCCTCCCCCTACGTCGTCGCTGCGACCCCTGGAACGTCCCCTGAACCTTCCTATCCCGATCCAACCTCTACGAATCCTCCAGTAGCACCCGTCAATTCGATACCCCCCATCGACCCGCCTTCCCCTGCTCCTTCCCCTGCTCCTGCCGATCCCGCCCCATTCTATGAAATCCCCAACTCTACACCAACGGACGGTATTGTGGTTCCAACTGCGCCAGTGACCCCTTAATCGCCGCCATTGAAGTGAGGAAGTCTATCGCAGAAAACCATCCTAGCCATGTAGGATGGGCAAAGGGATGACACCGTGGCCATCGGTTTGACCGTTCTAGAAGCCGGTAGGCACGTCAGAGTTTGCTTATTCTACAAAGTGTTGGGGTTTTACTGAAAGCAGATGGGCAGGTTAGGCTTTGCCCATCCTACGAGGTGTTGGATTTCACTAATCCCTGCGGGTGAAAGCGGACTGTGAGTGCACGATATCTCAATGCGGTTCGGCGAGGTAAAAATGCCTGGTGGCGTTACTTACTTGGCTTTCTGCTGATTATTTTCTTCTGGCTGATTCTGGGCAGCACTCCCTTGTTAATCTGGTTGGCGGCAGATCAGTTAACCGATGATATTCTTGCCGTTCCGACGGGGGAAGACCAGATTCTACAGTATGTGGTGTTGAGTCTGTCTTTCTGTTTTTTGGCGCTGGGGTTATACCTGGTGGTGACGGGCATTCACCAGCGCCCGTTTCGGTCTTTGATTCGCCCCGATGCAAGGGTTAGTCGCCAGCGGATTGCCCTGGGAGGGGGTGTTTGGTTCCTTCTGATTGCCGTCACCTATTTGATCGAAGTGAGGATTGCCCCCTCCCATTTTGCCCTTACCGTTGATTGGCAGAAATGGCTACTGTTTTTGCCCCTGGCATTGATTTTTACCCCGATTCAAACCACGGCAGAAGAATTGCTGTTTCGGGGATATATGCTTCAGAGCTTGAGTCTGGTGGTTCGCAGCCGATGGTTACTGATTGGCATTTCCAGTCTGATTTTTGGGGCATTGCACATGGGCAATCCAGAAGTGACAACCACCAATAGTCCGGTCTGGCTTGCTTTCACCTATATTGCCTTTGGGGTATTTCTGGCGATCGTCACCCTGAAAGATAACTCCCTGGAACTGGCGATCGGTTGTCATGCAGCTAACAACTTCTTCTTGGCAATCCTGGTTAGAGATAAGGTTTCGGCTCTGAATGCCCCTGCTATCCTGACCCGCGAAGTCACCCCCGATGCCCGAGTCGAATTTTTTCTGTTTGTAATTCAGGCAGCCGTGTTTTACTACGTTTTCTTTCGCAGGCGGGGACCCCTGATTGGTATGAAAAAAGGAAATGGCGATCGCCCTGGAGAATAGATGGGTGGTGGGGTATGTCCATTACTTAACTTACGAGAGCGAGATAATCTGATAGGGTTAGAAAAACGTTGTAAGCCACGCACACTTCAGGAGACTCCGATGACTTCCTTTAACTGGCGCAAAGTTCTCGCGCCGATGCTGTTATCTGTGTTGCTGCTGGTTATCGGATGTGCCCCCGAAACCCCTTCTCAGTTCTCTCAAGCTCAACAAGAGAGTACCCAGAAAGGGGCACAACCTGCGGTCGCAAAGGATGCCGAGCAGGGCAGCAGCTTTAATAAATTTTTCCCAAAATCGGGGAATGGCTATGAACGGGTCTTTACTCAGGAGAAGAAAGGATTTGCAGAAGCGAAGTTGAAGAAGGATGGTAAAGACCTGGCAATGTTGGCTATTTCTGACACCGTTAGCCTGCCAACCGCGGCTAAGAAGTTTCAAAACAGCACCACCCGAATTGCGAACTATCCCTCTATGGAAGTTGGCAACACCCAAACTGCTTTGTTGGTGGGCGATCGCTTCCAGGTCAAAGTCCTTTCCCGCGATCCCTCCTTCACTCCAGCAGACCGCAAGACATGGATTCAAAAGTTTGACCTCAACGGACTGGCGCAACTGAAGTAATTAGGATACAGGGTGGAGTTGAGGATGAAGGATGAAGGATAAATATCCCTAACTCTTAACTTCAATTCAAAACTCTTAACTCAAAACTCTCAACTCCCCCTCCCCCTCCCCACTAAACTAACCCCTCCAAAAATCATATGAGCAAACCCATTTACGAATTGGTGGATGAATTGCCAACGAGCGGTTTAACCGTGATGGCATTGCGATCGCTGGACTTCGCTATTCCTGGACAGTGGCAAAACCTGGTTGGCTTTAAGAACACCATCAAAACGGTGACAGGCGAAACGGATGAGAGTTTGATCCAGCAAATTGGCGATCGGGCTGTTTACCTCTATAACGACAAGTCTCAGGGCTATCAACGTGCCCTGTGGCTTTACCAGACCGTTGACAGCGCTTCAACCGCTTTGGGTTATGCCGCGGCGGCGAATAAAGTTGGTGAAGGCATTTCCTTTCTCGGCTTTCTGGATAAACTAACCCCCAAACCTGAAAAAGCTCAAAGTATTGACCTCACGGTCAAATTGGTGACGGAGTTGGTGGCGTTTTGTCAGATCAATGGCATTCCTGGCGACAGTATTGGTGACTTTCTGGCATCTCTGGGAGATTACAGTGGGGAATCGCTGATGCGGATGGCTGCCCTGGTTTGCTTTGACGGGCTGATTCCGCTTGGTCCCTCTTTCATTGAAAAAGCCCTGTCTACGATGGGTGCCCTTAGCCCTGCGGAACTGGAGCAGAATCAAACGTTTAAAGGCGTTAATGAATTGATTCCGGGTGGGGACTCTGCCAGTAAGTTGAGTTTTATCAACCAAAGCTTTGACTCGGTCAAAGGCTGGATGGGTGGTTTTGTCTCCTCTAAAGGGTTGACCCAGGAAAAAGTGGTGGACAACCTGATGAAGTTCGTTGATGTGTCCAAAGATAAGCTTGATTACCTGGGTGCCTTCCTGGATATCACCGTCAAATACTACTCCCATACCGGGACACAAACCCTCGCCCGTCGTCTGATTGAGCGGGCAGTCGCAGAGATCTAATTGAGTAATCTGAACGGTTTGCAACCTGGTTTTGCAGCATCCAACCGTTAATGGCTGGATGCTGCAAAATGAAGCATTCACCCCATAGAAAGGAGCTTTAGTGTTGGGGCGGGGCAGGGTTTGCCAAAATCTCGTTGGGCAGCCATTGTGGTACTGCTAAACCTGTCCCGACAGGTATTTTGTTTGGCAGGAACTCTCCTAAGCAACCTCGTCCTGTTCATCCACTGCTTTCCAGCCCAGGCGCTCTAGATTACTTCCCTGTCCACAGATGACCGTGTTATGGGTAGGACAGAAGATGACAACACTGTCGGCATCAATCGATCGCACGAAGCATTCTGTTAATTGTTTGTTCTGGCGATCGCACACAACTCGTTGCCCCACTTTCCAATTTTTCATTGTCATCATAAATTCATGCCGAACTCTACTATCTAGACCTTACGGTGCAGAGCAGGGATTGTACTTCGTTCGGAAGTACTAACCAAACAGATGAAGTGGCATAACCCGGATGGGTGATCCTTACCGTGTCACTGTGACATCATGCCGCATTTGAAATGGCTTGAAGTTGCCAGTTTTTTTAGGGGTACAGTTGAGTTCCAGTTGATACAGCCCAACAGCAGGAAAGGTAATATCGGCTCCCGGAATGCCCTGATATCGCTCTGCGGAAACCGCTTTCAGGGTGGGCACCAAAACAGGTTTGGCATTGGGTTTGCGCGGGCGGGCATAGACGGCTAGTTGGCAGGTTGCCTGATCCAGAGGCAGGATTGTTCCGCCTCTCCGGGTCAGTGCAATCCACGTTCTGGCTGGCACTCCTACTTTGGGGTTGTGGTTGGGTTCAATGTGCCAGGTGCCAGCGACATCGCCGACTACTTTTACTTCATGGGCTTGAACTTGATGGGCGATCGCAGCACTTAACAGCAAGCCAGCAGACAAGCAATAGAGGGGTTTGATGGAAAGGGATGGGAAAGGCAGTCGTTCCATTGAAATTGTGGTGAGGGGCGATCGTACTGTAATTCTTGTTTAGAAATTAATACTACCTAATCTGTCTTTAGTATTGAAATTGGAAGCACTGCTACGCGCCAGAGCAGATCGGCAGGATCAAAATATTAGCCTTGTTGCAGCAGAACGCTTACAGAACATCTATTTTGTGATTAGAACTATCTACGATTCTGGACAAATTTCTGGCGAGCGTTGCAATTGAACTGTTGGAGCATTGCTAGTTGCGATCGCGGCAACGCACCTAACCGAAACAGGCTTAGATGTTCTGAAGCATCATCTAGCCCCAGAGCCGGAACTGACGCTGTATGCCCACCTTCAAGATGAACGGGACGATGCTTACCTTCACTATAATGCTTTGCTAAATCGCCTCAATAGCTTTTGCAATATACCACCAGATATTCATCATCATTGGGAAACCGCCCAGATCTCGTGAGTTTGTTGATAAAAAAAACACCCCCAGCAGGCTGTGAGGTTTCCTGCATAGGGGTGACACTTGAGGTGATGGGCGATCGTTAGCAGTGCTGGTATTAGTCCGTGTTGGGCAATTAAGAATTGTCAGGGCAATACCCTAACCATCAACCACTAACCACCAACCAATTTAAACAAACTGCCCACTAGGACGCTTACTACGGATCCCAATCACCGCCGGTTTCGGTGGTCCACTGGGGTTGCCCTGAATGTTGCTGGGCCAATGGCTACCCCGTGGCACAGAGCGTTCCTGGCTAAACAGAGAACCATCCAGATTGAGCATGGGAATGGATCGGCTCAGGGTTTGGTCAGGGCTAAAGGGCGCATCTTCACTGGGATGTTGCACAGCCAGAATTAGCGTATCTGCAATGAAGGTTGGACCTGTCATTTCGCACCGTGGTGGTCCGTAGGCAAAGGGAACCACGGCTCCTGCCATCCGTCCTGTGGTAGGGATATAGAACAGCCAATTGTTGCCAAATACCCCAACCAGGGTAGACACATCACCAATAGCGGCATGGTTCAGGTTTGTGGGAGTCCCGGCAGCACCAACGTTAAACCCGTTGTGCAGGTTCGTAGACATATCGGTGACTGCCCAGATATTGTTCCGGTTGTCGAACGCCAGGTTGTCTACGTTGGCAAAGCCATTGCCATCCTCAGACCCGTCTTCCCCTGCCTGCGAGAACCGCTGCCAGCGGAAGGTCGTGCCCGCGCTATCGGCACTATCTTCGATGATCTTATACAGTCCACCCGACTGCTGCGTATCGTTGATAGCAGCCGTATACTTGCCAACCACAAACACCCGCGAATCGGGATAGCCATCACTCCCCGGAGCGCCATCGGTGTAGGCAATGATCACTTCCCTGGGGTTGCGCGGATTGATTTCAATATCCTCTGGACGGGCAGAGGGCGTGCCGCCCACCAGGTTCGCTGCCGGATAAGCATCGCAAAGCACGGCTCCCTGGGAGGTGTAGAAGTCTGCCAGGGTTTTATTGCGGTAACCGGGCAGAGCGGTGGCTTCGTTGGTGGTTTCGCAGTTGAAGAAACCGCCATCCACAGTTTGTCCGGCAAGTCCATTCCGGCGGGGAAGCACGACTCGACCGAGTGCCAGAGATCCGGTCAGCCCAGCCGCGATCGCCGTGGAAGCGATTTGGGATGGCACATTCGGATTAGTAGGAGTGTTCAACAGCAATGGAATCCACTGCCCAGTGCCTTGATTGGGACGGGTAGGATCACTGGCGGGGTTGAATTTCGCCACATAGAGAATCCCATTCTCAAACAGGCGACTGTTGGACTTTGCCTTCGGATTGGAAACCGTACCACTGCTGACAAATTTCCAGGTATGTCCACCCCGGCGGTCATCGCCCAAATATGCCACCAGTTTCTTGCCCGCTTGCACCCGCATGGCAATGTTTTCATGGCGGTAACGACCCAGCCAGGAATGCTTCCGGGGGCGGAAGTTGGGATTTGTGGGATCAATTTCGACCATGTAACCATATTTTTCGCCGACCAAGCCAAACTCCGCTCCAGTAGTATCTGCAAGGTAGGAAATTTGAGTCCCATCCGGTTTGACTGCCTCTGTGACACCCACAAAGAACAGGGAACTACCCTGATAATTTTCTTCTGCGGATAGTACCGTACCCCAGGGAGTGTTACCGCCGGAACAGTTGTAGGCAGTCCCAATAATCTTGTTGCCCAGCCCATCGGAACTGAGGGGGAATACTTCAGTGGCAGTTGGTCCAGTCCCAATCAGGTAATTGTCGTCCCCTTGCTGGTAGCTTCTTGATCCCCAACTTGTGACTGACTGATAGCCATCACTCCGCTGACTGTTGATCCCCAGACCAGACAAGCCATGAATCCGGCGGTTCTTAGCATCACCCGTGACCACCCTAAAGCGGGAACGCCGATCGCGCCGGGAAATCCGAATCACTGACATTCCCTGGTTGTAGAAGAATTCGCCCCAGAGTGCCCGGCGGTTGGCAGCGGTGGGGGCGCTGGCAAAGGTTGGGAAACCAGGAATGACTAAAGGACCACTCTCTGAAAAATTACCTGCTACCAGATCGGGAGGAGTCCCCGGTGACCATTTGGAAATGGGGTAACTAACATACTCGTGGTTGACTGTCAGATAACCATCCGTAGGAGATCCCACATAGCCGGTGTAGTCGCAGTTATAGCCAAAGTACTCGTCCGGGTTGGGGAAGACGCGATCGCCCCAACTAATAATCACATAACGTTCATACTCAGGCGGCACAATCACATCATCGTATGCCGTGTACTGCCCCAATCGGGTATCACTGGATGGGTTCAAAATTGACCCGGAACCGAGGCCAGTTGGCAAAAAACTTCTTTGTTCCCGATAAATTGACAGGGGATGGGGCAACCGGACTGGCGTAAAAGGCAGTTGGGCTGCCTCAGCCACACCAGTAGAAATGCCAAACAGTTTTCTTTCAACGGTAGGAGCTAAAACGGTAGCCGCAGCGCTACACCCAAAAAACGCTAACAATTGTCTGCGGGAAAGCTTAGACATGAACTTCTCTTCTCTCCAAGGTTCAGCGGAAATGCCAGGATCAGCCAGTGTTGGAATTGGATTCAATCAAAAGCAGAAGTGTCTGGTCGATGACGTGCGTGACAGCCCATCCAGAAGCCATAATCCCCTAGACAACCTGACGGCAAGACTCAACGGCTGACTGCCACAGCAAACTATCGGAACACAAAAGCATTCCGACCGAGCAGCCTGTGACATCTGCCATGACTTCTGCTAGATGAGTGGTGGCATCTTTCAGGATCTCGTTCAGTTAGCGTTGTATAGAGCGATAACCGTGAAAATACCTGTAATGCATCCACAAAAAAAATACCCTGGTTAAATTAAGCCAGGTTAATCTCTGGGTTAATACTGGTTATTGGTCGCTCAGGAAATGGTGTAATTCTGGGTTATGTTTGCTGATCCAGCCAGCCATTCTGCTGTGTTGACTGGTTAACCCTGGAAACGTGGGAAATGTGCGATCGCAGAAGTCTCTGACTCCCAAAATGACGCGAATATAAAGTTGCGTTATTCCCCCCATCCTCATTGATTTTTGCTGCAACAGTGCCCGTGAAACACGAAAGAAATAGCCTAATGCCTGACCAAAGGAGAATGAATAGTCAGCCAACCAGCCAAATAGAACCCCAACTAACACCGAGGACAGCAAAAATACAGCTACTTTAATGTAATTAAACAGCCTCTTGAGTAGATGGCTATTAGATTCTAAATCGGAACTTTTGAGATCAAAACTGGTTAACGAAAAAATTGCTGCTCTATCTGCTATCCCACAACCGTTTCTGAATTCTTATCAACATTAATGTTGATAAGAATTCAGTAGTTTGAGAAACATGGGAAGAACTTTATCAAGAATTGATTTAACAACTTTTAATCTTTTGCCTTTTGCCTGCCTAAGGGTAATGTAAGGTTTATGGGCTAAGGTGCTCTGGGTTTAACCAAATTTGCTATTCTCATGGATAATTCAGAGAACAGTCCGTTTGAGGTGTGATAGCGGTAGCTATAAGGGTGAGGACAAATGACAAACCAAGCTAACAGGTTGGGTCAATACGCCTATCACCTACCACCTGCTAACACCTGACACCTGCTATATGAGGAGTTTGAGTATGAACCGAGCGATCGCCCCCCTTCTGGTAGCCTTTGCCTTTTCAATGGGCTTAGGAACCTCCTATTCCGCTCTTGCCCAGCAAGATGAACCTGCTCCTGAAGCAACGCCCACCGCTGAACCTGCCCGCCAAGATGCACCGGAACCTATTCCAGCAGATACCGCAGAGCCAAGCGTTATTAACAGTGTCAGATACCGATGTGATGATGGTAAAGGGTTCATCGCAGACTACCTGACCAACAACACCGTGCGGGCAACCTTTGGCACTAGAGTCTTTGTCCTGCCACAGGTCGTTTCAGGCTCCGGGATACGTTACAGCGATGGCAGTGTCACCCTCAATTCCAAAGGGGATGAGGCATTTGTTGAAGTTGGGGATAAGATCCTATTTGAAAACTGTGTGGCGGTTCAAACGGTAGAGGGACAGACCATCGAAGGATTGTGGTAGCCCCATTCACCCATCCACTTTAGCAAAGGGGGTAGAAGAAGCATGAGACAATGGAGGCTATGACTGTAGAAAACTCTCCTGAACAAAAAATCTCTTCTCCCTCCCCTCCACCTGCCTGGAAGAGTTGGCTAGAAAATGCCCAGATTCTTTTTATTGCCCTGATTCTGGCACTTTTGATTCGGGCATTTGTGGCGGAACCACGCTACATTCCTTCCGATTCAATGGTGCCAACTTTGGAGATTAGCGATCGCCTCGTGGTTGAAAAAGTCTCCTACCGATTTCGCCCACCAGAATTGGGTGAAATCGTTGTTTTTGACCCGCCGCCTCAACTTCAGATTCAGGGCTATGCCAAGGATCAAGCATTTATCAAGCGCATCATTGGCAAGCCAGGACAGACTGTGTTTGTGCGAGATGGCATCGTGTATGTGGATCAGCAACCCCTCCAGGAACCCTATGTTGCCGAATCACCCAACTACATCTGGGGACCCGCCGAGGTGCCCCCCGATTCCTACTTTGTGATGGGCGACAATCGCAACAACAGCAATGACTCCCATATTTGGGGGTTTTTACCTGAAGACAACATCATTGGTCGGGCATGGCTGCGGTTTTATCCCTTCAATCGGATGGGTTTGATTGAGAAGAAGTAAAGGGGCGAGCGGTTAGAACTTTAGATAGTGCATCAACTCAGCCGTCAGATCAGCGGGGAGGGAAAGTCGGCGCTGAAGGTGAATCAGATTTCGGTAGGGACCCAGGATGCGGTTCTCGACGATCGCCCGTGCCAGGTACAGGTCTACTCTGGGAATTCGGACTAACATCTCAACGGTTGCCGTGTTGGGGTTGATTGGCTGAATCGTGTAGACACTGCTGCCGTCGTAATAGCAAAATTGGATAATCGGTTCTAGCGGTTTGAGCCGCTGGACAGGCACACTCAGCGCTGCCGCCAAGTCTTCCAGACAGTGAAAGTGGACACCAGACTGAGCCAGTTCGGTGAGGGTCCGTGCCTGGTGGATCGACAAGCCCGGTAGCCGTAGCCAATCATCGACTCCGGCTTGATTTGCATCAATAGTCACTCCCAGGCTAACAGCCAGTTCAACTTCTTCCAGGGTTTGAAACCGATAGTAAGGGTTGTTCAGAATCTGAGCACGAACCGATGAGTAAGGCGCGATCGCCTTTAAGCGTGACTGGGCAGTAGAAATCCAATCCATAAATGTCATTGGGGTTATGCGATCCGATCCAGTAGTTGGCGACGTTTTTGTTCAAACTCGTACTCCGAAATCAGCCCATCGGCACGAAGCTGGTCGAGGTGACGCACGGCATCTGCGATCGCGCTCACGCGGTTGGGGTCAACCGGCTCTACATCAGAGGTAGCCTGGATCTCAGCCCTTTTCCCTTCATTAAAGTTCAGATCAAACTCGTCAGAATCTTGTACCAGGTACCAAACCCCTTCAATCGCACTCGCAATTTTGGGGATTTGAGTCCAGGCAAGCAGCATGTAAACTACACCCCACACGGGTTGCCCCAGATAAAACTTGTGTAATCCAGAAACAGGAATTGGATTGGCGGCACTGGCAAATGCCAGAAGAGCAGCAACCTTACGACTCTTAGGCTTACTTAACATGCCTGTCTGACTCCACAAAAAATCCGCAAACCCTGACTAGAAGCAGTTGAACCTGAACCATTCTACTGGATTCGACCAAAAAGTACTCTACCTCGGTTGCATCGCCCCTCTCCTCTATCATATTGATTCCCTATAACGTTTTGCCCGATCTTTCCTGTTGAACCGATGGGCAAGCAGTACATTAGAGATAGGGTGAGCAGGAACTAGTGGGCGAGTTGTGCAGTCAAAACAACATCTATGACTCCTATCATTCGATAAGCTTAGAGAAAAACCCATCAAGCTTCTAGGCTCAAAGCAAATTCAGGATAGGAGTATCCATCCAGCGGTAGCTTGTAATTTTTGGCTGCTCATCGGTAACTGTTACCACTCACGTCCAGCGGTAAGTCTATTCCTGCCTCATCTAACCTTTCAGGTTTGTTTTAGAATCCAGAGCTACCGGATCAATGTCACAAAGTTCGCTCCCATCAGACTGGTTAACCCGATTTTCCGATCCCTATGCAGTGTTGGGGGTGTCAATTGCGGCAGACGATCGCCGCGTTCTCAACCGTTACCGTACCATTGCCAAGATTCTTCACCCAGATAGTCAGACATCTCTTGATGAAGCTCAAAAAGCGCTAGCTGGTGACATCTTCGCTCGTCTGCTCAACCCCGCTTACCAAAAGCTAAAGCAGGAAAAAGGACGGGCAGAAAACGCTGCTCTGATCCGCTTTAAGGTCCGGCGAATGGTTCGGGAAGCTCCCCTATCCCCTGAGGGCAAATTGGCTTGTAAGCTGTTGCAAATGCCGGTGAGTGAAGTCGATGTCTTCTATGAGCAGGCGATCTCTAAACTTGCCGAAGTCCAATACACTCCCCTCAGACAGTTTGAGACCATTACCCAACAAATTAGTGAGTTGAATCTGGTCTACTCCCAGCTCAAAATGGGTGAAACTTTGATCCGTGAAAAGCGCACGGGGGTAGTTTCTGCGGCAGAAGCAAAACCCATTCAATTCACCCCACCTGTTACCGATTCGCCAACGGCGACCGAAAACTATGCCCAGCGCCATTTTAGACGGGCACAGGAATATGCTAAGAAAAACAACTGGAAGCAAGCCGTCCAGGAACTCAAGGATGCGATTAAGATTGAGGCAGATAAGAGCGAGTATCACGCCCTACTGGGCGCGGTGTACTGGCACCAAAACTTGCCTGGTATGGCAAAAGCTTACGTGAATCAGGCATTAAAGCTGAATCCCCGCGACCCACTTGCCCGTAAATATGCACCTAAGGTCGGCATTTCAATTACGGCTGAGGACGATGGCAAACAGAATGGTAAAACAAACGGTCGTCAACAGAATTCTAAAAGCGTCAACCGTGGCGGGCTGTTTGGGTTTTTTAGGGCAAAAAAGGGAGAGTAGTGAAACCCCTACCTGGCACGACTTAACTGAAGCGGATGCTTGCATTAAAATGATCTTATATTCATTGAAAAGCAGCCTCTAAACCTCATCCCAGTGAGAACTGGAAAAAATCTCCAGGAAAAGCTACGGGTTTCTAATTCGTGAGGTTTATAACCGGGTTGATATAAGCAACTTGATTTGAGCGCAATGGGATTTTTTGACTCCGAGATTATTCAGCAGGAAGCCAAGCAGCTATTTGAGGATTACCAATCGCTCATGAAGCTGGGTGAAGATTATGGCAAGTTCGATCGCGAGGGCAAAAAGCTCTTTATCGAACAAATGGAAGCCATTATGGATCGCTACCGCATTTTTATGAAGCGGTTTGAGCTATCTGAAGACTTTATGGCTCAGATGACGGTTGAGCAACTGAAAACTCAGCTTGGTCAGTTTGGGGTCACGCCTCAGCAGATGTTTGAACAGATGCATCGGACGCTGGAACGGATGCGATCGGAAGTTGAAAAAATGCAGTAGGGAATGAACTTTATCCTGATGTGAAGTTAGCGCTGGGTTTTAGTCCCAATCCTTGATGCCAGTGGGATTCTAAAAGGTAAAGGGCTATCATTTCAGCCGTTTGATCCAAGCCTTTGCTGGTCAGGAGGGTTTAGTGGCAAAAACCTGTTTTAGCTGTTGGCAGGCTTTTTCTACGGCATCAATGCTGCCAGGGTTCACTAAACCGTAATAGTCAAAGACATAGACGCGATCGCTACCAACCGCTTTCAGTTTGTTCCAAAACGGGGCAGACTTGAGCTTTTCAACGGTTCCATCCCCCGGATCGACCAGAATCAGAATCTCTGGATCGGCTTCCAAAACTTTCTCAGGGGAAAGGGTAACATACCCCCGCATCGGGCTTTGTCCCTGCAAATCGGCTATCAAATTATTGACTTGAAATTGCGTTAACAGATCCCCTGCCCAACTGGTTTTATTGGGTGCAAGGATGGGTTGATTGCTGACCAGAACCAGAGTAGATGCATTCTGGTTAGAGGTGGAATTCAAAAAGGATTGATAGGACTTGAGCAATGGTTCTGGATCTGCGTCAATTTCAGCCGCCAGGGTGCGGGTCAGGTCTTCCAGCGATCGCCAGCTATTTACCTGGGTTGCCAGCGTCCGAATTCCCATCCCTTTCAGCTTTTCCAGAATCTGATCGTGGAACCCGGTGGCTCCTACAACCAGATCGGGTTTCAACGCCACAATTTTTTCCAGGTTAGGTGGGGTCTGTCCCTCACTGACTCGCGGTAGTTTGGTAAATTCAGGATTTTTAGCCAGCAAGCGACTGCCAGAAATACCAACCAGTTTTGAACGATCCAGTCGATGAATGATGTCGGCTGAGAGGGATGTCAACGCGACTACTTTAGAAGCCTGGGTGGGAACGGTTTGATTTGCTGTAGGAGAAGCATTGGAAGTAGAAGGCTGTTGCACTGTAGCGGTGTTGCAGCCAACCAGGAGGAGGGAGAGGAGGAGGGAGATGGTGAGTTTGTGCATGGGGAGGGGGGAGGGGAAAGTTGAGAGGGGAAAGTTGAAAGTTGAACTGGGCTTAGACCTCCGAGGTTTTGAAAACCTCGGAGGTCTGAACACCTCACAGACCTCTAACAACCAACAACTAACAACCAACAACTGTTCAAAATCTCCAGGTCAGTCCGGCTCGCAGGCTAAGACCCGGTTGGGCGTAGCGACCGATATCGACAGGGGTGGGGGATTCGATCAGGGGACGAACATCGGAGTAGAGGAAGTACTGGTTGTTGAGCAGGTTGAACAGCCCTATGTTGAAGGTCAACAGGGGAGTGATGTTGTAGTAGCCGACCAGGTCAACGACGGTGTAGCCAGTGGGGGTGTAGGAACCTGCGGGGCGATCGCCGCGCAGACGGGGGCTACTGGCAAAGGTGGCAATCAGGTCGGTGCCCCAGCGATTTTCCGGGGCGCGATAGCGGAATCCCAAAACGGCTTTGAAGGGATCAACGCTTTCCAAAGGCTGGTTTGCCGTGAGGTCGTCACCTCTGGTTAAACCGAGGGCAGCAATGAAACTGAATCCGTGGGGAGTCGGGCTGAAACGATATTCGCCCGTTAGTTCAAAACCATAGGTGCGTGCTTTGGCAATGTTCTGGGTTTGAAACAGGTTAACGGGAAATCCGGGGACGAGGGCAAAGTCAATGCCTGCGGGGGCAAAGGTTTCGATGAAGTTGTCATAGTTGTTATAGAAACCTGTAACACTGAAGTTGAATTGACTAAATCGTCCGCGCAGACCCAGTTCAAAGGTGTCGCTGGTTTCGGCTTCGAGATCGGGGTTGGAAAGGGTTTTGTAGCGAAAACCGGGGCTGGTAAGGTTGGTGAATCCGGCGTTGATTTCGCTGAAGAGGGGAGCGCGGAAGCCACGGGCATAGCGGCCCGTCAGTGCCAGTTCTGGCTGTATCTGCCAGACAAAGCCAATGTTGGGAGATACGGCTGAGTCCTTAAAATCGGCGGCGCTGGCTCCCGGATTGCGGAAGTAGACGACATCGGGACGGGTATTGAGTCTGTAAGTATCGAACCGCAGACCGGGAATCAGGCTAAAGGTCTGACCAAATTCCATTTCGTCTTGCAGGTAAATTCCCAAACGAAAGGTGTCAGAGTCAGGGAAGTCTTTGACGGGGAAATTGTCTGCACCAACGACATTGGTTCTCAAGATTGGAACGCCGAGGGCATTGAAACGAGTTTCCAGTCCATCCCGCACCCGTTCGTTGCGAGTACTGGAAATGTCGATGCCGTAGGTGAGGCGATTGAAAACATTACCAATCGTGAATATGCTTTGCAGTTGCAGGTCACCCCCAATCACTCGATCCAGGAAGGTGTTTTCTAGAGTGCGGAAGCGGCGGCGATCGGCACCGGCTCCAAGCCTGACAAAGTCCTGGGTACGCAGTTCGCTGACCCTGGCATCCTGGTAGTAAAACTGGACGCGGGCAGCACCGAGAAAGCCAGGACTGTTGGGATCGTCGAAGGTGTAGGAGAAACTGACGCGATCGCGCTGGGTTTTCGCTTCCAAAGTCTCATCCTGTCCTCGAAACCCGGCGGGTCCAACTAAATTTTGCACCGTGAGACGAGCAACGGAGAAGTCATCTTCGTTGCGGAAGAATTCGGTAGTCAGGGCAAGGTTACTGGTTTCGCTGAGACGATAGACCAGTTTACCCAACCAGTTACTACGGGCGTTGTAGCGGGAATCGACAAATTCGTTGTCCCTGGGCAGGCGGGACTCGTAACCATCCCGACGGGTGTAACCCACCAGTGCTTCAAGCGCTCCGACGCGGAAGGCAGTGATCCCACTGGTGACCCAACTGCGATCGCTGCTCTCAAAATTGGTGGATAGGCTGGTGATGGCATCCTGCCGATTGAACCGTTCCAACAGGTAGGATGGATCGACCGTCCTAAAGCTGACAACCCCGCCTAATGCATCACTGCCGTAAAGGGCAGAAGCCGGACCCCGAATCACTTCCACCCGTTGCAGCGATTCAATATCGACATAGTCGCGCCCCAGGGAAGGAGTACCAAACTGAAACTGAGGCGGAATCCGAATGCCATCGTTCAAAATCAACACCCGGTTGCCACCCAACCCCCGAATGTTAATGTCCTGCAACCCGTAGCGGCGATCGTTGCCGACGGAAACATTCGGCTCATAGCGGAATAGATCCCGCAAATCTCGCATCACGAACTCATCAATCTCTTTGTCATCAATCACTGTAATCGAAGCGGGGGATAGCCTCGTCGGACGGGGAGTTCGGGTTCCTGTGACGGTTATTTCCTCTTCCTCAATGTCCTCTAAGGGATCATCCGGTCGAGTGGCAGGTATTTCAGGAGAGGCAGGTTCCTGAGTCAGCCAGATCGCATCGGTATGGGGACGGGGAATCTCAGAAAGGCGCGGAACCGATGGAGTGGAAATGACATCGTCCTGTTGGGCAGGCGGAACCGCGATCGCGATCGGCGCAGCCACCAGAGTCAACAGAACACTGTTGATCAAAGCTCGATTAAGTTTCATACTGTTAGGCGTTGATAATGACCAGGGCGAGTTAGCGCTTGCCCTTTTTTTGTAAGAAGTGAGGAGGGAGGGGAGAGGGGGTGTTGGTTGTTAGAGAGGGGAGTCCACCTTTGATGTTTTTCAGACCTCGGAGGTTTTTGAAAACCTCCGAGGTCTAAGCCTGGAGGTCTAAGCCTGACAGTACCGATTCCCTCCTTTAACTTTCAACTCAAAACTCAAAACTCGGAACTCTCAATTTTCAACTCTCAACTTTCCCCTCCCCCGGTCCATCCCGACTGTGGGCATGATGCACGGCTGATGCCAGAGGGCAGATTTGCAGACCGATCGGGGTTTGTAGCAGGGTGGCTTCGACACCGAAAACATCGGCAAGGTTGGCTGGGGTAATCACTTCTTCTGGAGCACCGATCGCCGTAATGGATCCCTGTTTCAGCATGGCGATGCGATCGCTGTATCGGATTGCCAGATTCATGTCGTGCAGTACAGTGATGATGGTTAGATTGCGCTCCTGATTCAGTTCCTTCAGAAGTTCCAGCAATTCCAACTGGTAACGCAGGTCGAGAAAGGCGGTAGGTTCGTCCAGCAACAGTACCTGGGGATCTTGTGCCAGTGCCAGTGCCAGAAATGCCCGTTGACGTTCACCACCGGAGAGGTGCTCAATGGGGCGATCGCTTAGGGAGTTGAGGCGCGTGTGGGCAATCGCCAACTCGACTTTCTGGCGATCGTCACGATTTAACTCCCATTGCCACCAGGGTTGATGGGGCGTGCGTCCCAGTCCCACCAGTTGGCGCACGGTCAACCCGACGGGCACTGTTTGCTGTTGGGGCAGAATCGCCAGCCTGCGAGCAACCCACGCAGCCGACTGGTGATGAATCACTTTGCCATCCAACAAAACCTTTCCTCAGTGGGGCGGCAAAATTCGACTCAGCAAGCGCAAGAGCGTGGATTTACCAGAACCATTTGCACCCACCAGGCTGAGCCATTCCCCCGGATGCAGTTCCAGATAAATGTCTCGAATCACCGACGAATCAGTGTAGCCGCCAGAGAGATTGTGAGTGGAGAGCGGGGAGTAGGGAGTGGGGAATGGGGGATGGTTGGTAGGGGGTCTCTGCTTCCGCAGATCTCTTTGCTGATTCTGGCTCCTGACTCCTGACTCCTATCTCCTGTTTTCTTTCTCATGCCACCACCCTCCTGCCTCTTCGATAGAGCAGCCAGATGAACAGAGGGGAACCCAGTAAGGCGGTTACGGCTCCTACAGGAAGTTCGATCGCCCCCAGGCGGGAAAGTAAATCGGCGAAGGTCAACACCCAGGCTCCACCAATGGCTGAGAGGGGCAGCACCCAGCGATAATCAGAACCGACCAGGAGCCGTACCCCGTGGGGAACGACCAGTCCCACAAAGCCAATCAACCCTGCCATACTGACGGCACTGGCGGCGAGTAGACTGGCGATCGCCCCAATCAACAGCCGCGATCGCATCAAAGAGGTGCCTAACCCCACTGCCAGGTCATCTCCCAGTGCCAGCAGATTCAAGTTTCGTGCCAGCAGACAGCCAGCGATCAGAGCTGCCCCAACATAGGGACCCGCCATTGTCACCTCCGACCAGCCCCGACCATTTAAGCTACCAATTAACCAGTTGAGGGCGGCTTGAATGCGTCCATCATCTGCCATTAGCAGCAGCGTCGTTTGAATCGCACCAAACAGGGAACTGACTGCCACCCCTGCCAGAACCAACCGTTCAACCGCAACGCCTCCCCCAGAAAAGCCGAGACCGTAAACAATGGAAGCCGTCAGGAGCGCCCCCATCCAGGCTCCCAATGGTATCCAGGCTTGCAGCACGTTCAGGATAATCAGGGCGATCGCCACCAGTCCCGCTCCGGCTGAAATCCCCAGCACAAACGGATCTGCCAGTCCGTTGCGTAACATCCCCTGTAGCAGTGCCCCTGACATGCCCAGGGCGGCTCCCACCACCAGTGCCGCCAGAATCCGGGGAAGCCGTAGCTCCCAGATAATCGTCTGGTGCAGGGGGATTCCCTGGTGTTGAACTGCCTGCCACACTTCCCCCAGGCTCAACGACACCGCTCCCTGGCAAAGGGAAACCGTGATCGTCAGCAACAATCCTGCCATTAGCAAAAGAACCGTGGACAGGACGCGATCGCCCGCTTGTAAATGGGCCTGTAACCTGGAAAGTTGGGCTGTCATGGATGGAAAATTCCTTAATTACCCGCAGGTGCTTCTACTGGTGCAGGGGGTGGTTCTACTGGCGCAGGCTCCGGCTCCGGTGGGCTGAAAAACTCTGGGACCGCAGTTGCGGGTGCTGGCGGCACCTCAATCGGGGGAGCCGCTTCTATAACTGGAGCAGGGGCAGGTTCTGGAGGGGGTGGCGCTGGTCTTTCCGCCGCCGCCGGGGGAGCCGCAGGGGAATCGGAAGGAGCAGGGGAATCGGAAGGAGCAGGGGCAGCAGAAGGGGATGGTTTTGCAGGGGCATCCACCGCCGCCGCAGGCGCACGCTTGCGTTCTTCTGCCTGTCGCCGTTCTTCCTCTGCCCGTTGCTGTCGTTCTTCCTGTTGTCGTTGTCTGGCTTCCTGCCGTCGCCGTTCTTCGTTCTGTCGCTGAAAACTTGAGCCGTCTTCCTCATAGGTGACCCGCACCCGTTTCCGCACCCCTTCCTCAGGCACCGTTTGTGGATCAAATCGCCACTTGCCCATTGTTTCCAGAGTTTCCCGATCTAAGTCGGGGTTTCCGCTAGATTTTCGCAGTCTTACTTTGACGCTGCCATCAGCCTGAACCTCCATATCCACCCGTGGACTTGCTTCTGATCCCTGGTATTTAGGCTTCGGGCAACTCAAGCACACAGGTTCCCTGGGTTTAGCAGGTTTAGCAGGTTTTGCTGGGGGAGCAGTCCTTACCGCGGTTCCTCCCGGCTTACCCTTGGGATCGCCATCCGGTTTACCGGCAGGATTAAACCCGGTAGGACGACTGGCATTGCCAAACCCGCTCCCTGTCCCAAAGGGTTTGAAGATCGGACCTCCACCCACCTGGAATTTTTCAGTGGCAGTGTCCCCCGTCATCGGTTGAACCGCTTCATTCGTGGGAGGATTGGGGTTGTCGCTAGGGGCATCTTCTCCTACGGGCTGAGGAGCCTGACTTTCGGGGGATAAAGGTGGGGGGGGAGCTATCTCCGGGGCAAAGGCAACCTCCTCTGGCACGTCCTCTGGCTCAGGAGGTGGCTCCACTTCGGCAACTTCCTCCGGCACAGGTTCCTCTGGTGGCACTTCCTCCACAATCAGTTCAATTTCTTCTTCCTGATCTGTGGGCAGTAGGTCCGAAAGGCGTCCAACCTTGAATGTCATAGCAGTCGCATGGAATGCCAGCGAACCGATTAGACTGGAAACCAGGAAAATTTTCAGCGCTTTCCCTTCTTTTTGCCGCTGTCGATTAACAGATTCTGAACTGTTCATGGGGAAGTTGGGAGGTGAAAGTTGAGAGTTGAAAGTTACAAAGTTGAGAGGTGGGGAAGAGGAGTGGTAAGGGGTATGGGATTTTGTTGGTCATTCGTCCTTTGTCACTGGTTCTTTGTTATTTGTAAATCCCAATGACTAAGGTCATTTGTCCTTTGTCACTGGTCCTTTGTTACTTGTAAATCCCAATGACTAATGACCAATGACCAATAACCGAACATGCCTACTGATCGCTGACCTTGCTCACCCCTCACTGGCGTTTCGTTGCGTTCGTCATCGACGTTGCGTAGCAATCGCCATCTTTGCCCCTTCTACCTGGCGAATTTGATCCATGACGGCAACAACGCGATCGTGGGTGACGGAGCCATCCGCATTCAGAACTACGATCAGGTCTTTACCCGGTTCGTTTAGCTGGCGAACGGCAGTGGACAAAACCTCGACCTGCGTGGGTGCCTTATTCAGGTAGAGGTTGCCCTGTTTGTCGAGGGTGACGGTGGCTCGGATGGTCTGTTGGGGTTTAGCGGATTGGGCTTTGGGCAGGTTGACGGTCAACCCTTCAAACCGCCCCAGAAAGAGGGTAGACATGATGAAGAACGTGAGGATGGCAAAGATCACGTCAATCATCGGCACGATGTTGATCTGGGGCGCAACTTCCGGTTCATCGATCGCGCGTCGTCGCATAGGAAACCTCCCTGATTTATCTATGACGGCGGCGATGCAGTAATTCCAACTCCGCCGAGTGTTCTTGAATCATTGCCAGTTGCCGCAGATAAAACCCCCGAAACGTGTTTGCAAAAAACAGCGTCCCTACTGCCACAATCAAACCGAACGCAGTTGAGATCAGGGCTTCACTGATCCCGCTAGTGACTTGGGAGGCATTTTCGTTTGCCATAGTGCCCAAATTTAGGGCAGAAAACGATTGGATCAATCCCAAAACGGTTCCCAGTAAGCCCAGGAGGGGCGAAAGGGTGACAATTGTATCAAACACATTGTTAAACCGCTTCAGAATCGGAATTTCTGCTTGAGTCGCCCCGTCGATCGCCAGTGCCAGTTCATCGGGTTCTGCATCTTCCAGCGATAGCGCTTCCAGAAAAATTCGAGCTATTGGCAGATCCACATTCCGCTCTAGCTTGGTTACGGTTAGTGCAGGATCTTCTCGATACAGTGTCAGAGCTTCTTTGACCACCTTTTCCTGGCGACGGTTAATGCGATACCAGAAAACGGTGCGCTCCGCGATCAGGGCGATCGCCACAATCGAAAACAGCAAGAGCGGAATCGCTACAATCCCAGCGGCGATCAAAATTTCACCAAGCCTTTGCATGCACACTCCTAATTCAACAGGAAAATATCTTGAATCCGTAGCCAGATTCAAACCGCACCGATGGATTCCATCAACAATCGCACTATAGAGCTTAATAGGAATCTATTGCAAGTGCTAGAAGTTTAAAATCTAAGCCGTGCAACTGAATAACGGAAAGAATATAGGGGATGGCGGCAGCCAACAGATGCCATCTCAGGCAGTTCACCAATCCATCTAAGCGCGCTGTCAAAGTTTGACACAGTGTCTTTTGACAAATTGAGTGAGTTGGCAAAAAATGAAACCTTTGATGGTGTCCCACTCATCTGTGGCAGGTTGCCTCCGAGCAGGGACGTATTTTTGTGAGAATATTAGCAATTACAACGATGAGCTATCTGCGGCTGTTTAGTGCAACAGTGGTTGGGTCTAATTTGTTGTGGGGGGCGATCGCCCAATCTCAGGAAGCCCCGCTTTTAAGCCAGTTCAAGCTCAATCGTCCTGCTGTCCATGCTCAATGGCTATTGGATCCACCGCACACTTCAAATCTGCCCCTCCAGATGGCGGCTGAAACCGAAGGGTCAGATGCCGCAGACGATGAGGAGGAAGAGGAAGAGATCGTTGTGGAAGGGAAGCGCGCCCCTGCAACCTCCTCTCCAACTTATGTCATCACTGGTGAGGAACTGGATCGCCAGGGAGCCAACAGTGTTACGGAAGCCTTACGGAATTTGCCTGGATTCGCCATTAACGACACCGGGTTTGGAGCCGATATCCACACCGGACTCTTCTATCGGGGCACCACACTGAATCAAAACACGTTCTTGGTCAATGGCAGACCCATCGGCAGCAACGTCAGCACCTATCACGGTGCCACCGATTTGAATAGTTTCCTGGTGGGTGATATTGAGAAAATTGAGTTGTCCAGCGGCACTGCATCCACGCTGTATGGGTCAGAGGCATTTGGTGGGATTGTCAATATTGTGACTAAAGCAGTAGGCAGCGAGACCACCAAAGGGAATGTACTAGCGCAGGGTGGTTCCTATGGTCAACAAAATTATCGCGGCGGGGTTACGGGATCCTTGGGCAGGGTGGGATACGCGATCGCCTATGAACGGTTCCAGGCAGACAACAACTATCTCGTGCCCGAGGGGGCAGCCAATCGGGGCGATGATGGACGCCTGTTTAACGGCGACACCCTATTTGAAAACTACTCTGGCAGAATGTCTTACACGATTGACGCACGCAACACATTGAACCTGGATGCCTACAAAATTACCAGCCGCAAAGGATTACTATACTTTGGGTTTCCGCTCCAGCGCGATCGCCTCGACCATGACGGACTCAATCTAGGGCTATCGTGGAGATCCCTGGTTGGCGGTGGTCAAGATTCTGTTCTTACCGCGACGGTTGGCTATAACCGAGACTATTTCAGCACTTACGGTCCCACCCGCAATATCTTCTATCGCACAGGTGCCTTGGACTCTCAAGGACTCACCGCCCGGATGGAACATAACTGGCAGGTCGCGCCCATTTATAACCTGCGTTACGGGATCGATCTGAAAAGTGAGTTTTTTGAAGGTGAAACCTTCAGCAATGTCCCCCAACTGATTTCGTTAAATGAGGTGGAGGACCGCGATCGCACCAATACGGCACTCTTCATCCTCAACACATTCAAAATCCTGGATAACCTACAGTTTGAACTGGGTTTGCGGCAAAACTTCAACAGCGAGTATGGCAGTTCCGCCCATCCCAGTACTGGCGTGCGATGGGATATTACGCCCAACCTGGCGGCACGAGGCAGTTGGGTGTCGGTGCGGCGCAACCCCGGTTTAGACCAGCTATATCTGTTCGATACAGTACACAACTGGCTACCGAATCCCAACCTCAAGCCCGAACTCGGTTCTGCCTGGACAGCAGGGATTGATCTGCGTTTTACTTCCACAGTCACCGCTCAGTTCACCTACTTTGGCAATACCCTGGAAGACCGCATCAGTGTCGTCGTCGGACGTTGGGAAAATATCGGACTGGTCAACACTAACGGATATGAAGCCGCCATGCGCTGGCAAATTACACCCCAGTTTTCGGCACTGGCAAATTACACCTACACCGATGCCCGCATTGAAACGGGTGCCGACAAAGGACTACAACTAAGCACGGTGCCGTTTTCAGTGGGGCAAGTGGGCATTGGCTATCACAATTCTGGTTGGCAGGTCAACGTATATGCCAGTTACAACAGCGGTTCCCGTCGTGCCCTGTTTACCGATACCGGTGTCAGCAGTCGGGAGTTCTCTCCTTCGTGGCTGAATCTGGACTTTAATGCACGAGTTCCAATCACCAAGAATCTTGCCTTTTTGCTCTATCTTGAAAACCTGGCAAATGTTCGCTATGAGAAGGTAAATCGTATCTATCAACCCGGTTTGACGATTCGTGTCGGGCTGAATGCCAATTTTTAGGCGGCTATTCAAATGCAATTAGATAGCAACTGTCTCAAAAGATTGATCTGGACCAATCAGGAAGGAGCGATCTTTTTTTGTTTGCGTAAATTTTGTTTGGCACCGACTGTCCACTAAAAGTCATTGAGATCAAACTCAAAAGCAATTATTAAGAAAAATCATTTTGCTCCAAAAAAGCAGAAGCAATTTAAGGCTGAAAATCCTTGCCAGTCAATATTTATAGCTCTTTTCCATAGAGTCGAGTAAGGGCGATCGCAGTTTCGATGCTAGTTGACTTTAGATCAGAACTTCAATAAATATAGATATTTAGTGAAATTTATTCTCAATTAAATTCAACTCCAAGCTTGCCTTGGAGAAACTTTTTTATGGTCAAAAGGTGATGACCTCTTGCTTTTACTGAAAATAATTCTCAGTGGGGAGTGAGCTATTTCTGGAAGTGGGTTCAACAAACAATTGGAGCCGTGATCATCGTCTCCATCGGTATCTGCCCTATTTTATTTAGCACAGGTTTTGTCATGTGGTGGCATCAATGGCGTAAGAAAGGAGGCGATCGCACCCATGAAACCACTTTCATCCAAGCTCGATGAACCATTGAATGACGTTGTTTTGCCTTTCCTTTTAATAACGACTCAACTGCTGCACAAATGCTTGATGCTCTGGTGAATTCAATCCTTGCTGCAATACCGATAACACGGTTGTCATCTCTCCTGACAACAGTGCAGACACCGCTAACCACAAACCTGGAAATATCTGGCTCCGAACAATTCCTTGCTCATCAGGCAGTTGAGAAATATAGTCATCGGCTTCCAATACAAACCAATCCAACTGCCCCTCTAATGTTCGCCAAACGATATATTCCCGCACTTGATTGCGACGATAGGCACGTTTCTTATCATGCAGGTCGATCGCCACACTACTCGCCACCACTTCCACAACCAGTTCAGGCGCACCCTCAATGTAATCATCTTCACCAATCCTGGCTTGTCTCCCTGGCAGCAGCAATACAGCATCTGGTTGGGGTTCGTTCTCCAGATCAAGCCTCACCGTTGGTTCAATGCCCAAAACCACACCTGGAGTTGCAGTTTTATAAGTCCATAGCCAACCAGTAATGTCTCCATGAGGCTCCCCATGACTTTTAATTCTCAGCGGCGATGCCATATAAACCACTCCCTCAACCAATTCAGCTTTCTTTAAGTGCAGCATCGCTTCGTAGCGCCGCTCAAACTCAAATCGGGAAAGGCGATCGCCGTTTTCTAGTGGTGGAATCGAAAGTTTGGATCCTGGAGTTGCAACCATGAGTAGCCCTCGCAACATAGCCTCATTCTAAGCTCCACCTATGAATGCTCAAACAGGAATGTCTGTGATTACAAAACCAACCTCTGTAAGTCGGAACCATGCAAGCTTTAGGTCCTTGTGCAAAGGAATAACATTGTGATTCGTGGTGAAATTGGCTATGTGGGATTAGCAGACTGGTGGCTATCAGAATTTACCGCAGATGAGCGGGAGCATATTGAATTGGTTTACCAACCGATTGGGGTCGGTGCTGCCAATCCCCACCCATTAACTCAGGGAAATGTAGAATTTACTGGACTGACGGCAACGTTTCTGCTGACCTGTTTGGCAACCTGGTTTAATCAATCCAGCGATCGCCCCCTGGCACGCCGCATCCTGGCAAAAGCCGAGCAGGAATCCACCACCGAACCCGATGTACTCACCCTCCATTCCTTTTGGGAAATGAAACGGCGGGTTTACTACGCAGATTGGGAAACCGATCCAGCGGCACTCAAGATTGTGATTCATGCCTGCGAACAGCAAATTGCGATCGCTCCCGCTACGATCCAAAAGATGAAACTCCTCTATTCCACCAGTGCCATCCCTAAACATTCAGGCTATCAGTACTTAGCAATAATCCGAGCACAACAAAAAAATTACCCAGAAGCCATTCGTCTATGCCAAACAGCAAAGGATCAAGGCTGGACAGGGGACTGGGACAAGCAAATTGCTCGCTATCAGAAGCAATTACAGCGTGGGGAATAGTTGGACGATAGCTTAATAATTCTAAAAGTTTGACGGTTTGTCTTTTGACGGGTTCAATTGCCTGAACCATAATTTTAAACTGCTGATTTTCTGGATTATTACAAGGGAGAAACTGTGAGAAAAATCTTCGTTATCGTCGTAGCGATCGTCGTTTTTGCCGCTAACTTTACCCAACCGGCATTAGCTGCTGACATGGCTCTAGGTGCCAAAGTGTTTAACGCAAATTGTGCCGCCTGTCACTCTGGCGGCATGAACGTAGTGGCAGCCCCTAAGAACCTGAAGAAAGAAGCCCTCAAACAGTACGGCATGGACTCGCCGGAAGCCATTATTAGTCAGGTTACCAATGGCAAAGGCGTTATGCCTGCCTTCAAAAGCAAGCTTAAGCCTGAGGAAATGGAGGCAGTTGCCGCTTACGTCCTTGACCAATCAGAAAAAGGCTGGGGTAAGTAAGGGTATTTAAAAGCAGTTCAAAAAAACAATCAGGGGTGAATTCGTTGAAGCATAATTCCCAGTTCACCCCTGGTAAAACTTGTCCTAGCTACGTGGGTGATTGGCCAGTCATGCTGACTGGAGATGAGAAAGCATCATGAATCCGTTGCCTGATCAATCGCCTCAGTTTCTTGAGCAGGTTGATTAACCTGTTTTAAGTCAAAAACCCTGTCGGTATTGTTGGGAGAATGAGATACCGTTTCCGATTCTTCTGCATGAGATCCAGTAGCTTCTGGAAAGGCTTCGCCATCTGGGATTGATTTCTTTGTCTCGCTCAAAAAGCCTGCTCGCTCGTCTGCTACCAGGATCGATTTTGTATTATTTAGAACCAGTAGACACCGGAAACGGCGCAACAGGTCTAATAGCTACCTTACTTTACCAAACAAGCTATCTGGTTAGAACAAAGTCCCCTTGATTGGAAAGAATACCGAGTAGATCACTCACGAGATCTTAATCGGTGGAGCATTGCGAAAAGATCTCCAGATGCGGTGCAGTTTCAGATTCTTGATTCCCAGAAACGGGCGATCGAGTCTGATTCGGTTCGCTTTGAGTACACTCAGGAGCAAGAACACTGGAGGGAACCAGTTTCACACTGAAGCTAAGGGACTCGCAAATTAATAAAGTGCCAACGTCATTCCCGCGCAGGCGGGAATCCATCGTGGAGCAGATTGTCTAGCGGATACTTTATTTTGGGGCACATCTCTAACCAATACCAGCTCTACTGTTCGGTCTTAAACCTTACAGAACGGTTTGTGGTCAATCCAAACCTGTTTGAAGCTGGGAGGTGCCTGGTTGGAAGCTGGAGACGAAGCCTGGGCACTAGGTGGAAGACCGCTCTATGCCCAGGTACCACGAGTACCCCAGGAGAGGGTACTACCATAGAGGGAAATCTATTTCTCTAATCAGAAACAGTGATTCCTACTTATGGGTTTCCCTTTTATGATCAATATAGAGAGCTTATGCTCCCTTCCATAGAGCGTTGCATGGTCAAGAATTTTCTTTCTCCGATGTGCAACGCTTTTCCTATACATACCCTGCAACAGCTTTTCAAATCTCTGGTTCTGATGGAGCAATCCAACCAACTTGACGAGACTCAATCAGAAGCCGTCGAGCCTGACGGTCAAGTTTGACTTCCCTCTTCTCTGTAAGAGCTTTCTCCACCATCTGGGATAGGCTGACATCGAAGTGAATGAAAGTTTCTTGATTCCTTCCATACTTAAAGAGACGCACCGTAGCGCGTCTCTCCAGAATCAAATTTCTAGAAGGGCGATCGCTGACTGGTTTCCAGGAGCGATCGCCCTCTGCCCCTATGGATAGTTGAAGGAGATGGTGATGAACTGTGTGGGTAACGTTCCTCCGGGACCACCATCGGAGATGCTGACCTGGAAGCTATCACTGGAACCACCACCTGACGAGCGATAGGTCACCCTACCAGCGTCAATGTCTGCCTGGGTAAAGGTCTGTCCGGTGATCAGCCCTACCCCATTCAGTTGCAGTTGGCCAAAGGTGGGATTGGGAGACGCAACCAGTGTATAGACCAACTGAGCAGGGGTATTATCCACATCCGTGACCTGAAGTACGCCTGCGCTAATCTCCGTAACCGATTCCACATCTCCCGGCACCTCAATAGATGGATTGGGGGTCAGCAGCACGGGCGCATCATTGACTGGGGCGACATTGATCTCAAAGATCCGGGTCAGCGAATTGGCTCCATCACTCACAGTGTAGAAGAAGGAGTCTTTATCATTCGGTGTCTCACTACCATTGTGCTGGTAAGAGATCAGACCCGTGTTGATGTCAGACTGGGTAAAGGTTTGACCATTACTCAAAACCGTGCCGCCGCGAGTTAGCGCTCCGAAGAGCGGTTGGGCTAACAGCGTATAGGTGAGCGGTTGGCTCTCTGGATCAGAAGTTTGCAGCGTTGACTGGGTAATTGTCGTTGTTGAGCCTTCTGAAGTATTCAACGGTCCATTGGAGACGACGGTCGGGGGATCATCTACTGGGATGACACTGACATTGAATGCGGTTGCACCAATGTTGCCACCGGCTCCATCGCTGACGGTGAAGGTAAAGCTGTCAGTTGTGGTTTCACTCCCGTTATGGCGGTAAGTGACCCGATTCTGGTTGATGTCTTGCTGAGTAAAGCTTTGACCAATCGACAGGTTACTGCCATTCAACCGCACGGTACCACTAGACGGCAGGTTAATCACCGTATACCGCAGTTGAGGTGGAGTGTTATCTGGGTCAGTGACCGACAGCAGGGTGCTGCCAATTGTGCCCGCAAACCCTTCAGTCACCGTCAGAGGCTGGCGGACTGCCAACACGGGAATGTCATTGATTGGATTCACCGTGATGTTAAAGACCGCCGTAGTCGGTTGACCGCCGCCATCATTGACGGTGAAGGTGAAACTATCGTTGAGGGTTTCACTGCCGTTATGGAAGTAACGGATCAGGTTGGAATTCACATCCTGCTGGGTAAAGGTGCTACCCGCCCCAAGCGTGGTACCGTTTCGGACCAAGACTCCGTTATTGACAGCGGCATCAATGGTGTAAACAAGTTCAACCGGAGTGTTGTCTACATCCGTTGTTCTCAACAAGCCGTTGCTAATCACCTGATTCGCCTGTTCATTCAGGGTCAGGCGGCTGTTGGTGACCAGAACTGGTGGGTCGTTGACCGGGGTGACATCAATATCCAGCGTGCGGATTACAGGTGTACCCGTTGCTGCACCGGTAAAGCCATTGTCGTTGACGCTGATGGTTAACCGATCTGTTCCAAAGTAGTTGAGGTTGCCCCGGTAAACCAGGCTGGAGAGGGCGGTGGCGATCGCATTAATCGTGCCTTCGTAGGTGGCACTCTGACTACCGTTGGCACCGGCAATGGTCGTCAATCCAGCAATGTTTGTCATGTTCAACGTCCCGTTGTTGACCGACAGGGTCAACCGCACGGGATTGGAACCTGAATCGACATCCGTGACCACAATGGCTCTGGCACCTGTGAACACCAGGTTGGTGTCCTCAGCTACGGGCACAGTTCCGGTTGGGAACGAGAGGAAGATCGGTGGATCATTCACTGGTGTGACGTTGATACTCAGGGTGCGGGTATCCGTCAGGGCACCACCGATGCCCGTGTTGCCCAAGTCATTCACGGTCACGACCGCCTCATCCGGTCCAAAGTAGTCGAGATTGCCTCGATAGGTCAGAGTATTGAGCACCGCATTGACGGCAGCTTGGGCACCTGTGATCGTCAGCAGCGACGAGCCATCACCCGTAACTGTTGCTGTTCCAGATGTTGCGGTCAGCGTTCCCTGGAGCACAGAAACCGTAACCTGAATATTTGCGGTGCCGGAATCCACATCCGTCACCGAAATGCCAGACAGGGCAATGGGGGCATCTTCAGCGCCAGCGATCGTGCTATTCACAACGGTCAGGAGCGGCGCATCATTCACCGCATTGATATTCACCGTCAAGGTCTGAGTCGCGCTCAGCGCCCCACCCGTGCCAGTGTTGCCCTGATCGTTGACCGTTACGACAATCCGGTCTTCTCCATTGATATTGGGTTTGCCCTGATAGTTCAAACTACTCAACGCCGCATTCAGGTTAGCCAGGGTACCTGTTAGGGTGACACTGTTGCTGTTGTTGCCCGTAATGGCAACCCCTGGAATGTTACTAAAGCTGAGATTACCGCCGGTTAACGCTCCACCAGGACCCTGGGCGGTCAGGGTAACGCGGACGTTGCCACTGCCTGCATCCACATCGTTGATGCTGACTCCCGGAATTCCCAGAACCGTATCTTCATCCACAAATTGGGTGCTGGGTAAGGTTAGGGTGGGTGCATCGTTGACCGCTGTGACATTAATTGTGAAGGTCTGGAATGGGGAGGCATCGACACCACCATTATCCGTGCCGCCACTATCACGTAGCTGAACAGTGACGATGGCAATTCCATTCGCATCCTGTGCCAGAGCATAGCTCAGGGTCCCGTTGGGGGCGATCGTCGGTTGCCCTGCGATCGTGAACAGAGACGGATTATTGTTGGAAACAATGAAGTTGGCGGTTTGATCAGATTCGTTTGGTGGCAATGGCGATGCAGGCCCGGGGCTGATATTGGTTGCCCATAGAACCGACTGCGGGGCTGAATCCTCAGCCACCGTGATATTGGTTCCTGGAGTAAAGCTGGGCGCATCGTTGACTGGATTGACCGTGATGGTAAAGGTATAGTCACTGGAGGTGTCTACGCCACCAAACTGAGTGCCCCCACTATCCTGTAGTCTCACAGTCACCGTTGCCGTACCAAAGGCATTCGCTGCTGGGGTATAGATCAATGCGCCCGTGGTCGGATTGATAGTGGGTTGTCCTGCCGTGGTGAACAAATCGGGATTGGAGTTACTGGAAATAAAGCTCAGCGTTTGGTTCAACTCATTCGCAGGTCCCCTAGACAGATCCGTTGCCCAACCCGTAACCGTCTGAGTTCCTGAATCTTCATTGATAACCTGATTGGCACCCCCGGTAAAGGAGGGCGCATCGTTAACAGAACGCACCGTTACAGGAATCGTGCGTGTAATGCTTTGCGGTCCGGGCGAACCGGTTGCACCCTGATCGTTAATGGTGACGGTGATAGTGTCTGTTCCGAAGTAGTCTGGGTTGCCCTGGTAGGACAGGTTAGACAGTACTCCTCGAACGCTATTAATCGTTCCCTCAATCGTCAGGCTGTTGGCACCATTGGCTCCGTTAATGAAGGACACGCCTGCAATTGAAGCCAGACTGAGGGTGCCATTGAGTGCAGATAGGGTCGCTCTGATCGGATTACCACCAGCATCAATGTCCGTGGTGTCAATGGTTGTTAGAACAAGCGGAGTGTCCTCGTTCACAGTCTGTGCACCAGGAACCGTCAATGTCGGCGCATCATTCACAGCCGCCACTGTAATGTTGATGGTGCCCTGGGATGTATCCGTCCCGTCATCGGCAGAAACAACCAGTGCGTCTGGACCGTTGAAGTTAGCGTTGGGAGTGTAGACCAGATTGTTCAGGGCGGTATTGAGTGCCGCCAGTGAACCGGACACAGTCACGCTGTTGGAGTTGTTGTTAGTCACCCCCGCACCTGAGTTCACGGTGATGATGCCGTTAGCAACGGAAAGCTGCACCGTGATTGGATTGTCGTTCTCAGGGTCACTAACACTGATGCGTGTGCCATTGCCAAAGGTGAGGAGTGTATCCTCATTCACAACCTGGATGCCGGGAATGGTCAGCACAGGAGCATCGTTGACCGGCGTTACGTTGATATTGAAGGTGGTCGTCGAAGTGCTGAGTAATCCATCAGAGGCAGTAAAGGTGAAGCGATCGCTCGTTGTTTCACTGCCATCGTGCAGATAAGACAACTGACCGCTAGTGATGGCAGCCTGGGTAAAGGTCTGACCCGTTGTGAGAGGGGTATTACCCAGGAGCAAGGTGCCACGGGCAGGTAAGGCACCCAAGGTATAGCTGACGGGATTAGGTCCATCGGGGTCTGTGACCAGCAGAGCGGTGCTGGAGATCGTGGAAGAGGTTCCTTCCGACAAGGTTAGCCCGGTATTAAGGGAAACCGCTGGTGGGTCATTGACGGGTGCGATCGAGATATTGAAGGTATTTGGACCCAGAGGCGATGGAATGACTCCATCGGTAATTGTAAAGGCAAAGCTATCGGAAACCGATTCACTTCCATTGTGGGAATACCGCAGTAATCCACTGTTGACATCGGCTTGCGTAAAGCTAGTAACAGGTGTGGTTGCCAGCAGCAAAGTGCCGTTCGCAGGGGCAGAAGCCACTGAGTAAACCAGGGAAGCGGGTGGCGGACCGTCATTATCCGTCATCAGCAACACACTGTTATTAATCAGGAATGAGTCGCCTTCCGCCAGGGATGCTCCACCGTTGTTAACCAGCACAGGTGCATCATTAACGGGAATGACGTTAATACTAAAAGTGTTCGACGCGAGAACGGTTGTCCCGTCAGAAGCAATAAAGCTAAAGCTATCCGCTAGGGTTTCGCTGCCATTATGCTGGTAGGTAATGCGGCTGGGCACCTGATCCAGGTCATTCTGGGTGAACGTTTGACCAATCGTCAGAGCTGTCCCAAATCGGTTCAGGCTACCGTTCGTAGGCAAGCTCTGAAGGGTGTAAACCAGTTGGGGTGGAGCATTATCTTGATCCGTCAGTCGCAGTAGTGTGTTTGTGATCTGAGCCGTAGTTCCTTCACTCAAGGTCAACCCAGTATTGGTTGCCAGCACGGGAGCAAAGTTTGCCCGATTAATCGTGATGTTAAAGACGGCAGGATCCAGTCCTGCTGTCGGTACAACATTAACGCCGTCCGTAATCCTGAATGTGAAGCTATCGCTGTTCGTATTGCCGCCATCGTGGTTGTAGGAGACTCTACCGTTGTTGATGTCTGCCTGAGTAAAGGTGCTGGTAACCGTTCCATCCCGGAAAAGCGTCCCTCTGGCGGGACCCGTTACCACCGTATAAACAACCTGATCAGGCAGGGTCAGAAACTCAGCATCGGTTGCAGTGAGTAGGGTTGAGAAGATATTCCCTGTACCATCCTGACCCACGGTTAGCCCCAAGTTGGTTGTCAACACAGGGGGGTCATTAAACGGAATGACGTTGACACTGAAGGTAGTTTGGGGAGGCGCTAAGAAACCTCCAGCTCCATCGGTGACGGTAAAGATAAAGCTGTCACTTGTGGTCTCACTGCCGTTATGGCTATATCGCAGTTGAGTGCCGCTATCAAGGTTGGCTTGGGTAAAGGTACTACCGGCAGTCAACGTTGACCCGTTCAATACCAGAGAACCATTGGCTGGTAGACTGTTGAGACTATAAACTACCTGGGAAGCTGGCTGCTCAACATCAGTAACCAATAACGTGTTGCTGGTTAGTATCGATCCTTCCCCTTCCGTCAATATCAAAACCTGATTGCTGACCAAAAAAGGTGGATCATTGACTGGGATGACATTGATCGTAAAAGGCGTGTTGGCGATCGTACCGCCTAACCCATCAGCGACGCTAAAGGTAAAGTTATCAACCAGGGTTTCTGACCCGTCATGGGTGTAGGACAATCTGCCAGCATTAATATCTGCCTGGGTAAAGGTGCTGCCTGTAATAATGGCGTTTCCGCTCAGACTCAACCCACCACGATTCGGTGGATTAACCAGCGTGTAGGTTAACTGGTTCGGTGAATTATTCTCATCCGTCACCAGCAAAAGGCTACTACTGATGGTTTGTGCCCCACCTTCATTGAGCGTCAGATTACTCTTGGTTGCCAATACAGGCAGATTGTTGACGTTAAAGCTCAACTCGTAAAAACTGCTTTCACCCGCTGTTTTTTGGAAAACTCGAATAAAGTAATTGCCCGGATTGAGATTAGTATTGATGCTTTCTGGGGCACCTCCTGGGTTCAGCGATTGCAATGGAAGTCCATTGACAAGGGCAACTGCTCCACTAGAGTCAAGAATTTGAATATCCAGATCGCCAGTTAAATTGCCACCATTTAACCCGGATAGGGAAAGTTCGATGGTAGTCGGGCTGCCCAGGAAAAAGCGGTAGTAGTCTTCTGGATCGGTTCCAGCCGCAGAGGTGCCAACAAAGTCAGTGTACGATCCGCTGGCATTTAAAGGACCGATTACAAAGGGATTGGTGGTAGTGTTCCCAGCTAAATCTGGACGAGTAGCTGGAAGATACCGAGTAAAAGGTGTAGTTGCCCGCCAAATTGGAGCCACTGTGACGAAAGGAGTGGAACTCGCAAAGGTTGTGCCATTTAGAAACCAAATTTGGTTTTCCCCTGTAACAACGTTTCGGAAAAGGAGATCGGGTTTGCCATCGAGGTTAAAGTCAGGCGTGCCCTGAATCTCAAAGTTTGTGTTTGGCAAGATGGGCAAATCCACGACTGTTTGGATGCGGGTCGTGCCGTTCATTAGCCAAATGACGTTTCCGCCACCTGCAAACTCCCGGAATATGATGTCCACATTTCCGTCATTGTTAAAGTCAGCAACACCTTGAATGCGCACATCAGAGTTGGGCAAGGGGTCAAGGAAGGCGATCGAACCAATAAATTCTGGCCCACTCATGAACCAAACAGCATTATCACCTGTAGCAGAATTGCGCCAGAGAATGTCATTGTTGCCATCCTTATTAAAATCACCAACGCCGCCAATCTGCCAGTCTTGGCTACCGACTGTGGGCAATAACACTGGCGAAACCAGTACGGATCCGTCCATAATCCAGATTCCGTTCTCACCGCTTACACGGTTGCGGAAGATGATATCGCTATTACCATCTCCATTCATATCACCGGCTGCCTGAATAACCCAGTCAGTAAAAACAGAGGTAGTCAGGGTGATTGATGCCAGGGAAGTGCCTTCCATGAACCAGATTCCATTTTCACCAGTTGAGTAATTCCGCCAGATAATATCTGACCGAGCGTTGTCGCTGGCTGCAACGCTGAGGGAATAATTGGTGCTTGGAGTGGTGTTGAGTGGGTCTAGCGGATCGGTCGCTGGGCCGGGAAAGACGTGGATATAGTAAGTTCCTGCATCCAGGATAGTACTGATTGCTTCAGGCAGGGTACCTGTATTGATTGAGCGAAGAGCGATACTGTTTGCATCAGTGATGACAGATCCTGAGCTATTCAGAATTTCAACGTTTGCGTCTGCACTCAACTCTGATAGAAGGAGGGTGACGCTGCTACTTCTGGTGAGCGTGAAGCGATAGTAGTCACTGGCATCTAGGACACCATTCTGTACGCCAACGAATTCCTGAAAAGTTTGCGCACTGGCGATCGGACGGATTGTTTGCGCAGTGGCTAGAGTATTACCGACAGTATCAGACATTGCTATGACCCCAACAATGGCTTTGCTATGATGCCCTTTGAGTCCGCAGCACGTAACAAAGTTTTCAGATCTTTACAAAAAGATTATCAATTACAATAAAAAGCTAAGGGATTTCACGGAGATTCCCCCTAGCGCTACAGGGTTATTACGGAAAGTATGCTTCAACCTAAACAGATGCTTGTTGCCGCTGATAAAGTGACCAGTATAATCCTTTACTTTGCAGAAGCTCGGCATGAGTACCCTTCTCAACCAGCACACCTTTTTCGAGGACGACAATCAGGTCTGCCCGCTTGAGAGGCGCAAATCGGTGGGCAATTAGAAAAACAGTGCGGTCTTGAGAAACCCGTTGCAGGTTTTGGAGGACCTGTTGTTCGGTCTCAGCATCCAGCGCACTGGTAGCTTCATCCAGAATCAGGATCGGTGCCTTGGAGAGAAAAAGCCGAGAGAGCGCTAAGCGCTGACGCTGTCCACCGGAAAGGGCGGTGCCTCGCTCTCCGACACTGGTCTCGTAGCCGTGGGGTAAATCACTGATGAAGTCGTGGGCAACTGCTAGACGGGCAGCTTCAATCACCTGTTCGGCACTGATATCAGGGTTGCCAAGACTGATATTTTCAATTACGGAGCCATTGAAGATAAAGTCTTCTTGCAGAACAACGCTAATTTGCTGACGCAGGGAAACGAGATCGGCACTTTTAATATCGAAGCCATCAATCAAAATACGCCCAGATTCCACCGAGTAAAGGCGTTGTAGCAGCTTGGAAAGAGTACTTTTACCAGAACCACTGCGCCCAACGACCCCAACCAGCATCCCTGGCTCAACATTAAAAGAAATACCGCGCAGAACGGGTTCCTGGGTGGGATGGTAGCGAAAGAATACCTGGTCGAAGGTGGTTTGCCCTTTCAAGGGTGGCAGCACTAACCCTGAACCGGCTTCGGCTTCGGGAGCGGTGTTGAGGATGTCACCAATGCGATCGACCGAGAGGAGTACCTGTTGAAGGTTTTGCCAGAGCTGTACCAGGCGCAACAGGGGACCCGTCATTCTGCCAGATAACATCTGGAATGCGACCAGTTGACCGATGGTTAATTTCTGTTCAATCACCAGGGTTGCCCCGACCCAGAGAACAATCAGATAGGAGAGATTGGTGAGAAAGTCAGCAATATTACTACTGATGTTTTGGGTCGTGGAGGCTTTGAAGCTTGTGCGGATGAAGCGTGCAAAAAGACCTTCCCAGCGATCGCGGGCGGCTCTCTCAGCCGTATGCGCCTTCACTGCTTGAATTCCGGTTACGGTTTCCACCAGGAAAGACTGGCTATCGGCACTACGGTTGAAGGTTTCGTTTAGCCAATTGCGCAGGATAGGAGTAGCCGTCAGGGTGAGCAAAGCAAATAAGGGAATCACCGCCAGCGCTGCCAGGGTGAGGATACCGCTGTAATAGATCATGATTGCCAGGTATACCACCGCAAAAATGGCATCCAGAATAACCGTTAGGGCAGTTCCGGTCAGGAATTGACGGATATTTTCCAATTCCTGCACACGCGCGATAGTATCCCCAACTCGCCGCTGCTCAAAATAGGACAGGGGCAGCCGCATTAGATGACGGAAAAGCTGAGCAGAAAGGCTCAGATCTAACCGACGAGCGGTGTGGGTAAAAATAAACAAACGCAGGATGCCTAACAGTCCTTCAAAGAAGGCAACACCGAGGAGGGCGATCGCCATAACATGCAAGGTGGGCAGGCTTCCCTGTACCATCACCTTGTCGATCACAACCTGAGTAATGACAGGGGTTGCCAAACCCAAAATTTGCAGAGTAAAGGATGCCACCAATACTTCCGACAGAAGCTTGCGGTATTTCATCACCGCTGGCAAGAACCAGGCAAGGCTAAACCGCTCCTGCTTCTGGATCGCCTCCACCAGCCAGAGTTGACCATTCCAGGCGGGTTCCGCGATCGCCCTTGGGACACTCTCACAGGTGCGGGTGGGGTTCAGCGGATCGCTAAGGATGAGGCGATCGCCCTTGATGGCATAGACCAGCACCCAATGGAAAGGAGCCGATCCTCGATCAGAGCCATTGGGAGATGCGCCATTATTAGTTCCCCCATCCCGCCACTGCATCAGGGCTGGCAGGGGTACCTGTCGTAAATCTTTCCAGGTAGACTCTACCCGTCGAAGCTGAAGCCCCAGTTTTTCTGCCGCTTCCATCACATCGGGAGGTTGCTGGCTCCGCACCTGGCGCTGCACCCACTCCATTTGGGCTGGGTTTTGCAGATGACTGGAAACCATTGTTAAGCAGGCAGCCGCCGTGTTGACACCAGGGACAAAGGGAAAGTCCGTGATTGGCTGGCGCGTCATTTCTGTCTGCGGTTGATAGCGTCCCCGCTGGGTTGCCCAGTACTGGGACAGATCAGGAGACGCGATCGCGCTCCAACTGTCCGACCGCCAAACCACTACCACCACATCTTTGTCAGCCGATCTTGCCTTCCACAAACCAGGAAGCTCCAAACAATCGCCCAGCCAGTCTCCCTGCTTGAGGATGATCGACGCTCCTTCCTCTGGTATCAGGCGAACCTTGCCTGCTAGCACCAGCATTTGACTGCCGGGACTATCCGTAGACCAGAGGGTTTCTCCCAGGCTATAGCGACGAGTTGCAGCCGCTTGCTTGAACTGAACCTGTTGATCAGGGTTAAGCAAGCTAAGGGGAGGGGCATCCCAGGGTAAATTGACGAGTTCATTGGCAATCATTGGACCACCTGAAAAAGCGTGGGGCTAAAAAAGAGAAAATCAACCATCTGTGAAGCGAACATCGATATCCAAGTCTTATTCACTAACCTGTAACTTAACTGTCATTGTCTGAATCTTCTCGGCGATCCAGCGCTCAAACAATTCATTTTGCATTGCCTGACGCAACTGGGCATCTTCCAGTGTCGCAGGAATAAATTGCTCAACCCGAAAAATTGCCCAATGTTTTTCAACTTCTACCGGTCCTACCAGTTCACCCGGATTGGCTGAATCGATCGCCGCCCTCAGGCTATCAGGCAACGTACCCCGACTAACCGGACCCATCATCCCGTTCGCCACTTTCTCATCAGCAATAGAATATTCCCGCGCCAGTTGCTCAAAGTTTGCGCCTTCAGTCACCTGGCTGTATAGCTCATCCGCCATATCTTTGCTGGGAACAACTATCCGGGAAAGCACCACCCGGTCAAAGAACAGCTTCCGCTCAATAAAATGCTCCTGCAATCGGGCTTCAGCCACCACCGCTTTCAGCTTTTCCATCTTAAAGCTGTTCGAAATTTGACTATGAAACTGCTCATAGTTAATACCATTCCGTGTTAACCATTCCTGAAATACCTGGGGATCTGTTAAGTTTTGTTTCAGGCGAAAATCAACGACCGCCTGCTCAACCATCGCAGGGCTGATGTCGAGATCCTGCCTTGTTGTCAGTTCACCCTCCAAGACATACTGCTTCAAAATATCTCCAATAAAAGGTTGGAGCTTCCCCGCTGCCTGCAAATATCTCAAACATTGGCGCAGGGAAAGGGGCTGTTCATCAACAATTAGCAGGGCTTTTGAGTCTTGTGATTCCATGAAGTAACCAGGTGTTTTAGAGAACAAAGTCTATCGTGATCTTGCCTAAATCCATTTCCGGCTTTTGATTAGATTTTATGCAAGCTTCACTAGCAAATCCGCATGAGTCCGTATAAATTCACGTATTCCAAAGACTTGTGGGTGATTGTACTGAGCGACTATATAGTGTTTCCTTTCTGGGGTGAGGTACCTCTCATCGTTGTGACTCAAGGGTTCGACGGTTATCCACATACCTCCCTTGAGTCAAAAACGCTATGGATTAATTCAGAGGGAAAATCCATTGGAGGAATCAGGAGAGCCGATAAAGTTGAAAGACTGATTGGCTTGAACCCGCAGCCAACGCTGTCATCTGATACCCTGATTCTGGTACTTTGATTAATTAAGGTTCAATAGCCACTTCAGATTCAACCCCTCACACCCGCTTTATATTAGTACCCAACCCCAACCGTAAAATTGCAGACCATCTAAAATTGCCAGCCAAAACCGAAAATAGATCTAAACTCCGACAGGAAAACCGGGTTTTGTGGCATGATCACAGAGTAAACGCAGAGTGAACATATAGACGCTCGTTCTAGCAATTTCAAGGAAATCCGCTTATGGCTTCTCTCCATCTCGGCGACACCGTACCCAACTTTACGCAGCAATCCAGTGAAGGCGAGATCAACTTCTACGATTGGGCAGGCGATAGCTGGGTGGTGCTGTTTTCTCACCCAGCAGACTACACGCCGGTCTGCACGACCGAATTGGGTGAAGTCTCAAAACTTAAGCCCGAGTTCGACAAGCGCAATGCAAAGGTGATTGCGCTCAGCGTTGATGATGCTGAATCTCATAAAGGTTGGATCGGCGACATTAACGAAACCCAGCGTACCACCGTTAACTACCCAATTCTGGCAGATGCCGATAAGTCGGTATCTGAGCTGTATGACATGATTCACCCCAACGCAAATGCGAAGGTGACTGTGCGCACGGTGTTTGTGATTGATCCCCAGAAAAAGTTGAGGCTGACTATTACCTATCCCCCCAGCACTGGACGCAATTTTGAAGAAATCTTGCGAGTAATTGACTCTTTGCAATTGACTGACCACTACAGCGTAGCGACTCCAGTCAACTGGAAGGATGGCGATGATTGCGTCGTAGTCCCATCCATCCCCACGGAAGAAGCAAAGCAAAAGTTTCCTAAAGGGGTCACTGAAGTCAAATCCTACCTGCGCATGACACCTCAACCGAACAAGTAAAGGCACCTGATTCAGGGTTGGCAGGGTGGTGACGGCTCACCCTGCCCTGCCTTTGAGATTCCTTTATTACTGAGGTCTGAAGGCAATAATTAGGATTTAGTCCGTATTCGACCACTTTTCAGATTCCTGGTTTCTGCTTGAGGTGAGTTCGATGCTCGATCGCCTGATTCAGAAATCCGGAATCTTAGTCGGCAAGTTGATCATTAGGTGGCTTAGAAAAGAATGAATCGCTAGTGGCTAGTTGTGAGTAATCGCTCCAGGTTTTTTGGGAAGCAAAAGATCAGGCGATCGCATCTGGGTCAACGCCCAATGCTCTTAATTGTGCCTTTAGCTGCTCTACTTGCTGCTCTGCTTGCCTGGCTCTTTCTTCTGCCTCCTGCTTCGCCACACTTTCCTGGCGCAACGCCTGTGCCAATTCGCTCGGTATTAGAAGCTTCTCACCTGTATCTTCGCGGTAAAACGCAATTAACGCTGCATCCACTTCCAAACGTAGTTGCAACGGTTCGCTGCGACCATCCGTAATCGGTTCGTACTGATTTCCCTGTAGGCGATATCCCTGCAATCGCTGCTCAATCCACTCACCCTTTGGGTCAAACAGCCAGTACTCCTTCACCTCTAGTTGCTCATAAAGTGTTTTCTTAAAAGTCTGATCGGTTTCTCTAGTGGACTGGGAAGTCATTTCAAAAATGACCCTTGGAACCTGACCTTCCTCCCAAATTTTGTAATTATCCCGCCCGCCCGGTGGTACATCAAAGATTACCATCACATCAGGAGCCACCCTTAGCTTGGGCAACCCCTGAGCATAGTAAAGAAACTGATTTCCTAAAACCGTTGCCTGACGACCCTCCAGATATTGCCGGAGAACTTCCAGCGTAACCAGGAGGGCGTAGAAATGAACATAGGTCTCCGCCACAGGTTCTCCGTCAGAACTTGGGTAAAAAACTTCCTTAGATTGAAGGTGAGGTAGCAGCGTCGCCATGACACCAATTGTGAACACAACTTAATTTTTATCATAACGATCCCATCAGTCCAGGCTTTCAACCACCAGTAATTTGATGGTGGGAGTTGAGACTTACAGATATTGAGCGAAAATTTTTAAAAGGATGTATTCAGGTAGTTTTTAGAATGGATATTAAGCATGGATTTGTTGGCACCGTAGGCAACACCCCGCTAATTCGGCTCAACAGCTTGAGTGACGAAACGGGATGCGAGATCCTTGGTAAAGCCGAATTCCTGAATCCCGGCGGTTCTGTAAAAGACCGAGCGGCCCTTTTCATCATTCAAGATGCGGAAGAAAAAGGGCTACTTAAGCCTGGAGGCACGGTGGTCGAAGGTACGGCTGGAAACACCGGAATTGGACTGGCGCACATCTGTAATGCCAAGGGTTACAAGTGCCTGATTATCATCCCAGAAACCCAATCTCAGGAAAAGATGGACTTGCTGCGGACTCTAGGGGCAGAGGTACGCCCGGTTCCTGCGGTTCCTTACCGGGATCCGAATAACTATGTCAAACTCTCTGGTAGGCTTGCCGCGGAAATGGAAAATGCGATCTGGGCAAACCAGTTTGATAATCTGGCAAACCGGGATGCCCATTACAAAACAACGGGACCTGAGATTTGGGCACAAACTGGCGGCAAGATTGATGCCTGGGTCACCTCAACCGGAACCGGTGGCACCTATGCTGGAGTTGCCCTGTTTCTGAAAGAGAAGAACCCAAAGATCCGCTGTGTTGTTGCCGATCCGATGGGTAGTGGGCTTTATAGCTACGTCAAGACTGGAGAAATCACAACTGAAGGCAATTCTATTACAGAGGGGATTGGTAACAGCAGAGTGACTGCAAATATGGCTGAGGCTCCGGCGGATGATGCGATTCGAGTGGATGATGTCGAGGCTGTGAGGCTGGTCTATCAACTTCTGGAAAAAGACGGCTTGTTTTTGGGCGGTTCTTCAGGAATTAATGTGGGTGCAGCGGTTGCCCTGGCAAAGGAAACGGGACCGGGGCATACAATTGTGACGATTCTTTGTGACAGCGGCAGCCGCTACCAATCGAAGCTGTTTAACCGGGAATGGCTGGCAGGAAAAGGGTTGTTGCCCACGTAAGAGGGAGGTTTGCCTTGCGACCATCCAATGCTACTCTAACGGTTTCCCAGAACCAGGGGAAAATGGCATGACTTGAAGGGCGCGATCGCCTCCTGGCTCAAACCGCTCCCCTGCCGAAACCACCAACCCCTTTACAAAACTAAATTCCCTCTGTTTTTGTGGAGCCAACTACTTTAAATCGAGCAAACCTGCCTCTTTTAGTTTGGGGTTGAACCGAGTCTCATCCTGTAAACCCCGTTCCCTGAGTAGTTCCAGAATCTCGGCTTCCACCCGACGGGCAACCTGCTTCAACACCTTGGTCTGGGTCAGCTCATCGATCGCTGAAGCATAACGGCTCTGCTCGTCAGAACTCATCATTATTCTGATATCAATCGGCTGGTTCCATTTCGCTGCATCAGAGTCATTACCCACAGGCAAAGAGCCATTCTCTGCAATCCATTGATCGCGGATAGATTCCAACACTGCACGGCTGGGGCGATCGATCGTCTTCACCTTCACCCAGAAGCAAGCTTGGGGCTGGCGCACGAGGTGCTGTTTCAAGCTGAGATATACATCCCGCGAATAGCCGATGTATTGCAAAATTTGATTTTGATCAAACACGGCGTAGACCCCCACATTAGCTTGAAACTGCTCAGGCAGTTGCCCATTAGAAGAAATGTAAGGGAGGAAGTCTAGACTAGCAAGAGAGGGAATATCAGTCATACGACGGGAGAGGTGAAGTCAACCAACCTTCCGATAAATTGCACACAGTCGGCTAGGCTTAAAAATCTTAGCTTTAAACATAAAGTTAGGAGGCACATTAATAATGCCATGATCGACAGCAGTGTAATACGGTTCAAACTCGGCGGGCATCCCTTTTGGTGTTGATTGACTATAGGGAACGGGTTGAAACAGAAGTTCTGTAAACTCAACCTGAGCACACTGCAACTGTTCAGTCACCTGCTTGAGAAACGCCTCACTGTTTAACAGATCAAACAGAGTGTCTCTGGCAGCGGGTTCCAAGACAAAATTTCCATCAAAATCATCAATAATCCTGAGACCCATGAAAAAGACGTGAAGGATAGAAAATTAGGATAACCATTAAGGATCCTAACCCGTTCTGCGATCGCTTTTTAGGAAGAAAAGGCTACCGGCTTAGAAAAGCCTCTTCAATGAAGATTAGGTAATGCCGAAAACACAACGGAAAGATAACGGTAGTATGGAATTGCTTTCAAGTCATTGAAAAATCTTATGTCACTGAGAGCCTCTGACGGTCGTTTTAGTCACTTTGCATTATTGGTTACACGTCTCACTGTATCAGCATTGGTTACAGCCTCCTCCCAGCTTGCCTTCTACGTTCCAGTCATTGCCCAACCGTCTGCTAGTTTGGCTACAAGCACTTCAAGCTCTAACACTCCTCTTACAGTTTTAGAAGATGCCTATACTTTAGGACCTGGCGATCGCGTTCGGGTTGAAGTCTTCAAAGTTGCTGAACTGAGCAGTGACAGTCAGGTATTGGTAGATGGGACCGTCAACTTGGCACGGATTGGAGCCGTCTCAGTTCAAGGGCTGACTTTGAAGGAAGCGGCTGATGCCATCTCTAGCCGGTACGCCAGCCTCCTCAAGTATCCAATTGTTAACGTCGTATTGCTTACTCCTCGTTCCGTGCAAGTGGGTATTTTGGGAGAAGTCAACCGTCCAGGAGCCTACACCCTATCAGCGGGGGAAACTGCTAGCCTACCAACCGTCACACGAGCACTACAGCAGGCAGGCGGCATTACCCAGATGGCAGATCTCCGGAATGTAGAGGTTCGGCGATCGAGGCAAACAGGAGAGCAAATTATCAAAGTTAATCTTTGGGATTTTTTGCAAACCGGGGCTGCACGTCAAGATATTACTTTAAGAGCTGGGGATTCTATCTTTATCCCCACTATCAGCAAAACTAACCTGGCTGAATCCATTCAAATCGCATCTGCTAACTTTAGTGCCGATCGGAGTCAGGCGCTCAATGTGGCAGTGGTTGGCGAAGTTTATCGTCCGGGACCGCATACCGTCACCGCCTCCGCCAGAACAGGAGCGGCGGGAGAAACGGGTCAGGCATCTGGGACGGGAGGCATCGAAACCCCACCAACTATCACCCGTGCCATTCAGATTGCTGGAGGGATTAAACCTCAAGCAGATATTCGCCAGATTCAGGTTCGTCGTCTGGCAAAAAATGGATCGGAACAAACTATATCGATTGATCTTTGGAAGCTCTTAAAGGAGGGGGATGTTAGTCAGGATATGTTCCTGCAAGATAGGGACACCATTGTTGTACCCACCGCAACTGAAATTTCAACCACGGACTCAATTCAAATTGCTGCTGCCAGCTTCTCTCCTGATAGTATTCGCGTCAATATCGTGGGTGAGGTGAAGAATCCCGGACTGGTGAGGATCCCACCCAACACTCCCCTCAATCAGGCAGTGCTGACAGCCGGAGGTTTTACAATTCGAGCACGCAAAAAATCTGTTGACCTGATTCGGTTAAATCCCAATGGCACCATCTCAAAGCGTAAAATTGACATCAATTTTGACAATGAATTGAATGAAACAACCAATCCACCGCTTTATAACGATGACATTATCATTGTCGAACGCTCTGGGTTGACTACATTTTCAGATAATTTGAGTAGCGTTTTGACACCAATTAATGGATTTCTGTCGATATTCAGCATCTTTAGGCTCCTAACGGGTCAGTGATTGTTGATTGAACTCCAAAAAGTTGAGTAATCTGGTGAGGTCATATGATGATGAATATTTAATATATGCAGTAGAAAAATTGATTGATTGAGTCTGAAACTGTCTTCTGTATTAACCGTCAGGGAGCAGCTACTAGGGATAGAGAGTAATCAGCATTTTCAGGCGTTGCCGCTCGAAGTTTCTTATTGATAGTCAGTTCAGTGGTTGTCATTATCAGTTTTTGGTCTATACACGCTCGTTTGATAAAGAATTTCTCGCAGGGGTGCACTAAACCAGGATTTAAATTGCATCATGGATATAATCACGTCGCCGTCAAGTTAAAGACTACTTCCCCTTCCACATCTAGTAATGAATGTAGTTCAATATGCAGACTGAACAGCATTATCCAGTGCCCCCCGGTGTTGACGGCAAACGTTTCCAGTGGCTACCGTCAGCCAACTCATCTTCCCCCAAAGATGACGACGAAGGTGGACTTAATCTTGGTCAGGTGTTTGCGGCTCTACGCCGCAAACTTCCCGTGATTGCTGGTGTAACAGTGGTTGTCACCTCTGCTGCAATGCTGAAAGCAATGACTAGCACACCCATCTATCAGTCTGGGTTTGAGGTTCTGACCAAGCCCGTCACGGTTGAAAGTCAGGTCATTTCGTCAGTTCCTCAAACTTTGAGTAACCGAGAACAGCAGCAGCAGAAGACCGTTGAGCAAGGCTTAGATCAAACAACACTCAAAGTTCTGAAAAGCCCAAAAATACTTTCTCCCATTGCCGACGAGTTAAAAGTCAAGTATCCAGATATCACCTATGACGAGCTAATGGCTAACTTGGTTGTTACTCCAGTCCCCACCAGTGAGATTTTAGCTGTCAGTTATCAGGACAAAAACCCAGATAAGGTAAAAGCAGTTTTGAGTCAAGTATCAGACGCTTACTTAAGCTATAGTTTGGAAGAACGTCTGTCAGATGTCAGGCAAGGTATCGAATTTGTGGATGCCCAGTTACCCCAACTGCAAAAGCGCGTTAATGGGATTCAGGATCAACTCCAATCCTTTCGCCAGCAATATAACCTGATTGACCCAGAATCAACCAGCAAGCAACTGGCAGATCAAACCAATACAGTTGGACAACAGCGGCTTGAAACTCAACTTAAATTGAACGAGGCGCGTGCTCTCTACCTCGATTTGACTCAGCAGCTTTCGCAGCGCTCAGATGAGCCGGCGGCTTCGTCAGCATTGAGTGACAGTTCTCGCTACCAGACGTTACTTAATCAACTGTTGAATGTCGAAAGCGAGATTGCAAAAGAATCTACGCTGTTTAAAGAAGATACACCGAACGTCAAGGTTTTACGCGATCAAAAACAGAACCTTCTTCCTTTGTTGAGTCGAGAGGGAGAGCGTGCTCAGGAAGCGGTTAGCAGCAAGATTCGAGAGTTGGAAACTCGTAATTTTATCCTGGCTCAATCTGAGGCAATGCTGAACCAGCGGGTAAAGCAATTGTCGGTGGTTTCTCGCCAGTACGCAGATATTCAGCAAGATCTGAAGATCGCCATGGAAAACCTGAACCAGTTTTTAACAAAGCGAGAGGCACTGCGGATTGATGCAGGACAGCGAAAAACACCCTGGCAGATTTTGACGGCTCCAGTCGATCCAGTTCCATCTGCCGCCAATGTTAAACGAACCACAATGCTGGGGGCTATCCTTGGGCTATTGCTGGGTGTCGGGGCTGCCCTTCTGCTCGATAAGTTGAGTAGCGTGTTCTACAGCCCTGAGGATATTAAGGAAGCCAGTAAACTACCGGTTTTGGGTGTGATTCCCTACAATCCAGATCTGGAAGAAATGCATGAGTTAAGTGTGGTTGAAAAAGTAACCTCCATAGCCGACGTTATGGGGTTGATGCAGCAGATGCGGCAGAAGTTCAGTTTTAATAGCGGATCCCATCCTGGTCAATATACAACTTCACCCTTTTTAGAGGCTTTTCGTTCTCTTTACACCAACATTCGCCTGCTTAGTTCTGATACCCAAATTCGATCGCTGGCAATTAGTTCCTCTTCCCCCGGTGAAGGCAAATCGACAGTCTCAGTTCATCTAGCTCTAGCTGCTGCCGCTTTAGGTCAAAAGGTTCTATTGGTAGACACCGATCTGCGTCTGCCTCAACTCCACAATCGATTGGGGTTGACCAACAGCTATGGACTGAGTAACCTGATTGCGTCTGATTTTGAGTACGAACGGGTGATTCAGCAGTCACCCATCGAAAGTAACCTGTTTGTTCTCACGGCTGGACAGGTTCCTCCTGATCCGACCAAGTTGCTCTCATCGCAGAAAATGCAGAACTTGATGGAACAATTCAAACAAACATTTGATCTGATTCTCTATGATATGCCCCCCTTATTAGGTTTAGCCGATGCCAAACTAATCGCTTCTAAAACGGATGGGATTGCAATGGTTGTAGGGCTGGGTAAAACCAAAAGTTCTGCACTAGCCCAGGCTTTAGAGAGCATTAAATTGTTCCAGGTAACCATCCTGGGGATTGTTGCCAATGGCTCTAAAGACTATGTTATGCCTCTGCCAGAGTCTTACCATCGTTATTATCCAAGTGAAGCAATTGAACCAACCCTTGAACGGGAACCTGCCTCTTTAGGAGTACAATCCCTGGATGATTAGTCTTGCAGCTTTGCCATAGTCAAGGGATTGTTTGAATAATTTGAACAAATAGTCACATCCCTGAGCATGGGTGTAGCATTCGGTCGGGGAGTGTGTAGAAATTCCAATCAACCAGGTTGGCAAATGCTATGCCCCTTATAAATTATTGGTATCAGCAAAAGGCTCTTGAGAGATGACTTCCGTATAAGGGCTTGGGCTAAGAGTGTGCCTATTATTGAATTTTTAATTCTGCTGACATTGATTGGAATCGCCTGGTTGATCAGCCCCCGGCGATGGCGGCACCGTGTTATCCAACCAGTTCTGATTGGTGTCCTAATTTATGGGATGGCAACCTCACCCATCGCAGCAAGTTTGGCACTAAAGGGTTTAACCTTTTCGTTGCCGCAAGATTCGGGGAGTTCAGTCGATGCCATCGTTGTTTTGGGACGGGGGGATTCCCTGAGACCTGAACGAATTGCACGGGTTAAGCAACTTTGGACGGACGGGCGGGCATCTCAGGTATTTGCCAGTGGAATGCTCGATGCCCAACCGATTGTTGAACATCTGAAGGAAATGGGGGTTCCAGGACAGGTACTTCAGGGTGAAAGCTGTTCACAAACCACAGAGGAAAACGCTCTTTACACATCAGCTATTTTACGTCCCCAGAAGGTCCAAAGAATTCTTCTTCTGACAGATCCACCGCATATGTTGCGTTCATTTTTTCTATTTCGTGGTTTTGGGTTTGCCGTTTTACCCTATTTCAGTCCCCTACCCCCGCAATGGAGTTCTCATGAGCAGGTAATGTTCATTTTTCGAGAATACCTCGCTTTAGCTAAGTATGCTTTGACTGGACGGTTTAAGGAGCGAGCTAATTTTGAAGTTGATAGCCCACCCTCAGATGTTCTTGAAAAGTTTTCTGACTGGAATTGCACAATAGAAAAAGCATAACTAAACGTTATAATCTCTAATAAATTATTTGTTTTTTCTAAATTTCACGTAGACTTTAAACTGATGGCTGTAGCATCATTGTTTCACCCACCACAGAACGGAAGGAAGTATAAATCCATTCTGATTTGCTTTAACAGTATATGTTTTTAACTATCTTGATGTTGGCAAATGGTAGTTCGTAATTGCTCAGATTGATTCTATATAGAATTGTTTACTATATATGGCTTAAGCCCGTTGCTGGAAAAGGGTTTCATTGAGTTCAGGTATAGACGAAGTGGCAGTTGGTCTTTTGGCAAGACATGCATGAAGCATTGAGATTTCTCCCTTTCAACAAATCTGACAATTATCATGAGTACCTTTCCAGATTTTTTTCAGTATGGCTACTCCGTTGAAAAGGAGTTAGGACACAATCGAGCCGGAGGTCGAGTCACCTACCTCGCGCTAGATGCGAAAGCTGAACAACAGGTTGTGATTAAGCAGTTTCAGTTTGCCAAAACAGGTTCAAGCTGGTCAGACTATGATGCCTATGATCGGGAGATCCAATTACTGAAGGATCTCAACCATCCAGGTATTCCGCGCTATCTCGATAGCTTCCATACGGCAGATGGATTTTGCATGGTTCAGGAGTATAAGCCTGCAATATCTTTATCAGAGTCGCGTAGCTTTAATCCGGACAATATTAAACAAATTGCGATCGCAGCCCTGGAAATTCTAGTTTATCTACAAAACCGGATTCCACCTGTGATTCATCGTGATATCAAACCCGCCAATATTCTGGTCAGCGACGCAAGCAGTGTGTATCTAGTTGATTTTGGCTTTGCCCATATTGGCGAGGGCGAAGTGGGCGTTAGCAGTGTGGTGAAAGGAACCCTCGGCTTTATGCCACCGGAGCAATTGTTCAACCGTCAGTTAACAGAAGCATCCGATCTCTACGGCTTAGGTATGACTTTAATCTGCCTCCTGACCGGCACGACAGCGGATCGGATTGGAGATCTGGTTGACATTAGCTACCGCGTCAGTTTCAAACATCTGGTTCCCAAATTAAATGCGCACTGGGTCAACTGGCTGGAGAAGATGGTAGAGCCACGTTTGAAGGATCGCTTCCCTAATGCAGTCACTGCCCTAGCCGCCGTGCCGGTGTCACCTCTGCGTCCTCCAGAGGCTCAATTTAGCCAGTCCAATGTAGAACTGAGAGCTGCCCGTCTGGGTGAGCTTCTGACCTATACCGTCGTGATTACGAATCCTATTCCAGACACGATTCTGGAAGGGCATTGGGAAATGGCACCCCATCCCAACGATCCATCCCGTGAATTGTTTCGTTGGATTTCTGTTACACCTTCAACCTTTGTTGACAACCAGGTGGATTGCCAGATTACGGTAGACACGCGAAAGCTAATGGCCTGTAAAACCTATCATCGCAGGCTTTTATTGCAGACAAATACCCTGGCAAAGACCTATTCTCTCAATTTACTGATTCAAACCGCTCCTGTCCCGGTTGACTCCACCCTGCTGCCCTATGGAATGCTATCCCTTTTGGGGTTATTTTCCCTGGGAATCAGTTGGATGATTGCCTGGATAGTGCTAATTGCAGGGGCAGTAGCGGAATCTTCTGGAATGGCAGGGTTTGGTGCAGTAGTGGGAGGTGGAATTGGGCTGGAGCTAGCTGCCTGGTTGATGCGGTCTTCGGGCTGGCGGGTCGGGTCAACTGCCAGCACTCTGGCGGCGCTTTCCGTGGGAGCGGTTGGATTGATGAGGGTGCTGGCAGGCTCAATCTCTGCAACCGGACCTGTCATTATCGTTGGGGCAGTGACCGGAATGATCGGAGGGGCGATCGCTGGCATCGCCCTTGGAACCATCGTTGAAAAACTAATCGCTCAAGGACAGTCCAAAGGACGGGCGATCGCAGCTTCTCTGTTGACCACAACCTTAGGAACCAGCGTAGGGCTGGGGTTAGCCACGACCTTTGCCCATCCCCTCATTCTCACCCTATTAGTCGTGAGTAGCTTAGTCCTGTTTACAGCCATTGCTAATCTACACTTACGGCGGATGCAGACTCTTTTTTCCCACAGCAAATCCGAGCGATATTTGATCAAACCTTAGCGGAATCGCACTCGTTTGACGGTAACTCATCCCCTCATCCACCGCCGCGAAGTTCTAATCGCAATACCCAATCCCAAGAAAAATCCCAAGAAACGGGTGGTTCTGAAGCCATGCAGTCAGTAAAGTGAAAAAAATGCCAAAAAATCCTTCACCTCAGACTGTGTGGCTTTATGAACAGCATGGGTATTTGTGAGAGCAGTCAAGACTATCGCCGCATAGCTCAGGCGATCGCATTTATGCGGCAGCATCACTTGAGCCAACCAAATTTAGCAACCGTCGCCCAGCACATTGAGCTGAGTGAAGATCACTTTCAACGGTTGTTTACTCAGTGGGCAGGGATTAGCCCCAAACGGTTTTTACAGTACCTCACGATTGAATATGCCAAGTCAAAGATCATTCAGACTAAAAGCCTGTTAGATCTGACTCTGGATGTAGGGTTGTCGAGTCCAGGGCGCTTACACGATTTGTTTGTAAATGTCGAAGCGATGTCTCCGGGTGAGTTTAAAGCAGGCGGCGCAGGGCTACAAATCACCTATGGGATCCATGACACCCCTTTCGGTGAATCCCTCTTGGCAACAACCGCACGCGGGATTTGTAATCTCCATTTCCTCGGTACCTCCAATCAGCAAGTTGCTGAGCAATCCCTGCGGCAGCGCTGGCAACGGGCTGAACTGATTTACGCCCCTCAAACAACCCAACCCCTGCACGATCTGATTTTTAACCCTGAAGCCGTCAGCATAGATTTGGCTGCGGTTTCAGAACCGCACAAGCCATTAACGCTGCTAGTCAAGGGCACTAATTTTCAGATTCAGGTCTGGCGGGCGCTGTTAAGCGTGCCCTTTGGAGGGGTAACCACCTATCAGGCGATCGCCGAGTTGATTGGTCGCCCCACCGCTGCCAGAGCCGTTGGCAGTGCAGTTGGCAGGAACGTGATCGCCTACCTGATTCCCTGCCATCGTGTCATTCGAGAATCAGGGGAACTGGGTGGTTACTACTGGGGGTTGGAGCGTAAAACGGCGATGTTGGGCTGGGAAGCCAGCCATGCCATAGAAGAGGCTAGGGAAGGGGCAACCCGCTAATCGCCAATCATGGATCAAGAAACTGGAACGGGTGCAACTAATTTATAGCTCGTCCTCAGATGGGGGCAGTTGAGCGATTGGTTTTGCCTTGCTGCTGTCTTCCTTCATTGCCCCGGCTGCTTGATGCAGCAGGTCATTCAGGAGTTGGCGCACCTGGGTCTCCCGCCGACTGAGGGCGGCCCCGGCTTCGGTAATTTTCTGTTGCAGTTGGGACACGGTCTGATCTGTCTGTCCTTTCAACTCTTCTGCTCTGGGCTGCACCTTGTTGTACCAGTTTTTAGCTTCTTCCAAATGCCCCTGTGCCCGGTCATAGTAGGGACCACTACGTGCTGCCAGATTTGCCCGTAACAGTGCTATCTGCGCTTGCAATTGAGCATAACGCTGTTTGAGCAGGATGACCTCTTCACTGCTCTGGATAGTAGCGATCGCCGCTTCTACCTGCTCTCGCACTTTGTCGGGTGCCTCTTGTCCAGCTTCTTGCATCGCGACCAGGCTGCTCTCAATCTCCTGCTCTAAAGCCGCTTCTTCAGTTTCGAGGGTTGCCTCTAGCTGTTTGATACTGGCTTCGGTCTCAGCAATCTTTTCCTGACGCTTGCGGCTAATCCCATCAACCACGCCTTCAACAGTGGCTTCAACCTCTTCCTTCACTTCGCTACTGGTTTCCTGAATGGCAGCGATCGCCGTAGAAAAGGCATCCTTTACCAGTAAACGCAGTTCGCTAGAGCCTTCTTTCAACTCGGTTTTAATGTCTGAAATGGCAGAGTAAAGGACTTCACGGATGCGATCGCTGCGCAATTTACCCGTATCTTTCGCCTGTTTCAAATCGGATGAAATTCGTTCTTTTACTGAACCAGCCATTGTTAAACTCCCATATCATTTTTCTCCATGCTGGCAAACAAGCTTCAAATTGCACACCCTCTTAAGCAGGAAACCGGGGTGATGGGGTGATGGGGTGATGGGGTGAAGAGGTGATGAGGTGATGAGGTGATGAGGTTGCTCCTTCACTCCTTCACTCCTTCACTCCTCCACTCCTTCACTCCCTCATTCCTCCACTCCTCCACTCCTTCACTCTATCGGTGTCAAGATGGACATGGTTTAGCAAGTTTAGAATCGGTGGAGGCTGTTCAAGTGGGGACCGTAATCATTTTGGGTGTATTGGTGGTTGCGCTGGTTGGAGTTGTGGTTCAGTCCAAGCGTTTACGCCAAACGGTTGTATCGGCTCCCAGACTTGAACCTGCGATCGCTGGTAACCAGGGTTTTCTGCCTGACGATTTCAGTCCCGGACAACCAAAAATTTCTGTTATCATCCCTGCCTATAACGAAGCCGCTAACATTAGGGACTGCCTGACTTCGGTGTTAGCCAGCACAGAGGCTCCGGCGGAGTTACTGGAAGTATGGATGATCGATGATCAGTCCAGTGATAACACCCTGGAAATTGCTCAGAAATTACAGAAAACCTTAGCAGACAGCCGATTGAAGGTGTTGGCAGGCAAACCTCGCCCTTCAGGGGAGCGATGGATGGGTAAGAACTGGGCGTGCGTCCAGGGGGCACAGCAAGCTAAGGGCGAGTATTTGCTGTTTTTGGATGCGGATGTGCGATTGAAGCCGGGAGCGATCGCAACGGCTATTCAAACCATGTCAACCGAACAGATTGACCTACTAACGATCTGTCCAGAGGTCATCTGTGGTTGTCTGGCAGAATGGCTGGTACAGCCGTTGATTTTGACCCTGCTAGCGATCGGTTTTGACTTTGTTGAGGTTAATAATCCTGCCAGCGAAACAGCGTTTGCCAATGGACAGTTTATGTTGTTCCAGCGATCTCCTTACGAAAAGATAGGGAGGCATCAATCGGTTGCCAACGAAGTGGTGGAGGATGTGGAACTGGCACGTCGGGTGAAGCAAGCAGGGCTGAAGCTTAAGTATGCTCTGGGACCAAACCTGGCATCTGTGCGGATGTATTCTTCCTGGGCAGCCATTTGGGAAGGCTGGACGAAGAACTGGTATCTGGGTTCTCGCCGCAACCTATCGTTGACTCTTTACTCTGCCATAGTTACGTTTTGGATTTGTACCCTTCCCTGGTTGGGGCTAATCGCCCTGACCATTCAAGCAATCACCGTTGGACTGAATTGGGCTGGCTGGCTAGCTCTAGGGGTAGCGGTTACAGTCATTCTGTCCCAATACCGATTACGCCAATCCCTGTACCAGATGGTCGGCATTCCACCCCGCTACTGGTGGTTGACTGGCATCGGAGGGTTATTAGTTTCAGCGATCGCCCTTGCCTCTATTATCAAAACAGAAACCGGCTGGGGTTGGACCTGGCGCGGGCGATCGTTAAAGTTCTGACAAAAAGTTTTGACAATCCTATGATTTGTTCTATTCACAACTTCTCAACTGCTACTCTCACCGAGAGCCGTACCGCATTGGGGTGAGTTAGAGTTTGCCAGTTTGACCTACCACTATGACGACACTGCCCTTCTTGTGTCCCTGTTCAACATATCTGTGAGCTTCGGCAATCTGTTCCAACGGATAACACTGATCGATGACCGATGTCATCTTTCCCGCCTCAATTAGCTGCTTGAGAAAAATTAAATCTGCTTGTTGTTCGATGGCTATTCCACCGATGACCTGCTTACGGCTACTCATTGAAGTCCATAGCCCTCGCAGGATCGAAGCCAGATCCATGTGGACGGCTCTTAAGTAAATTCCGTCTTCCTTGAGTGCATTTATACAAACCGAAAACGGACTCTTGCCTACGGTGTCAAAAATAATATCGTAGGTCTTACCTCTCTGGCTAAAATCTTCTTTGGTATAATCAATCACCTCGTCAGCCCCTAGAGATTTCACCAATTCCAGATTCACCGTGCTACATACCCCGGTTACTTCTGCGCCAAAGTGCTTGGCAAGCTGCACAGCAGCCGTACCTACTGCTCCAGACGCTCCATAGATTAGAACTGTTTGTCCGCGCTGAATTTTTCCCTTATGTCTCAAGAAAATCAACGAGGTAGTTCCCCCAAAAGGAATAGCGGCAGCCTCCTCATAGGTCATACTGGTAGGCTTTAGAGCAATTGCTCCCGTTTCAGGCAAGCAGAGGTATTCAGCATTAGCGCCAAGACTCATTCCTGCTTGAGCAAAGACCTGATCACCTGCTTTGAAGCGTTTTACATGGTTGCCGACTGTCTCAATTTCTCCAGCCAGATCACACCCCAGGACTGTGTTTTGTTTGGGTCTAATGAAACCATAGAGCAATCGGACTGCGAATGGGTCAGCCTTGCGTATGTGGATGTCTCCTGAAGATACGGTGGTTGCATATATTCTGATCAATACTTCATCAGCCTTAGGAGTGGGTTTTTCTACCTCCTTTAGCTGCATAACTTCTGGTGATCCGTATCCTGTACATACAATTGCCTTCATTAATGCGCCCCAAAAATAGGTTTAGCTTATTCACTACAATCTTCCATCCAAAGAGTTCGCAAAAGATGAACTATCACTCAAATCTTGCAGCAGTGTCAGAAACCGGGTTTCTTGCCATTCACTCAACCTAAAAGCCCTGATTCTTCGTTCAGAAACCCGGTTTCTCAAGGCTTGTTGAGAATGGTGCAAGATCTAAGATCACCTACCACCTACTGAGCCAATGTCCACTGATTGCCCACCAACAACCAACAACTAACAACCAACAACTCCTCTCACCGACCCCTTAACTTGATCCCGCTCGGCGATCGCGCAACAATAGATGTAACGAACTTTTACGAACTTTGTTTAAGATGACGCTGGATCAGCTTGCCGTCCCCCCGATCTCCCAACCTTCGATGCAACCTGAAATCAAGTTCCAGGTTGATGCTCAAAAGCCCGTTGACTACGATGTGATGATTGTGGGAGGGGGGCTGGTCGGGTTGACCCTTGCCTGTGCGCTTAAGGATTCTGGCTTACAGATTGCGCTGGTTGAGGCAAGACCTGAATCAGCGGCGGTTGCCAGGGGACAGGCTTATCACATTAATTTGCTGGCTAGTCGAATTTTTGAGGGAATTGGGGTGTGGGAGGCGATGCGCCCTGAAGTGAACCCCATCGATCAAATTCGCCTTTCAGATGCAGACTATCCGGGAGTCGTTCAGTTCTCTCAGCGTGATTTGAATAGCGAAGTGTTGGGGTATGTCGCAGAACATCGGGTGTTGCTGGCTGCATTACAGAACTTTGTGCGGCAGTGCTCAAATGTGACGTATCTATGTCCAGCAGAACTGGTGAATGTGGTCTATGGCTCAGAGGCAGTTGAGTTAGAGCTAAGACAGGAGGGTGACTGTCGGCAGTTGCGCTCCCGGTTGCTGGTTGCAGCAGATGGGGCGCGATCGCCCATTCGGCAGCAGGCAGGTATTACAACCCGTGGCTGGCAGTACTGGCAGTCCTGTGTGGTTGCCTTCATTCAACCCGAAAAGTCCCATAACAATATGGCTTATGAGCGGTTTCAGCCAGAAGGACCATTTGCCATTTTGCCGTTACCGAATAACCTCTGTCGGATTGTCTGGACCGCTCCCAGTGCCGAGGCAGAAGCAATTCTAGCTCTGGATGAGGCGCAGTTTTTAACGGAACTGAAGCGACGCTATGGAGAGCAGATGGGTGAACTATCCCTGGTGGGCGATCGCTCCCTGTTTAACGTCCAGTTGATGCACAGCAGTCGCTACGCGCAATCCCGGTTGGCGTTGATTGGGGATGCGGCTCACTGCTGCCATCCCGTGGGTGGACAGGGGGTGAATTTGGGCATTCGGGATGCCGCTGCCCTGGCAGAAATTCTGCAAGCGGCTGATCAACAGGGCAAAGACATTGGCGACCTGGCAGTTCTCAAGCAGTACGAGCGCTGGCGGCAGGTAGAAAATCTCACGATTCTGGGTTTTACGGATGTGCTAAATCGGATGTTTTCTAATCGGGTTCTGCCACTGCTCCTGTTGCGTCGCCTGGGGTTGTTGCTGATGCAGTCGGTTCAGCCAGTGAAAGTGACTGCCCTACGATTGATGACAGGGTTGCTGGGTCGGGTTCCAGAGTTAGCTCAGCGATGAGAGGGTAGACTGGACAACAACCCTACAGCGGAGCTTGGTTGTGCTAAAAATTGAACGGCTGAAGAAGACTTACAACCAGCAGCCCGTCTTGCAGGACTTGAGTCTGGCGATCGCTTCAGGCGAAATCTACGGTTTACTGGGACCGAATGGGGCAGGCAAAACCACAACGATTAATATCCTTTGCAATCTGTTGCGGGCAGACAGCGGCACAGTTGAAATTAGCGGACAGCCCATTTCTGAACGGACGAAGCGGGTGATTGGCGTTGCTCCCCAAGAAAATCTGCTGTACCGGACGTTGACCTGTGAGGAAAACCTGGGTTTCTTTGCCAGTCTCTATGGGCTAAGTGGACGGCAGAAGCGGCAACGGGTTGAGGTCTGTTTGGCGGCAGTCGGTCTGACTGAGCAGGCGAAACGTCCAGCCGAAAGGCTAAGTGGTGGAATGCAGCGGCGGTTGAGTCTGGCGATCGCCCTCGTCCACCAACCCAAACTCCTGATTCTGGATGAACCCACGACGGGTTTAGACCTGGAAGCTCGGTATGAACTGTGGGACTTGATTCGACAGCAGCAGAAACAGGGGATTACGATCCTATTGACCACTCATCTACTGGATGAAGCAGAGAGATTGTGTCAGCGAATTGGGATTCTGAAACAAGGGCGAATGCTGGCAGAAGGGACACTGGCAGAACTACGTCAGCGGATTCCGGCTCAGGAGGTGATTCTGGTGCAGACAACCAAAGAAGAGCGGGCGATCGCCCGTGCCCAGGAACTCGGCTTTACTCACCGACGCTACGGCAGTGACCTCGCCTTCTGGCTCCCCCAATCACTGGAACTGAAAGATATTCTGGCTCGTTTTGATGGCATTCCGATTGATTCAATTGCTCGCCAACCTGTCAGGTTAGAGCATATTTATCTAGAAGTTACTCGTTAAAAGGGTGTTACTGCGATCTGTGGGAGGGCGCAGCCGGGAACTCTTCTATTGCAAACTACGTAAACTCAACTCAACTTACGGCGAGGGGCGATCGCACTAAATATCCCCCACAGGCACTCCGTCCAGAACATGAAGATTTGCCGAACCCTGTTGGATAAAATGCTCTGGCGAGGCTAATATACGACTCAAATGCTGGATAAAAGGCGGTTCAGGCATATTATCCAGCACCAAAGTCGTCTAATCCCCCGATTTGGGTAAATAGCCTGCACGGGTGCCGAATAATATATCAATCCAGGTGCTTATCCAGCATTTTTGCAGGCTATCTATCCACTGGAAAATAGATAGCTGACTTGGACGCTGGATAAATACCCTTCTGGGGTGTGTTAGCCTGCTTGGAAGAGAGGAATGCCGCTCAAATAATAGTTAGCTGGCTCTGCACATAGATCTTGCACTTATCTTTAGAAGTCTCTATGTCACCTGAAAGCGTTTGTCAAATCAGTAGCTGAGAGAGTGGGCAAATCTAGAGCAATAGTGCCAAAATTGAGGGATAAAATTTCGTCTCTTAAAAAGCCAATGGTAGATCTGGCAGCAACTTTGACCGCAAGAGCAACAGCAACTCTGGCATTCCAGAAATTTCAGGGACAGATGGATTAGGTATGGGTAAAGATGACTGACCCTATCGCCCAACTGTGTCAGCTTATTGCCGAGAAGCTACGGGATGAACCGGAGGCATCTCTGGTGGAGTTGGTTTCACATGTAGAAGAAAAGATCAATGAAAATTCTGAGTTAGCAACTGCGCTGCATACTCATCAGCAAATGCAGCAATATAACCGGGATAGCTCGAAAGGGTTTCAAACTTTTGTTGAAGATGGTGGCACTATTTTTATTGAAGGCACTCACTACCATCTGTCTGATCCAGAAAAGTTTAAAGTGATATTAGAAGAAATTCTAAATAAACTCTTGGCATGTAAGACCAAAAAAAATTGCGAGTTCACATCTTATTTGAACTCTCTCATAACACATTATGAGCAGTGGTGGGATTGTTATCGTTTGACCGAGGCTATCTCTGCTCGACAGGAAACTTTTATATTTGATCAAGTACTACAGACTCAGGAATTTAAAGAGGGCCAACCTGAAGACAATGAATTAGATTCATTACCTTTCCTAGAAAAAATTGTTAAATATTCCGAAATAGAGCATATTTTGCTAGTAGGTCCTCCAGGTATGGGGAAGTCTACAACATTACTTCGTCTGTTAGTTTGGTTGACGAATAGAGAAATTCAGGAATTAGAACCTATCATTCCTGTTCTGGTCAAGCTAAAAGACTATCAAGAGACAGACTCTAGCAATAATGATTTCACGGGAATACTAGCTCTAATTCAAGAATCGCTAGAGCCAGATATTGCCTTAAGCATTCAAGAAATTCAAAAGCTTTTATTTGAAGATAAGTGTTTTTTTCTACTCCTAGATGGATTAAATGAGATTCCTGCCAGTAACATCTACGGAAAACTAGTTAGTTTTCGAGCAAAGTGTGAACGCGCTAAAATTCCGCTTGTATGTACTACACGAGATCCAAGAGATAACCTGGGCATCAAAAAAAGACTTAATCTACAACCCCTCAAACCTAAGGAGATTAAAAGGTTTGTAGATGAGTGCATGCCTGGGCAAGAACAACAAGTCCTGACGCTTCTGAATAAGGGCAATCAAGAACTTAATAAGACACCTCTAGTTTTATGGATGATTTACGATATCTTTCGTAAGTCTGGGGAAGTTCCAGAGAGCTTGGGAGAAGCATTTCAAAAATTTGTTGAAAGTTATACGAGTTATAAACTAAATCAAGAGGGTATTAAAGCTTCCAAGGAAACCCTCCAAGGCTGGAACTTATCATTAGAGTTTCTAGCTTTTAATATGCTGGTTTCGCCTGATCCCCAGAATCCAGGCTTAGTAGTTCCAGAAGTACATGCTAGGAGACTTTTAACTGATTTTCCAAGTAATCCACCAATTGATCTTAGTCAATCTCAAAGTTTACTTAACAATCTTCTTCAATATCACTTACTCCAAAAAACTGACAAAGGAGAGGTCAGTTTTTGTCATCAACTCATTCAAGAATACTATGCAGCGAAATATTTGTTACAAGGACTCCCTAATCTCCTTAAGAACGAGAACAAATTTCAACAAGACTACCTTAACTATTTAAAGTGGACTGAACCCATCGCTTTGATGCTGTCATTGGTAACTGATAGAGATCAGGCACTGCAAGTAGTGAAGCTGGCATTGGATGTCGATTTGAGGTTGGGAGCAAGGCTAGCTGGAGAAGCAGCTTTAGCTTTTCATGAAGCAACTGTAGGAGAAGTAATTGCGCTTCCTGTAGCGGACTGGCTAAAGGTTGAGCTTTTGGGTGAAACACGGTCAGAAGTAGCGATCCCAGAGCTTCTGTCATTCTTAACGCATTCAAATATCAACATTGCTCAAGCCGCAGCGTCTTATATAGGAGAGACTCACAATCAAGCTGCTATAGATACTTTAATAAGAAGATTAGACGAAATTAGCAACAAGTTTTTCTCTCAAAAGTCGTGGGGAGGCCCTGATAAGACTGGAGATTTATGGTCAACCCATGTTCAAGCACTTAGCTATCTTTCACCGCAAATAACTACTCAATTTTTACGTGAGAAGTTAGAAAAGTACGATATATTGTTGCTAATGACGACTCAGGCAGCATCAATTTTGATGCAATTGAATGCTGAAAGAATCATTCCAGAACTGCTTGAGGAATTTAGAAATGCTCAGCATGAGGAAAATAGAAAGATAGCTGCTGGTTGGAAAGAGCCTGAAGAAGAAATTCAGATGCCTGACTTGGCGGAGCTAGCTATACATAAAAATGCTGCTGAAGCATATAGAACTATTCGATTTACTCCTCCTTCTCCTGAATTTCATCAGAGAAACCGTATTCTAAATCTTCTTGAAAATTCTACAGATTATGAATTATTTGTTCCGAGCTTGATTCAAGCATTTGACCAAGAGTCTGATGAGACGCTTCAGAAGCACATAATTCAAATTTTAGGTAAGAGTAAGTATGATGCTGCAATTCACTTCTTAGTACAAAAACTAGGCGAAGACAGAAGCAGCCTTCGTACAGAAGCAGCTAAACAACTAATCAAGCTAAAGAGTATAAATAATCCCGAAGACCTTGAGGAACTAAGGAACTTAGCGAAGCATGAGGACTGGAATATATCGTGGTGTGCAGCTATTGTCTTAGGACATCTTAAGGATTCTACAGTTCTGCCAAGAATGATGTATGAACTAGAACATCATCAGACGCCAAGTTTGCGTTCAACTGCTGCTAAAGTTCTCGGTATTATTGGTGATCCAAGCTGTGTCCCTTCTTTGCTTAAGGCTATCAATCATGATTCTGATAGATATGTCCGACTAAATTCTGCTTGTGCCTTAAGTAATTTTGGGCAAAAAGAAGCCATTCCTGTTCTCCTAGATTCATTGAAAGCGCCTACTAATGCTGATCCTCATGCTGAAATCATGAAAAGCTTTTCGAGGTTTAGCCTCAAAGAGCCTTTGCTTGAGATTACTCAGTCTAAAAACTTATATTGGCAAAGAGCTGCTATTGAGTTAGGCAAGTTAGCTAAATTACAAGGAGATAGAGAATCAGGGATTTTGCCAGATTTGTTCAAGGCTTTAGAAGATCCAGGTCACGAATCTTCTAGTGAGACTATAGATCTCTTATCCGAATTAGCAGATGCTGAAACATTGAATTGCCTGATCGATGCATTAGAATATCCAGAAAAGTATACAAGAGATATTTATTTTCTCAATAGAGTTGCCCTTGCTTTGGTGAATTGCCGTCCTGAAATGATGGCTGATAAATTAACTAGCTTAAAGAGATTAAACGAAAGTAGTCATATTTCACAACTTTCTTGGTTGGTTCCAACAATCCAAAGCCGCTGCAAGTTCTATAGCTACGATATTTTGCAGGCAGCCCAGCAAAGGAAGAAAGAAGATATAACAGAGCAGATCCCTCAAGATTCGTCTGCTGCCTTACTTACTCAAATTGACCAGACAACGCGAACCACTTCTAAAAGGATAGAAAAAATGGCAGATGAACCGAGAACAGAAAACAAATTTGAGATTATTAACTCTCCTATTAATGCTCCAATTGGCACAAGTGGTGTGACTCACAGCCAGGTAACTGTCCCTGATTCCGAAGCTAAGAAAGGAATCGATTGGGGAAAATGGCTTGCTATTATTGGAATTTTCGTGGCAATAGTTGCTATACCAGCTTCGATGGCTGTAAGTGGCGCATTTAACGAAGAGTTTAAGGGATGGTTAAACCGCATTTTTTCTTCCAAAGTTGAACAACAACCTGAACCCAAAGGCGAATAAGTACAATTTCTAATTGCGCAGGTTGGGTTAAGGCACAAAACTCAACATTTACAGACTTTGACAACACATGGATATCGGGTTTTCAATATCGTAAGTAGTAGCAGTCACAGATAACATACGCCAGCTAACAATGCCCATGCACACCGACCGTCGAAGGTTAATCAGTTATGATGCAGAGGTGATCTGCGGCGGGTGATGGGCAACGTTATGCCGCTGAGTCCTCGGTGGTGAAAATACTTGAATCTCATCTGTTTGTCGTACATCCATACCGTATCCAATTCATTTAAGTAACTCTATATACTTTCGGAATTAAATTAGTGTAGATTCCGGCTTAGGAACCTGAATTAAGGTCAAGCAGTATATGCCTCTTGAAATACACAACTACATATGGAGTGAGGAACGTCTAGTACAAGTCGAAACTCAACCCAATCACATTGATGGCGTTTTGGATGTAATTCAAGATGTGCGGAGAAGTTCAGATTTAGACTGGGAAGATATTTATTCGGCTTACTATGAATCCGAAGAGGACGGAACAATCACTTTTTATGAAGGAGAGAGTGCAGAAGCAGGTAATCCTGGTGTATGGACTTACGTTGTGTATGACTGTCTTGAAGGTGAGGAAGAAGTTGTTCGCAATCCTAGCATTGATGTTCTAGCCGCTTTATCAAAAGTTCAGCAAGGGATTGAAGCGAGAAGAGCTAACACAATAAATTTACTACCATATGCCGAAAATGCTGTAGTTGATATTCGCAAACTTCGGGACTACTGCCTCAACCCAAATCATGATGATGGTAAGCACAAAGCTCGGTTATTTTCCTCGATTTTAGGAATGACTGCTACTGATGCTGAAGACCTGCGCCAAATTCTTCTCAAAATTATTAAAACACAAGAGGTTCGCCCAGGAAGGCAAGACGCATATGGGCAACGTTACACTATAGATTTCACCCTTGAATGGCAAAATAGAAGTGCGATCGTTCGGAGTGGCTGGATTATCGAAAATGATTCTGATATTCCAAGATTAACAACCTGCTATCCTCTGTAGCTCTTAGAGGTGATATAAAATGACAACTAATACAGTCAATTTACTTGATGTGGTGGCTCTAATAGTCGATCTCCCTCAGTACAATTTGTGGCAAGGGCAGGTAGGTACAGTCGTTGAAATTTTGGCTGGTGGGACAGCATTTGAAGTAGAGTTCAGTGATCGTAGCGGACGCACGTATGAGTCCCTTGGGCTACGTCCAGAGCAAATTATGGTGTTACATTTTGAGCCAATTGCTCCTAGTTCAACAACAGCAATGGTCACAGCATAGTCGGCATAACAATGCCAATTCAAATGCAGCGGACAGACGAAAGCCGCTGGTGGTGAGTTCAAGGTTATCTGCTGCCGCTGATTTGAGCAGTTAGCTGGCTCCGCATCAAGTCTTTGCACTCGTCCTTCAAGGTTGTCTGTTGAACCGAGAGCGCCCAGAAGGTGGTCGGTTGAGGCAGTGGTTTGAGTGTGGTCTGTGGTTGCGAAAGCATCCAGAGGATGGTCAGTGCGATCGCTGATTGCCGTAGGCTGGGTTAACGACAGGAAACCCAGCATTGTTTTTCCTGACCAGGACTGACCAGAAGTACGACCGCGCTCAAGATTGTGACTGTGGACGTGAGTAGATTCTGTTAAGTCATTTTACGGGTATCGCAAGTATTACAATTCATTCATGTATGACGATACCTGTCGCTTCCTTGCCGAGCACTTCTCCGCCGACTTCGCCAGTTGGCTGCTGGGAGAGTCTGTCACGATGGCAGAACTTCAGCCTTCCGAACTCTCCCTCGACCCGATTCGCGCCGATGCCCTAATTTTGCTGGAATCAGATGAATCCGTTTTGCATATCGAGTTTCAAACGCTTCCCAAGAACAATATCCCGTTCCGGGTTTTGGATTATCGCGTGCGAATGTATCGAAAAGATCCAACTAAACCAATGCGGCAGGTCGTGATTTACCTGAAGCAGACTGGCTCAGAATTGGCTTATCAAACGAGCTTTACGATGGAGCGCACCCGCCATGAGTTTGATGTCATCCGATTGTGGGAGCAGCCTGCTTCACTCTTTCTACAATATCCTGGGCTGATTCCTTTCGCAGTTCTAGGTCAAAGTGCGGATGCAGAAGAGACATTGCGCCAAGCTGCTCAAAGGGTGGATCAAATCGCTGACCCCACGATGCAAGCGAACCTGATGGCGGCTTCAGCGATTTTAGCTGGGTTAAAATTAGAAGATGAGGTCGTTTATCGCGTACTACGGAGAGACATCATGCAGGAATCTACTGTTTATCGCTCCATCCAGAGAGAAGCTCAGAAAGAGGAGAAGCGGGCGATCGCACTCAATCTTCTGCAAGAAAGTGTACCGATTGAAACCATCGTTCGCAGTACTGGTTTGTCGATCGAAGAAGTGCAACAACTTCAGCAACAACTCAATGGCTCCGCACAAAGCTGAAGTCGATCAATGTACGGAGAGTTGATCTAAAAAACGGCATAACAACCCGGTTGGAGCGGACAGTTGAGAGTCTTTTCGTCTATTACATAGTCGATCTGCTGCCGCTCAACCGGAACGTTATGCCGTTCATCTCTCGGTTGAGGCACAGCCAGAATCTTATCTCTTGGCGTTCGAGGTTAGATGGTATGACATCTTGAGCCAGCAGTGCTTTCAGGCGATAAGGGCAGCAGCAATTTACAATAGATCAAGAGTTGCTTAGGAAAGGACTGATGACGTTACAAGAAATCCAAAATCAGGCATTGCAGTTGCCTACTGGCGATCGCTGGCAGTTGGTACAGGTTCTTCTAGACTCTCTGAAACGGGAAGCAAACCTCAAGCCCAAGCGGGGGAACCTGTCGCGTTTGCGAGGTGTTGCTAAGATTTCGGCAGCTACAGGAGAAAGTAACGCCCAAACGGATTATGTAACCTATCTGACCGAGAAGTATCAGTAATGCGAATTCTGATTGATACTAATGTTGTTCTTGATTTTTTACAAGAACGAGAGCCGTTTGTGGAAAATGCTGCAAGATTATTTGAACGTATTGATGCTGGTGAAATTGAGGGGTTTATCGCAGCAACGACAATAACTAACATTTACTACATTGTTCGTAGGGCAGCAGGAAGGGCAGTGGCGCAAGATGCAATTACTCAGGTGTTAAGCGATCTAACCATTTGTACAGTCGATTTAGAGGTGCTAGAACAAGCTCTTGCATTAAATTCCGAGGATTTTGAAGATGCAGTACAGTATGCTTGTGCGGTAGCGTATAGCGTTGATGCGATCGTAACTCGTGATGCCTCTGGATTTATCAATGCGGAAATTCCTGTTGTTTTGCCTGAAGATATTGATACTATCAATCGTGCTGAGTGAAACAATTGAATCAGTGTTCAGCGTGTCATAACAAGTGTTTCCTGACCAGCACTAACCAGAAGTACGACCGCGCTCAAGATTGTGACTGTGGACGTGAGTAGATTCTGTTAAGTCATTTTATGGGTATCGCAAGTATTACAATTCATTTATGTATGACGATACCTGCCACTTCCTTGCCGAGCACTTCTCCGCCGACTTCGCCAGTTGGCTGCTCGGAACACCTGTTACCCTGACTGAGATCCAACCCTCCGAACTCTCCCTCGACCCAATTCGAGCCGATGCGATGATTGTGCTCCAGTCGGAAGAGTCCATTCTTCATATCGAATTCCAAACGCTACCGAAGCAGGAAATCCCATTGCGGATGTTGGATTATCGCGTTCGAGTGCATCGGCGCTACAAAGATAAATCTATGAGACAGGTGGTGATTTATCTCAAGCCCACCACATCTGAACTTGCCTATCAAACGAGCTACGAACTAGAGCGCACCCGTCATGAATTTGATGTGGTTCGGTTGTGGGAGCAACCTGCTTTACTATTCCTACAATATCCTGGGTTGTTACCCTTTGCAACATTGGGACAGAGCGAGAGTCCAGAAGGTATGTTGCGGCAAGTGACTCAACTTGTCGAGCAGATTAAAGATCCGACAACACAGGCGAATTTGATGGGGCAGCGTCAGCGATTCTAGCTGGGTTACGATTAGAGGAAGAAGTGATTTATGTCTGGTACAGAGGGACATCATGCAGGAATCTGTGATTTACCGCTCTATTCAGAGAGAAAATACGCGGACGATCGCGCTCAATTTGTTGCGTAGAGGTGTGGCAATCGACATTATTGTCTCTTCCACAGGCTTATCGCTCGAGGACGTCCAGCAACTTCAGCAGCGACTGAACGAGTCTCCGCAAAGCTAATCGAATCAGTGTTGCAATCGCGGCATAACCCTGCTGGAGCGGACTGGTAAGAGGTTCTGACTGTGCTGCAAAAGCTACTTACAGCCGCTCAGAACGTTATGTTGCTTGCGTTATCAGTTGTGCTGTACTCAAAGGTTATTTGTGAGATGACTGAGCAATCGGTGCGTTAAATTAACGAAGTGGTTGCTGAGGTTGAAATCCATGCTTTACATGGTCATCGAATATTTCAACGCAGAAGCGGCTGTTGATATCTATCGTCGCGCCCGCGACCGTGGTCGTCAATTGCCACCGGGTCTTGAGTATGTGAATAGTTGGGTAGATTTGAACTATTTTCGGTGCTTCCAACTCATGCAGACGGATAACCCAGCTTTGTTTGATATTTGGATCAAAGCTTGGAACGATCTCGGTCATTTTGAAATCATTCCAGTGAGAACTTCAACAGAAGCGGCTCAACACATTGCACATAAGCTCTAGTACAGCGCCATCAAATAGAAGTTCCATAGCCCCGTTGCGGTCAACATCGAACGGTCATCAAAATTAGTCACACGATTTCTGTAAACATCGCTCACAATCCTGTATCGTTTCACTCCCGCAAACGCATTCTCGCATCGCACTCGCCGACTACTTTTCTCACGATTCTCCTGTTTCTGCTCGTCACTGAGGCTGCCTCCTCGGGGTTTCTTGTGAGGCATCTCAATGTTGTCATACTCCTTCTGTAACCCTAAAAATCCTAAATCGACGGCAATCACAATCTCATCAGGAATGCCCTTCCCTATCTCTTCCTCATCCAGCAATCGCTTATCATGCACGTTTCCCTCTCGTGCCTGGGTCAGCACCAATACCCGTTTGCCTTCATCGACTGCGGCTAGATGTTTGCGAGTGTGTCGCCGCTTTTTTCCCGAATAATGCTCCTTTTGTCGCTCCGGGTCTTTCGGACGAGCAATGGGGCGCTCGGTACCATCCATCATCACTTCTTTGACTTCCGGGTAGCGTTGCAAGAACTGCTCAATACCTTCGAGTTTTCGTTCCGGCAGCACCATCTTTTGCCCCAGAGCCGCTTCAAGTATCGGTTGCAGTCGGTGCATCCAGCGATGAGCTTGGCTGCGGTCAAAGTCAAACAGAATTCCCGCCACATCAAAGGTGGGATAGCACTTGAAGTAGAACAGGATGTAGAACAGTTTCTCTGACATACTCGACAATCGAGCTTTGTCTGCTTGACCTCCACCAGGAGCACGTTGTCGTACCTGTGCTTGTATCTGCGCTTGCCATGCAGCCGTAAAAACAGGCAATAGCTCATCAAAGGCTTGCCGATTTAGACCTGTCAGAGCACGCAGCAGACGGTCGTTACTCAACGCACGATGGAGGTTGATCATGCTGGCTCATACTCGATGAAGTCCTTTCGATTATCCCTTATTCCGCAACAAGTCTA